>JAISCS010000015.1 GCA_031265365.1 Verrucomicrobiales bacterium
CAGAACGAAACGAGGATGCCGGCGGTGAACAGCAGCGCGTGCCGGATAATTTGTTTTTTGTCCCGACCGGCTTGGTTGATGAAGCCGAGGATTTTGACGCCGAGGATGGGGAAGACGCATGGCATTAAATTCAACACCAAGCCGCCGAGAAACGCGAAGGTCAGCATCAGCGGAAAGGCGGCGGGAGTTTTTTCACGGTCAGCGGGTACTAATTTTTTCGCGGCTTGGATGGCGGCGAATTGCGGCGTGGGGGTGGCGCGGGCGCTGACGGTGAGCGTTAGCGACAAATCCGCCGTGCCGGGGACGCAGAGGTCGGCACATTCAAGCCAGTCGGCGGTGGCGCGGAAAACGAGGTCACGGTCAGCGGGCAAATTTTTCGGCGGCGTGACCGTTATCAAATGCCACGCCTCGTTTGCGTAACCGTAACTGGTCAACCCGCCGACGGTGAAGCGTTGCGGCGCGGGCCAGTGGATGTCGCTGACGGTGAAACCTTCCGGCAGCGCGGTCCACGCCAGCTTGGTCGGCAAGCCCGCGGCGCCGGGGTCGCGCCAGTACGTGTGCCAGCCGGGCGCGATGTTGAAATGCAGCGCGACGGTGAACGGCTGCCCCGGCGTCACCGTCAGCGTCTCGCCGACCAATTCCGCCTGAACGTGTTGCCCCGCCGTCACTGCCAGCGGCGCGGCAAATAACAAGAGCAGCGGCAGACCACGCAATAGGTTCATGGAATAATCATAGCGCAAATCGCCGGGCGCAAACTTTTTAATCTTTTTATTTTGCTGATTTTTCGCGCCTTTCACGGACGCTCCGCGCTATGCTTTCACGGTGAACCACCAACGCCCCGACCTGATGCCGAAGGTGCGCGACTTGCCGCACAAGCCCGGCGTGTATTTGTACAAGGACCGGCTGAACCACGTCATCTACGTCGGCAAGGCGAAGGATTTGCGGCGGCGCGTGGGGCAATATTTCCAGCCG
The DNA here is from genome assembly GCA_031265365.1 of Verrucomicrobiales bacterium. Taxonomy (GTDB): domain Bacteria; phylum Verrucomicrobiota; class Verrucomicrobiia; order Methylacidiphilales; family JAAUTS01; genus JAIRPN01. The sequence continues at coordinate 973 of JAISCS010000015.1, forward strand.
TCGCGGCGGATGCGGGCGGACTTGAAAACGCGCGCGCTCATTGACAGCATCTGGGACTTGGAAACGCACACGGTCAAGAGCGACGCCGAGTCCATCATCCTTGAGGGCCGGCTCATCAAGGAATACCGGCCCAAGTACAACATCAGCTTCCGCGACGACAAACAACTGCTGATGGTCAAGGTCAACCTCAGCGACCCGTTCCCGCGCTTTCAATTCACGCGCCTCAAGCAGGACGACGGCTGCCAGTATTTCGGGCCGTTCGCCTATTCAGCGGCATTGCGCGGCACGGTGAACCTGATGAAGAAAAAATTCGGCCTGCGCTCGTGTGCGCCGCTGCTGCCGACGGAGAAGGATTTCAAGCACTGTCTCGACCACATCATCAAAAATTGCTCCGCGCCGTGCGTGCAAAGAATCAGCCGCGCCGGGTACCTCGACCGCGCGCGGCAGGCGTGCGAATTTTTGGAGGGCCGGACGACCGAGATGTTGCAAGCGCTGGAGCAGGAAATGCGCAAGCAGGCGGCGGCGCTGCACTTCGAGAAAGCGGCGACGCTCCGCAACCTGCTCGCCGACATTCGCGCCACCACGAGGTCGGGCCGCAAATTCACGCGCGACCTGCCGAGCACGGTGATTCCCGAACGCGACCTGGAGGAGTTGCGCGACGCGCTGCAACTGCCCGCCGTGCCGGCGCTCATCGAGTGCTTCGACATTTCCAACATCTCCGTCACGCACAAGGTCGCCGCGATGGTGTGCTTCCGCAACGGGCGGCCCGACCGCTATCGTTACCGGCGCTATCAAATCGAGACGGTCGAGGGGCAAAACGATTTCGCGTGCATGGCCGAGGTGGTCGGGCGGCGGTACGCGCGCGTGCTGCGCGAGGGCGGCAAGACGCCGGACCTCATCGTCGTGGACGGCGGCAAGGGGCAGCTCAGCGCGGCGCGGGCGGAGTTGCACAAGCTCGGCATGTTCGCGCAACCCATCGTCGGGCTGGCGAAGAAGAACGAGGAGATTTACCGTCCGCGCACGCCGTACCCGCTGGTGCTGCCGCGCGAGTCGGGGGCGCTGCGGCTGTTGCAACGCATCCGCGACGAGGCGCACCGCGTCGCCAACGGTTATCACCAATTGTTGATGAAAAAACGCATTAGCGCGAGCAAGCTGGATGAATGCGCGGGCATGGGCGAGGCGAAGAAGCTGGCGTTGCTGAAACATTTCGGCTCGGTGGAGAAAATCCGGCGGGCGACGGTCGGCGAGTTGCGCGCGGTGCCCGGCATCGGGAAAAAGCTGGCGGAGAACCTTGCGCGACTTTTCCAGCCTGCGCCGCCAGCCGCTGACGATGACGGCGGGCAAATCGTGTACGTGTTGAAGGAAGAAAAAAGCGGTTCCTCACCGTGAGCGGCGGCGGCGGATGTTTTTTTTCGCGCTTGATTGCCGGCGGCGCGCGACGACATACTTTCTCGCGATGAAATCAAATCCGCGAGGCTGGTGCTGTTCCCCGCGCGCGTGGCTGGTGGCAAGCGCGGTAGCGCTGGCGCTGATGCCCGGCGCGTGGTGGCTGAACGACTGGTTGCAAGTCCGGTTGCTGTACGGGGGGCCGCTGCGGTATCCCGCCACTTTTTCCAAAGCGCCGCGCGGTTTTGATTATGCCACCTCCGCCGGACGGCAAACCGCTTTTTATTTGCCGCCCGCCGATGGCCAGTCGCCGGAGCGGTTGTGGGTGATATTCAGCGGGCATGGCAGCCTGGCCGCGTGGTGGCTGCCGCTGCTGGACCAGGCGCGGGTGGCGGGGACGGGATTTTTGCTGGTGGATTATCCGGGCTTTGGCTTTTGCACGGGGCGCCCTTCACCGGCGCGGATTCAGGAGTCCGCCGATGGCGCGCTGGCGGCGCTGCGCGAGCGCGGGGTGACACCGGCCCGGTTGGGCGTGGCCGGCTATTCGCTGGGGACGGGGCCGGCGCTGCAATTCGCCACGCGGCACGACGCGGTGGAGCGGGTGTTATTGCTGGCGCCATACACGAGCGTCAGTGACTTGCAGCAGTTGTTTTACGGCCTGCGGACGCCGTGGCTGTTGCGGCATGAGTTTGACAATCGGGCGGCGATGACCGCGCTGGCGGCGCGCGCCACGCCGCCGACGGTCATCATTGTACACGGCGAGAAGGACGACACGGTGCCGCCGGTCATGGGGCGGGAGTTGGCCGGATTGTTGCCGACAGCAGTGTTTCACTCGCTGCCGGACGCGGGGCATGGGACCATCGTGGCCGAGGCGGCGTGGTGGCTGGGGGAGTGGGAGCCGTCAACGCCTTAAACCTCATACGGCAGCGAGCAGCCGCGCAAATCATCCGCCGCCACACGCCCTAGCAAACGAATGCCATCGCGCTCATACACGGCGGTGTCGAGCGTGCCGATGGCCATCACGCTGCCGGTGTTGGCGAGGTCATAGAACTGCACCAAGCCTTTCTCGCCGGGCGCGCAAACCCGCCTCGTCAGCGGGTCGCGGATGACCACGCGCAACCACGGCGGAAACCGGTGAATGCCCTCGCCGAGCTTGGCGTAACCGGGTGTGGACAATTCGGTCATGCCGTATTCGTTGTACATATTGTCGGCGGCGAAACCGAAGACGCCGGCCATGAGTCCCAGCAACTCCCCAGCCGTCAACGCCCGCCGCTGCCCCTTGTACCCGCCCGTGTCAAACACCACACTGCCGCCCGCCAGCCGCCAGCCCGCGCCCCGCTCCTGAAAAAACTCACCGGCGGCGGCCAGCGCGAACGACGTGCCAAACAACGCGACCGGCTGCCCCTTACCTTCGGCGGCGGTCAACGCGCGGGCGAGGCCGGCAAAATCAAGCCCGTACGCGCCGTCGCAAAACGACCAACACTCCTCGCGCGGCACAACACGGCCCAGATAATCAATCATATACCCCAGCGACGACTCCGGCCGCACCGCCAGCGGCGGCACCAACGACAGCCAGCGGTGCCCGCGCAAATCCGGCAGGAACATTTGAAACCCCGCCGCCAGGGACTTTTCATAATAACACAAATCATCAAAATAATGCCGGCCACCCGGCCCGCCCGTGGTGCCGCTGGTGACAAACACCGCCCGCGCCTGTTCCGGCGGGAAACAACACACCGCCTGCCCGCGAAAGGCACTGACCGGCAGCGCCGGGAAATCCCGCCAACACGCCACCGCCGCCGGGTCAACACTCAAGTTTTCCAAAAACCGCGCGTACACCGGATTCGCCCGCGCCTGCCACCGGAGCAAGCGCAAGGCGCTCGCACCAAACCCCGCGTCATCCAAATCCGGCCTGAGTTGCTCCAATAATTCCTCGCGCACGGCGAAGTTTAACATTTTACCCCACCAAAAAGCAGCTACAATTTTTCCAAAGTTAACCGCCATGTCATTGCTAAAAAAAATATTCAACCTGCGCCGTCAAGTCGTCGCCCCGCTCCTCAAGCCGCGACTGACCCAGTTGACAACCGCCGGCGTGTCACTACGCGGCACGGCGCGCACCACGGCAGCGGGCTACTTTGGCGGCGGACTGGAGGGCGACTTGCACGCTGAAGGCGAGTTGTGGCTGGAACCCGGCGGCCACATCACCGGCCACCTGCGCGGCACCGCTTTCAGCATCGAGGGCCGCGTCCTCGGCGACATCGAGGCCACCGGCGAGGTCGCGCTCAAAGACCACTCCACCGTGCGCGGCAACATCACCGCCGGCGCGCTGCTGGTGGTCCCCGGCGCGCGCTTCACCGGCCTGCTCGCCATCGGCGGCGACGAACACAGCCTCGCGCTCAACCTCAAATCAAAATCCTAACCCCCCGCCACCATGCTGCGCCACCCCAACCACGGCCCCAAAAAAATCCTCGTCACCTGCCCCGCGTGCCGGCACCAGCAGCACGACTACCCCAGCGCCAACGCCACCTACTGCCAGCAATGCGGCGAACGCATTCCGCTCACCGCCGGCGAGTCGCCGCGCAAAGCCCGCCGGGCCTACACCGTCGAGCGCCGCACCATCATCTGCCAACACTGCCACCACGAATTGCAAGTGCACCACGAGGCCACGGCGTGGCAGTGCGCGTTCTGCTCCACGTACCTCGACCTCCGCAATCACCAGCTCGACCGCGAGACCGGCGCCGCCATCAGCACCTATGGCGACTTGGAAATCGGCCCGCGCTGCCTGTTCAGCGGCTCCCGCGCCGAGGCGGAAAACATCCGCATCCTCGGCCGCTGCGAATGCAAACTGCAAAGCCGCGGCAGCGTCACCGTCGGCGGCCACGCCAAACTCTACGGCGGCGCCGAGGGCGGGCACCTGCACGTCAGCACGGGCGCGACGTTATACAGCGAGGGGCCGCTGACGTTCAAGACCGCCGAGATACACGGCAAAGTGGAAACGCGCCAACTCACCATCAGCGGGCGTCTGCAAATCCACGCCGACGGCCACGTCGCCACCCACCGGCTCGCCGTCGGGGAAATCAACGTCCACCCCGGCGGCAAGCTACTAGCCCGCGTCAACTAATTTCTCTTCCGTAAAGGGGAATTTACGTTCGCGGCCTCGTGACCAGAGTTTTTTAACTATAACTCCCTCGACTAAAAATATGGTTCTATCCCGTGAACAGTGGAATTGCGGTGGCGTGTGGTAAGCGCAGCATAATTCCCCTTCCGTGAAGGGGTGACCGCGGAGCGGACGGGGTAGTTCAGCGTTAACAGGGACCCAGCCCCAAACGCTGAACTACCCCGTCGCTCCGCGCCACCCCTTCACGGAAGGGGAATTTGAATTATCATTCCAAATGATACTCGTTCAACTTTCGGTGCAGGGTGCGGCGGCTGATGCCCAGCAACTTTGCCGCCGCTGTGCGGTTTTGGTCGCTTTGCTCCAAGGCGCGGACGATGGAGGTTTTTTCCATCTCGGTCAAGTTCAGCGTGTTGGTGACCAGCAACGGGGTGTCGTTGTTCTTGAGCGCGGGAGGCAAATCCTTCAGCAGAATTTCCTTGTCGCGGCAGAGGACCACGCCGTGCTCGACGGCGGCGCGCAGCTCGCGGACGTTGCCGGGCCATTGGTAGCGTTGCAGGGCGTCATTGGCAGCGGGGCTGAAACGCAACGCGGGCTTGCCGTTTTCCTTGCAAAACTCGGCGAGGAACGCGGCGGCCAGCAGCGGGATGTCCTCCTTGCGCTCGCGCAGCGGCGGCAACTCGATGGTGACGACGTTGACCCGATAGTACAAATCCTCGCGGAACGTCCCTTCCCGCACCATCAGCGCCAAGTTTTTGTTGGTGGCGGCGATGACGCGCACGTCGGCCTCGATGGTTTTGTTGCCACCGACGCGCTCAAACTTGCGCTCGCCGAGCACGCGCAGCAGCTTGACCTGGGTGGCGGCGTCAATCTCGCCGATTTCATCGAGGAAAATCGTGCCGTGGTTGGCTTGCTCGAAGCGGCCGATGCGTTTTTCCATCGCGCCGGTGAACGCGCCCTTCTCGTGGCCGAACAACTCGCTCTCCAGCAACTGCGGCGACAGCGCGGCGCAATGCACGGCGAGCAGCGGCTTGGTTTTGCGCGCGCTGAGGTGATGGATGGCGTTGGCAACCAATTCCTTGCCAGTTCCGCTTTCGCCCTGGATGAGGACGGTGACCCGCGTGTCGGCGACCTGGCGGATGAGGTCGAGAATTTCCGCCATGCGCGGCGAGCTGCCGATGAGCGATTCCAGCCCGTAGTGATGGTCAATTTGCTGGCGCAACTGTTTGTTCTCGGTCTCGATGTTGCGGCTGCGGAGCGCGCGCAGCAGGAGCATTTCCAGTTTGTCAATGTTGACGGGTTTGGTGACGTAATCGTAGGCGCCGCGCCGCATGGCCTCGACGGCGGTGTCAACGGAGCCGTAGGCGGTCATCATCACCGTCAGCGGCTGCGGGGACAGCGTCTGGCATTTTTCCAGAATGTTCATGCCGCTGTCGCCTCCGAGCTTGAGGTCGGTGAGCACGAGGTCAATTTTTTCCGCCTCGAGAATGTTACCAGCGGAACTCTCATCGGCGGCGAGGTACACGTCGAAGTGGTCTTCCAAGGCGCGGCGCAGACCGTCGCGGGTGGCTTTTTCGTCGTCAACAATCAACAGGGTTGGCGGCAGTTCATTCATTTGTTCTCCAACAGGCGCATTTGTTTGCTTCCCAGCGGAAAGCGCACGCGCACGACCGTGCCCTGCCCGCTGTGGCTCTCCAGTTGCAACTCCGCGCCGTGCTCGCGCAGGATGCGTTGCACAATCATCAGGCCGAGGCCGGTGCCGCGCCGCTTCGTCGTGTAATACGGCTCCAGCACGCGCGGCAAATCCTCCAGCGAGATGCCGGGGCCATTGTCAGCGAAGGACAACTCCACGTAATCGTCAGCGGCGGCGGCGTGGATGGTGAGGATGCCCTTGCTGTCCATCGCTTGCATGGCGTTCTTGATGAGATTGTAAAACGCCTGCTTGATTTGCTCGACGTCGAGTCGTAGCGGGGGCAGGCGATCGGGGATTTCGATTTCGACGATGATGTTGCGATTGTCCAACTCGGTTTGCAAAATGGCCAGCGTCTCGCGCAACACCGCGCCGATGCCGGCCTCGCGGAACTCCGGCACCGTGGGGCGGATGGCTTTCAGGAAGCGGTTGATGATGGCGTCGAGGCGGTCCATCTCGGCGCGCGCGACGCGGACGGATTCCTGCAACTTCGCGCGCAACTTTGGCTCGGCCCGGCGGGCGTCGCGGGCCATGAGTTGCAGGTGAATGTTGATGCTGTTGATGGGGTTGCCGAGTTCGTGCGCGACGCCGGCGGCGAGCAGCGTCAGCGCGTGCAGACGCTCGGACTCAATGACCTCGCGGGTGTCGGCGCTTTTTTGCGTGATGTCGTGGAAGATGGCGACGAACTCGTCAGTGGCAGCGTCGGCGACGGGCAGCAAGTTCAACTCCAGCAAGCGCGGCTCGGGGTAGCGGATTTCCAGCGTTTTGTTGGTGGCCTGGCCCTTCATCAACAGCGAGGGCCAGTCGAGGTCGCGCAAGTATTTGGCAATGGGCGCGCCGGTCTGAACGTCAGCGGGGATGGGGAGCAGCTTGTGAACGGCGCGGTTGCAATACTCGACGCGACCGCTGGCGTCGAGCACCACGACAGCCTCGTGCAGCGTGTTGAAGACAGTTTCGAGCAAACCGTTTTCCCGCGCCATGCGCAGCAAGTGGCGCTTGAGTTCATCCGGTTCCAGATGCTCCACGCGCTCCATCAATTTGCCGAGAAAGGAATTTTTCATGACCAGTGTGACAAAATTTCACCATCAGCGGCGGAGGAAGCCAAGAAAAAACTGAGGCGAGAGGTGATTTTAAGGGACAGGTTAAAAATAATTGACAGATAATTAAGTTGGTGGCACCGCTGTGGCTGTTACTTGATTTCGCCGAAACTGACGGTGGGCGGTTTTTTCACAACGCTGAAACACCCCGTCGACTGCGCCGCCGCCCCTCTTCGAGAGGGGAATTAGCTGACGCCGAAAACAGCGCGGCGGGATAGGGATAGGGCGAGATAGTTCAAAAAAATCTCCGCGTCCTCCGCATCTTCGTGCGAGATTGCGGCGCGGGGAAAACTTGAAACTCACCGTCAGCGGGGCGCGGCGGCGAAGGGCTGGCAGTCGCCGGTCTCGCTGGCGTAGCGCGCCAGCGCGGGGAAAGGTTTCACGCTGGTCGTGTAACACAAATACAGCTTCACCCGCCGCCGTCGCAATTCCGCCACCACTTCCGCCGTGTGCGCCGGCATCTCGCCATCTTGAAAATCCGACAGCACGTACACTGCCTCCAGCCCCGTCCGGCTCTTCGCCGCTTGCAATATTTGGTCGTATAAATGCGGGCCGCTGCCGGTCAGCCACGGGGGAGGTTTGGCGGCTTTGCCAGCGGCGTTTTTTTTCGACGGATTGGTCAACTCACCGCGCGAGTCGGGAGACTCGAACACCGGCGCGCCGGCAAACTGGCGGCGGATTTGCTCGCGCAACGCCCGCAGGTACGGGTCCATGCTGCCGCTGACATCCAGCACCACGGCCACCGCCAGCGGCACCTCCATCCCGCCCAGTTGCCCGCTGCCACCGCCGCCTGTTCCCCGGCCCTGACCGCCGCCGCCCGGCCCGCTGCCGGTGACGCCAGTGCCCGCGCCGAACATCGCCCCACCCCAGCCCGCCAGCCAGGCGGGGCCGTGCGCGGACGCGACATCAGCCACGGCGCTCTTGGGCAGGAGCGCGGCGGCGGTTTGATTGCCGGACGAATGGCGGATGTCATGGTCAGCGGCGATGGCGCTGTCACCGTCAGCGGGCGGGGCGTCGTCACCCGGCCAGCCTTCCTCTTCCCCGACCAATTCCGGCGCGACGGGCTGGTAGCTTTGGAACGCGCCCGGCCTCGGCGCGGGCGTGCCGCGCACCAGCCAGCCCACCAGCAACAGCGCCGCCACGTGCATTACGATGGAAAACCCGTACACGCGCCGCGCGTTGGTGAACAGCGGATGTTGCAAGCGCCGTCGGCCCAGCCCGCGCCATCGCGCCGCCAGCCACGCCGCCGATGCTAACAGGCCTTGCCGCCAGCCCGGACGCTGGCGCTGACGCAGCCATTTGCCGAGCCGGTCCAGCGCCCAGACCAAGCCCGCGACCATCAGCAGCGCCAGCCCCGCCAGCAACCAATCGTTATCCATAATCACGGTATTTTAACCACAAAAAACAACTCCAGTCACGAAGCCGCGAAGACCCGAAGAAATTTTTTTAATATGGTAATTCATCATATGGCATTTCATTACGGCATTGGCAGAGTACCCGTCATCCTGAGCGTAGCGCCGCAGGTGCGTAGTCGAAGGAGCGGTTAGGTGAACGTCAGCAGATTAGTCGTCATCAGCCTGTTGGTCCGTGCTGGGCCGCTCCTTCGACGGCGCCCCTTCAGGGCTACGCTCAGGATGACGGAGGACTCGGCCAATGCCGTAATGAAATGCTATAGCTTCGTGCCTTCGCGGCTTCGTGACCGGAGTTTGGAATTTACTTGCGGCGGCGACGGAAGATGGCGAGCAGGGCGGCGCCGGTGAGCAACAGCGTCCAAGTGCCGGGTTCGGGGATGTTGAAGGTGAGTTGCAGTCCACCGCCGGTGAAATCCAAATCATAGATGCCGCCAATGGTGTCGTTGACAATGATGTCGCCGAGCTTGCTGCTGGTGAGGTCAAACCCGGTCGCCAGTTGCCAACTGTCACCGTCGGCGGGGGTGTAGTCGTTGAGGAAATTTAACTGGATAATCGCGCCGGTGGCGAAGTTCAACGTGGCGGCGGCGTTGGCGAAGGACAAGAGGTCACTGTCAGTGGCGCTGGCGATGTCGAATTGAAAAATGGAATCTTTAAGAAAATTCACCCACACGACTTTGTCGCCGAGCAATAGCGTGCCGGTCGCCGCCGCGCCGCCCGCGAGGTCGCCCGGAGCGAGGATGCCATCGGCGCCGATTTGGATGCTGTTGTTGTCATCAGTGAGATAAACATTGGACCCGGTGCCGATGACCAGCAGGTTGGGCGAGCTGTTGGGCGTGCCATCGAAGTTGACCAAACCCTGGCCGGAGAGTTTTGGCGTGTTGATGCGAGTGCCAGTAGCGCCGTTGTTTTGGATGAGGACGGTGGCATCGAGGTCCACGTGTAATTTGCTAGTGCTGGGCAGCGCGGCGGAGTTTCTCAAGGTGAGGTCGCCTTGCACGATGGTCTTGCCGGTGTAAGTGTTGTTGCCGCTGAGGGTGAGCCGGTTCCAACCGTTATAGTATCTCACGTAGGCGACGATGAGGCCGGCCTCGTCGGGGTCGGCGACGCTGTTGGTCAGCTCACTGCTAATGGTGGGGTTATTGCCGCCACTGATGATGAAAGGGTTGTTGCCGCTGTCTAGGGTGCCACCGCTGATGTTGTTCCAAGTGATAAGCGCGCCGCTGGTGACGGTCAGCGTGTTATTGTTGCCGATGGTGAGATTGCCGCCGTTGACTTTCATCGCGTTGACGGTTTTGTCGGTGCTGACGGTGGTGTTGGAGTTGATGTGAATGTTGTCCTTGGCACCGGCGGCGGCAAGGGAGTTGTCATTGTCAGCGGTTGTAAAATATTCGTTGTCCGCGAGCGCGCGGAAACCGGTGGCGGCATTATAGGTGACCAACTCACCGCCGCTGTACGGCTCGGCGCTGTCAACACGCCAGTTGCCCCACATGGAATTAAGGCTGGCGTTGGCGGTGGCCCAAGGGAGGATGCTGATGTTTTTGTCACCCGCCGCGCCGCTGCCGCCAATGAGGGCTTCGAGAATGGGCTGGCTGTTGGTGAGCTTGACGAAGGTGGCGTTGGCCGCGCCAACGGCGCCGAGTTGGCTTCGGTCGCCGAAGAAATTGACCGTGGCGAAATTCTCGCGCGTGAGGGTGCCGATGGTCAGCGTGAAGTCATTGCCGACGACTCGGTTGGAAGTGAGGCCGTTGGCGATGCTGTTGCGTCCGCCCTGCAAATGCACCTCGGCGACCTGCTGGTCGGGAAGGCCAAGGCTTCTGGCTTGCACCGCGAACACACCGCCGTCCAGCGTGACCGTCGAGCTGGTCTCAATGACGTTTTGGGTGCTGGCCAGGTTTGTCTCGTTGTACAGGCGCAGGGTGGAGGCGCGGCCGACGACGCGGTAATCGGTGGCGCCGGTGATGCGCGGCGTGGTCGCCACGGTGGCGTTGTTGGCGTCAACGGAAATATTCAGCAAGCCACCGCTGACGGTGACCGGACCGCTGACATTGAAGGTTTGGGAGGGATTGCCGCGGACGGTCAGTGTGCCGGCGCCGGTCTTGGTCAGCGCGCCGATGTTGCTGCCGGTGGCATGGAGATTCATGATGTCAATATAATTGTTATTGTTGATGGGCGTGCCCAAGGATGGAGTGATGGCGAAAACGGCGTCGTTACCCTGGAAATCGAGGATGAGGCTGGTGACGGTGCTGCCAAAGTTGAGGGTTTTGTTGGTGTTGGCCATCGTGTTGTCGCCGATGTCCACGGTGAACGCGGGGCCATTGCCGGTGAAGAGCCAAAGGTAAGGACCGGTGCCGCTGTTGTTAGCGCCGATGTTCAAATCAAAGGCGTTGGTGGTGGTGTACACGAAACCACCGCTGACGGTGAAGTCGGGGTAGGTGTTGTTAAAAGTCAGCTGGACATTGTTCGCCAAGTCCGGGTTAATGAAATGATGATTGACCGTGTCATTCGTCCAATTGGCGGGATTGCCGTACACATTGTCAGTGGCATCACCCGTCCATTGTGCGCGGACACTCACTGTCAGCGCCGCTGACAGTGCCAACGCGAGCGTCAGCGAGCGATTAAGCGAATTGCCGAATTGCCGAATTGCCGAATTGCCGAATTGCCGAATTGCCGAATTGCCGAATTGCCGAATTGCCGAATTGCCGAATTGCC
>JAISCS010000065.1 GCA_031265365.1 Verrucomicrobiales bacterium
GTAATGTCGTATGTAGGTCAACAGAATCAACGCCTCACGGTCAGCGGGATAAAGTCGCCGCAACTTTTCCACCACCGGCAGTGTCTCCGGTTTCAATTTGGCATCGTCCTCCAAAATCAACGCGTGACCGATGTGTTCGGCAATCATCCGCCGGTAGATGTTCAAATGACTAAGCGCGCAGCCAATCTCCGGCAAACTCAGGTCGTTGCCATAACGCAGCGCCTTCCGACGGTCATAATTTGCCGCCAGCTCCGCCGCTGACAGTGAACGACCGTCCACCGCCTCGACAAGCTCAAACGGTATGCCGAGAGCCGCGAGATGTCGCGTAATGTATTCGCGTCGGTCTTGCGCGGACACGAGGTTGATAACCAAGCATTTGACCGCGCCGCTGCTCACGGGGCGTCTCCACTGACGGTGACTCCGGCTGACAAACGATTAGTCAATCCGTTGGCGCGCGCGGCGTTTTTTTCAGCGATGGTCCGTTGCAACAACGCCCGATTGCGCGGAACCGAAATTATCATATTTACCAACACTCGCCGCCAGTTCAATTTTGGCTTTGACATTCGTCAAAATTAAACAAGTGTTTAATACGTGCAAGAAATTATTGTTAAACGTGGGTGCTTGCCGACGCGCGGCCTTATGCTGATGGTGATACGGTCCATGAAATATTTTCTAATCTGCCTCGCCTTGTGCCTGACCGTCAGCGGCCAGCCGTTTACCCTGCGCCCCGCCGGCCCCGCCACCGCCGGCGGCGGCAAATCCCGCGTCGTCGTCCTGGAAAACCCCGCCGTCGTTGACCAGTTCCGCGTGAACGACCAACTGCTCGCCGGCAACTTCAACCGCGCCCTTCTCACCCTCACCAATCAAACCGCCACCGCTGACGCTTGGCGACAATTCGTCACCCCGCGCGATGTCGTCGCCATCCACGTCACCACCACTGGCGGGCAAGTCCTGAGCACCCACCGCGCCCTCGTCAACGCCATCGCCAGCGGCCTGCAAGCCGCCAGCGTCCCCGCGCGCAACATCATCGTCTGGGACAAATTCGGCGACGACCTGCAAGCCGCCGGCTACACCGCCGGCAGCGGCCCCTACCGCTGCCAGTCCGTCATCCCCGGCGCCGGATTCGCCGGCGACAAATTTTATTTCAACGACATCGCCGGCCAGCTCATCTGGGGCGACCACGATTTTCGCGGCAAAAAACTCAGCGACTTGCTCCAAGCCGACGACCTCACCGTCAGCGGCACCCAACCGCTCATCCCCAACCTCTCGCCCGAAGTCAATGGCACCGCCACCGTCAGCGGCAGCACGCCCGCCGACCCGCCGCAAGTCAGCAATCGCTCCTACTACGCCGCCCTCCTCACCCGCCGTGTCACAAAAATCATCAACGTCCCCGTCATGAGCAGTGACGAGCGCATCGGCCTCGCCGGCTGCGTGTCATCACTGTCCTTCGCCAGCGTGGACAACACCCGCCGCTTCCTCAACGCCCACGAAGCCTCCGCCGAGGCCATCGCCGAAATCTTCGCCAGCGACCTCATCCAACCCAAAACCGTCCTGCACATCATGGACGGCACCCTCGCCCAATACGCCGGCGGCCCCTACTTCGTCCCGAACTACTGCGCCCAACCCGGCCTGCTCTACCTGAGCCGCGACCCGGTGGCGATAGACACGCTGGCGCTGGAACGCATCGAAGCCTGGCGCAAAGCGAAAGCCATCGACCCCGTCGGCCAAGACGCCACCCACCTCCCCCAAGCCGTCCACCTCAACCTCGGCACCACTGACAAGTCGCGGATGGAGATTATTAACCTGCGCTGACGGTGACGGTGGTGATATCCGCAAAAACATCCGCAACTTTTTTCACTTTTTTTGAATTTAATATTTGCAATATACTGAAAACAAAATATTTTCATCTAAGAAACATCCGCAAAAACATCCGCAAAAATGGTTCAAAAAAACTCAATTTACGATAGCATTACCTCAATGGAGCCTATGTTGCCCAACTTGCAACGAGGCGAACTTGCGGAACTATCACGTAATGTTTTTTTGCAAGCCGGACGCCTTGACGCACTCGTTCCAGCCGCTGTCACTCGCAAAAAAATCGCCGCGTTGCTCCGCAACATGAACAGCTATTACTCCAATTTGATTGAGGGACACAAAACCAAGCCGCGCGACATCGAGCGGGCGCTGAAACAAGATTTTTCCAACGCGTCAAAACAAAAAAACAACCAGCTTCTCAGTCTCGCGCACATCCGCGCACAAGAAAAAATGGAGCGAGAACTCGCCGCGCAAACTTTTCCGTGCTTGTGCGGCGCGGATTTTTTATGCTGGCTGCACCGTGCGTTTTACCATGCGCTGCCCGATGAATTGCACTGGAACACCACCGTCAGCGGCAAACCTTATCGCATCGTCCCCGGCCAATTGCGCGACCATTTGGTTAATGTCGGCGACCACACGCCGCCCGCGCCGTCAGCATTGGCGGCGTTCTTGCAACGCTTCGAGGCAGTTTATTCGTCGGAAAATATTTTGCCGACCAACCGGTTGATTGCCATCGCCGCCGCGCATCACCGCCTCGCATGGATTCACCCGTTCGACGATGGCAACGGGCGCGTCGTCCGGCTGCACTCGCAAGCGTTGCTGGTGGCCAACAAAGTCAGCGGCAGCGGTCTGTGGACGCTGTCGCGCGGACTGGCGTGTTATCGCAACGACTACTATCGCCACCTCGCCACCGCCGATGAGCCGCGCCGTGGCGACCTCGACGGGCGCGGCAATTTGTCAGAACAAGGACTTGCCGAATTTTGTCAGTTTTTCCTGCGCGTCATTCTCGACCAAATTCGTTTCATGGGCGATTTGCTTGAGTTGCCAACGCTGCAATATCGAGTGACAAAATATTTTGAGCACGCGGTGCCTCCGGAATTGAAAAAACACGCCGAAGACCATGCCAAGCTGATTAAATATTTGCTCGCGGAAGGAGAAATTTCTCGCGCCAAAGTTGCTGAAATCATCGGCAAAAGTGAACGTTTTTGTCTTGATTTCATCAAAGCAGCTCTGTCCGCCGAACTCATCGAAACCCCCAGTCCCAAGGGCAAACTTCGTATCAATTTCCCCGAAAAAATCCTCGACTATTATTTCCCCCGCCTCTACCTCGACTTGCCCGTGGACGGCGGGGACGATTAGCCGTCACCGTCAGCGGCTCAAATATTCCCGCGTTGTCAGAATCGGCAGGCGCCGTCGTAAAATCTGGTTCTATCCTATAGCTGTTCCTTTTAACCTTGGCGGGAAGCATCGTCATCCTGAGCGAAACCGCATAATGGCGTAGCCGAAGGAGCCGCCGAACATGAGCTAAACTGCTTGATTCAAGCAAACCGTTCAGTCCTTTCTGGACCGCTCCTTCGACTCGTTTCACTCGCTCAGGATGACGCAGCAGCCTGGCCATGTTAGGAGAAACTGCCATTGATAACAGCGAGGAACCAATATTACGCTTATTCCTGTGACAGCCAGCAAGGTTCCAATAATGGCGGACAAGCTATATGGTTCATAATTCACGCGGCATATGTTGACGTGAACCACCGAACCACCTGTCGCGTCAACGCTGATTACGTCACCGTCAGCGGCTGTCGACAAACAAAAATCCCGCGCGGCGCTGACAGTGACGGTCGCGGCTGAGGTTCACGCGCGACGGGTGTGCTTGCTCCAGCAAGCCGCGCACCGCCTCGATTTGCGCAAAGTCGGCGTCCGCGACGCCTTGCGCCGCCAGCCACGCGCGCAACGCCCGCCGCCGCCACGCCACCGCCTTGCCCGCGAAAAATCCCACCGCCAGCCGACGGCCCCACACCTTCGGCAATTCTTGTTCCCAAAAAACATTCTCGTCCGCGATGATTTGCGCCGTGCGCCGCACCACCGTCAGCGGGTCGCGCCCGCCGAGCTTTTTCAAGTACGGCAGCAAGCGCCGCCGCACGCGGTTGCGGAAATAATCGTCGCTGACGTTGGTTGTGTCCTCGCGCCACGCCAGCCGCCAGTGACGCGCCAGTTTTTTCAACTCGCCTTTCCCGAACGCCAGCAGCGGGCGCAAAAGTTCAATCCCGTCCATGTGCCGTTGCATCGTCAGCGACGCCAGGCCGTCCGGCCCCGCGCCGCGCAGCAGTTGCAAAAAAAACGTCTCTACTAAATCGTCCGCGTGGTGCGCCAGCATCAGCGTCTTGATTTTGCGCCGCCGCAACTCCGCCGTGAAAAACCGCCACCGCGCCACGCGCGCCGCCGCCTCCGTGCGCGGCGTCGTCACCGTCAGCGTCGTGGACGCGAACGGCAGGCCGTGGCCGGCGCACCAATCGCGCGCGAACTGTTCATCGCGGTTGCTTTGCCGCCCGCGCCAGCCATGGTTGACGTGCAGCACTAGCGGCTTCCGCCCCAGCCGTCGCAACGCCTCCGCCAGCGCCAGCGAATCCACCCCGCCACTCACCGCCACCGCCAAGCGTGACGGGCACAATTGGTCCACCGCCGCCAGCACGCGCCGTTCCAACCCCAAAATTTCATCCCGTCGCATCATTGACAGCTTGCCGAAAGCACAATTCAATGCCAGCCTATTCACTTATGAAAAAAGTCATTCTCATCATCCTGGGCATCGGCGTGCTGGGCACGCTGGGCGTCAGTCTGCTGGTCAACTTCTGCCTCATCGTCAGCGCCGGCGACCGCGCCAGCAGCGCCGGCAGGACCTTTCACGAAGTCCATCACTCCGGCAAACACAAGGGGCCGAAGGTGGCCATCATTGACCTCAACGGCATCATCAGCCACGGCGCGCCCGGCGCGGGCGGCTTGAACATGGTGGACGAATTTCTCGCCAAGCTGGAGCAAGCCGCTGACGATGACGCCACGCGCGCCGTCCTCATCCGCATCAATAGCCCCGGCGGCGAGGTCACCGCCAGCGATGTCATCTACCACGCGTTGAAAAAAACGGACCAGAAAAAACCGGTCGTCTCGTACATCCAGACCGTCGGCGCGTCCGGCGCGTACTATTCCGCCGTCGGCACGCGCTACCTCATGGCCAACGAACTCAGCCTCACCGCCAGCATCGGCGTTATCATGCAAAGTTTGAATGTGCAGGAACTCACCGATAAAATCGGCGTGCACAGCCTGACGTTCAAATCCGGCAAAATGAAGGATATGCTCAACCCGTTCCGCCCCGCCACCGACGAGGAAAAAGCCTACGTGCAGGAGTTGATTAACGAGACCTACGACAAGTTTGTCGGCATCGTCGCGCGGGAGCGCAAGCTCGATGAAACGGCCTTGCGCGAGGGCGTCGCCGACGGTCGCGTGGTCAGCGGCAAGACCGCGGTCAACGCGAACCTCATCGACGCCACCGGTTATTTCGAGGACGCCGTCGCCAAGACCAAAACCCTCGCCAACTTGCCCGCCAACGCGCAAGTCGTCGAGTTGCAAGCGCCGTTCAACCTGGCGCAATTATTTCGTATCTTCGGCAACACCTCGCTGGAAAAAATCGAGCTGAACATCGGACCGCAAGGCGCGCGGCTGGAGGCGGGGAAATTGTACTACCTGTCCGAGATGAGCCTGGCGCACTGACCATGAACTCCGAATGGCTCAGCATCAGCGTCAACCTCGCCATCTTGGCCGCCCTCGTCTGCTCGCTGTGGCTCAACCTCCGCTTCATCGCCAGCCGCCGCGCCAACCGTGCCGCGTCCGGCCAAGTCCCGCCCTGCCCGCTGACGGTCGGCGACCTGCTCATCTTCGCCGCGCTGACCGCCGCCACGCTGACCGTTCGCTCGCCGCTGTTGCTCGCGCTCATGGTCACCGCCGGCGCCGCGTTGTTGTACCGTCGTCGCGACGCCCTCGGCTACTGGCGGTTCAAACTTTCGGAAACCGGCGCTTATTTGCGCGACGGCCTGCGCGGTTATCTCACCGTCCTGCTGCCGCTGACCCTCATCGTGCTGCCGGTCAGTCTGCTGTGCGAGCGGCTCGGCGTCGACTTCACGCAGCCGGTCATCGGCCTGTTTCTCGATTTGCACAGCCCGTTGAAAATCACCCTGTTCATCCTCACCGCCGTCATCGTCGCGCCGCTGTGGGAGGAAATCGTCTTTCGCGGCGTGCTGTATCCGTGGCTGAAAAAATACCTGCCGGCGCGCTGGGCGATGCTGTTGTCATCGTCAGCGTGGGCGGCGAGTCACCTGCACTGGCCGGCGCTGCTGCCGTTCACGTTCCTCGGCTGCGCGCTGTGTTTTTTTTACGAACAAACCGGCCGGCTCGGCGTCACCGTCGCCCTGCACGCGATTTTCAACTTAACGACCGTGCTGTTGCTGCTACTCTTGAACCATCATGGCAACTGGCCACCACCTTACTGAAGACCAATGGATTCGCCGCTGGCTCGCGCGCTGGCCGCGCCGGCTGACCAGCGGCGTCGGTGACGACTGCGCCGTGTTGCCCGCGCCCGCCGCTGACCATGACCTCGTGCTCAAAACCGACGCCATCGTGCAGGGCACGCACTTCACCAGCAACGACCCGCCGCGCCACATCGGCCAAAAAGCCGTCAACCGCGTCCTGAGCGATTTCGCCGCGACGGGAGCGACGCCGCTGACGCTGCTGGTCAGCGTCGGGTTGCCGGCGACCATTTCGCCCGCGGTGGTGGAACAATGTTACGCGGGGATGGCCCGCGCCGCCGCCAAGTTCGACGTCACCCTCAGCGGCGGTGAAACCACGCGCAGCCGCGAATGGTGGTTCACCGTCAGCGGCCTCGGCCAAGTCAAAAAAGGCCGCGCTGTCCGCCGCGACACCGCCGCCGCCGGCGACTTCATTTTCGTCACCGGCACCCTTGGCGGCTCATTGCGAACGGGCCGGCATCTTACCTTCACCCCGCGTCTCGCCGAGGGGCAATGGCTCGCCGCCCGCCGCCTCGCCAGCGCGATGATGGACCTCAGCGACGGTCTTGGCAAAGACCTCCCGCGCCTCGCCGCCGCGTCGGGCTTGGGGTTCGCCATCAGCGCCGGCGCGCTCCCCGTCGCGCGCGGCAGCGACGCCCACGGCGCGGTCAATGATGGCGAGGATTTTGAATTGCTCTTCACCGTCAGGCCGGGGGAAATCAAAACGTTGATGCATGCTTGGCCGTTTGATACCAAACTCACCACTATCGGGGTCATGGTCAGCGGCGGGAGAATGGATGTTGACGGTCTTGTCTTTAGTGGGTATGACCAGTTCAAAAAGTTGAAAGTGGAAAGCTGAAATTATTTCGGCTGGCGGATTGTTTATTTCCTTGAACGCTGAACTACCCCGTCCGCTGACGCGGCCACCCCTTCACGGAAGGGGAATTCGCTGACGCGGAAACCAACCCCACTGACCAGTAGCGCGCGGGAACAAAATTCCTAGAAAAATGGAACAGAAGTCCAATTTTACGCAGGCATGGGGGGGCGCGACGGGTGAGGTCGCGCTGGGCTAAAAACTCAACGGCGGGCCGTC
>JAISCS010000069.1 GCA_031265365.1 Verrucomicrobiales bacterium
GACGGCCCGCCGTTGAGTTTTTAGCCCAGCGCGACCTCACCCGTCGCGCCCCCCCATGCCTGCGTAAAATTGGACTTCTGTTCCATTTTTCTAGGAATTTTGTTCCCGCGCGCTACTGGCGGCGGGAGGTGTTCCGGCGTCAGTGCTTCCATTGCTAACGATGCGAAACTCAAAAACTGGAAAATCCCCCCCCCTCCTCGAACCCACGCGAAAGAGATTGCCATCGCGGGAAAAAACGTTAGTTTGGCTGACACTATGTCCAAACTCAATCTCCTCCCCGCCGCGCTGCTGGCGGCTTGCGCGACGACGCCACCACAGCCGGGGCCGACACGCGGGCCGGCGGCGCCGTCGCCGAATTATTCGTACCACCACGTGCGCACCACGGAGCCGGTGGTGGCGTTGACGTTCGACGACGGGCCGAGCGCGACCCACACGCCGCGCTTGTTGCAAATCCTGCGCGAGCAGGGCGTGCGCGCCACGTTCTTCGTGGTCGGCACCAACGTCGCCGCGCGGCCCGACCTCGTGCGCCAGGCCGCCGCTGACGGTCATGAGCTTGGCAACCATTCGTGGTCGCACCCGCGCCTGCCGGATTTGACCGACGCGGCGGTGACGGCGGAGCTGCGGAAGACCGCGGACGCGCTCGCGGCGGTGGGCGTGAAGCCGGCGTACCTGCGCCCGCCCTACGGCGCGTTCACCAACGCGCAACGGCAGTGGGTGCATCAGAAGTTCGGTTACGATTTCATTTTTTGGGACGTGGACCCGAATGACTGGCAGCGGCCCGGCGTCGCGGTGGTGACGCAACGCGTGGTGGATAACGCGCGGCCCGGCTCCATCATTTTGCTGCACGATGTCCACGCGGACACGGTGACGGCGGTGCCGGCGATTATCGCGCAGTTGCGGGCGCGGGGCTTCCGCTTCCTGACCGTCAGCGAGTTGTTGGCGGCGGGAAAGTAGACCGTCACCGAATTGTCAGGCAACAGTCACGCGATTGTCACAAAACGCCGCTGCAATGGACCCGCGATGAATATGAACGCGAAAATCCTGGTCATTGACGACGAGCCGGACGTGGCGGACTTGGTGGCCTTTAACTTGAAAACCGCGGGGTGCAAGGTCAACACCGCCGCCAACGGCGAGGCCGGCCTTGCCAAGGCGCGCGTGGAGTTGCCCGACCTCATCATCCTCGACCTCATGCTGCCGAAGCTCTCCGGCACCGAGGTGTGCAAGCAACTCAAGCGCGACCCCGCCACCGCCGCCATCCCTGTCATCATGCTCACCGCGCGGGGCGAGGAGGTGGACCGCATCCTCGGCCTCGAACTCGGCGCGGATGATTACGTGACCAAGCCGTTCAGTCCGCGCGAGCTGAACCTGCGCGTGCAATCCATCCTGCGCCGGCGCCAGGGCGGTGGCGCGCCGCCGGAGCGCGTCAAGCACGGCGTGCTGGCGCTCGACCACTCGCGCCACGAGGTGAGCGTCAGCGGCAAGCTCCTCGAACTGACGGCGACGGAGTTCAAGCTGCTGGCGCTGTTGCTCGAACGCAAGGGCCGCGTGCAGAGCCGCGACCGGCTGCTCAACGACGTGTGGGGTTACGAGAGCCTCATTGACACGCGCACCGTGGACACGCACGTCCGGCGGCTGCGTGAAAAACTGGGCAAGGCGGCGGATTATGTTGAGACGGTGCGCGGGGTCGGCTATAGAATGGTGGACGCGGTGTGACGCCGCCGACCATGACCACGACGCTTATCATCAGCCTGGCCCTGCTGCTCATTGTCAGCGGCGCGTTTTATCTTCACGCCCGGCGCGCCGCCGCCCGGACGCGCCAACTCACCCGCCAGCTCGACGCCGAGCGCCGGCGCTTGCACACCCTCGACCGCCGCGCCGACGCCGAGAAGTTCAGCCTGCAAACGATTCTGGCGAGCATGGCCGAGGGCGTCATCATCAGCGACCGCGCCGGCGTCATCCAGGCCGACAATCGCGCCTTCCGCGAGATGTTCGCCATCCGTGACCAAGCGGTGGGCCGCCGCGCGTGGGAAGTGTTGCGCCAGCCGGAAATCATGCCCCTCATCACCGGCGTCCTCAGCACCGGACACCCCGCCGAGCGTGAGCTGGTGTACGAGGACTTGCTCGCCGCCGGCGGGCGGAAGAAATATGTGCACGTCAGCGTCAGCGCGCTCGGCGGCGGCGGCGACGGCGCGGTCGCGGTGTTTCACGACATCTCGCGCGTCGCGCAACTGGAGGAATCGCGCCAGGAGTTCGTCGCCAACGTCTCCCACGAACTCCGCACCCCGCTGTCCATCTTCCACGGCTACTTGGAGACGCTGCTGGACCAGCCCGATTTGCCCGTGGCCGAGCGTCAGCGGATTTGCCAAGTGATGCGGCGGCACTCCGCCCGCCTCAACGCGCTGGTGGACGACCTGCTGACACTGTCGCGCATGGAGTCGGGGCAAATGCGGTTGCACCTGGCGCCGCTGCCGGTGGCGCGGCTGTTCGCGCAGTTGCGGGAGGACTGGGCGCCGCGTTGCACCGCGCGGAACTGCACGCTGACGTTCACCGCGCCCGACCCGGCGCTGACGGTGACTGCCGACCAATTCCGCCTCGAGCAAGTCTTCCACAACCTGCTCGACAACGCGCTGAAATATTCCGACGCCGGCGGTGCGGTGAGTGTCGGCGCCAGCGGCGGCGCGCGGGAGGTTGTGGAATTTTATGTGCGCGACACCGGCATCGGCATCCCCGGCGACAAGGTGGGGCAGATTTTCCAGCGGTTCTATCGCGTGGACAAGGCGCGTTCCCGCGACCAAGGCGGCACCGGCCTCGGCCTAGCCATCGTCAAGCACATCGTGCAACTCCACGGCGGCGTCATCCGCGCCGAAAGCGCCCTGGGCAAAGGCACGACGGTGTGGTTTAGCATTGGAACAGCGGAACGCTGAACTACCCCGTCGGCTCGCGCCGCCACCCCTTCACGGAAGGGGAATGCGCTCGCGCGGGAGGCGGGGGTGGTAGGGGGTTGGCCTGGGCGTGAGCAAATTCCCCTTCCGTGAAGGGGTGGCCGCGCCAGCGGACGGGGTAGTTCAGCGTTCCGGCCTTAAACGCAACCCGCCGGCCCTCAGGCATCAAGGGGAATGCGCTCGCGCGGGAGGCGGGGGTGGTAAGGGGTTGGCCTGGGCGTGAGCAAATTCCCCTTCCGTGAAGGGGTGGCCGCGTCAGCGGACGGGGTAGTTCAGCGTTCCGGCCTTAAACGCAACCCGCCGGCCCTCAGGCGTCAGCTGCGGAGCGCGGGTTTGCTACCCATGTCGTGCCGCGCGCATAGCGCCACTTGGGGTAGCTTTCAGTGGCATTGGGAGCGCTTTAAGTTAAACCGGGAGCCGCTTTCGGTGGGAAAGGGAGTGCTTTAAGTTAAACCGGGAGCCGCTTTCAGTGGAAAAGGGAGTGCTTTAAGTTGCAAAGGGAGTAGCTCCCAGTGGGAAAGGGAGTAGCTTTAAGTTGAACTGGGAGTAGCTTTCAGTGGCACTGGGAGCGCTCTCGGTACGGGTGGGAGTGGCTGCTGAACGCTGAACTACCCCGTCCGCTGGCGCGGCCACCCCTTCACGGAAGGGGAATTAGCGGGTGGGTGCGCCACACCGGCGCCCAAGGTTTGGTTATTCATACCGCAACGCCTCGATGGGGTCGAGGCGGGAGGCTTGGAGGGCGGGCCAGTAGCCGAAACAGATGCCGACGAGACCGGAGAAGCCGGTGGAGATGATGATGGCCACCAGGCTCGGCGTGAGCATCCACCCTTGGCTGAGGCTGATGATGAGGATGACCAGCCAGCCGACGATGATGCCGGCCAGCCCGCCGGCGACGCAGAGGACCACGGATTCGATGAGGAATTGGGTGCGGATGTCGTGCCCGCGCGCGCCGATGGCTTTCCGCAGGCCAATCTCGCGGGTGCGCTCGGTGACGCTGACGAGCATGATGTTCATGATGCCGATGCCGCCGACGATGAGCGAGATGGCGGCGACGCTGGCCAGTAGGTTGGACATGGTGTTGGTCATGCCTTTCATGGCGTCGACGATTTGGCGGGAGTCGCTGACTTGGTAGCTGTCGCCGATGGTGTTGGGGATGCGCGGCCAGGTGCGGGAGAGTTTGAGCAGGTCTTCTTTCACTTGGTCGATGTCGTCCTCGGCGGCGGCGCTGACGTCAATCTGGTCGACATACTGGCGGCCCAGGACGCGGTACATGGCGGTTTGCAGGGGAATCATGACTTTGTCGTCGTCGTCCCACGGGCCGGTGGTGCCTTTGCTGGGGAGGACGCCGATGACTTTGAAGGGCACTTTGTTGATGACGAGGTCTTTGCCGAGGGGGTTCTCGTCGCCGAAGAGGTCTTTGACGACGGTGGTGCCGAGGACGGCGACGCGCTTGCGTTCGTAACATTCTTGCATGGTGAAGTAGCGGCCGTATTGGGGGGTCTCGCTGTACACTTGCTGGTTGCCGGGCAGGCAGCCGAAGACGCGGGTGCTGGTGTTGTTGTTGCCGGCGACGATTTGGATGTTGTTGCCGCTGACGCTGGCGGTGACGCCGACGACGTTGGGAATCTTGCCCTCGACGCTCAGCGCGGAGGCGAGGGTGAGGCGGGTGACGGCGCCGCGCGCGCCCTTGACGCCGGCGACTTTTTGCGGGGCGGGGCGGATGTTGACGCGGTTGGAGCCGAGGCGCTGGAGTTGTTGCTTGACCGAGGCCTGCGCGCCGTCGCCGAGGGCGAGCATGACGATGACCGCCGCGACGCCGATGATGACGCCCAGCGCGGAGAGGGCGGTGCGGAGTTTGTTGCCGAGCAGGCCGCGAATGGCTTGGCGCAGGTTCAGTTTCAGCGTCTGGAGGTTGGGCAATGATGAAATGGCCGGGGCGCTGATGCTGGCTCCGGGGTCGGCGGGAGGCCGGGCGTTGGCGGTATGGACGGCGCCGGGCTTGCGCGTGTCCTCGACCACTTTGCCGTCGTGGATGCGGATGATGCGGTCGGCGTTGGCGGCGATGTCCGGCTCGTGGGTGACGAGGATGACGGTGAAGCCCTCGGCGTGCAGCTCGCGCAGCAGTTTCATGATTTCCTCGCCGCTCTGGGAGTCGAGGTTGCCGGTGGGTTCGTCGGCGAGGACGATGCTGGGTTTGCGAATCAGCGCGCGGGCGATGGCGACGCGCTGTTGCTGGCCGCCGGAGAGTTCGTTGGGCTTGTGGTGGTAGCGTTGACCGAGGCCGACGCGCTCCAGCAACGCCAGCGGCGCGGCGGCGTGGCGGTCGCCCTTCGCGTAAATCAGCGGCAGTTCGACGTTCTCCAGCGCGGACAGCCGCTTGAGCAGGTGGAATTGTTGGAAGACGAAGCCGATGTTCTCGGAGCGGAGGCGGGAGATTTCGTCGTCGGTCATGGCCGAGACCTCGCGCCCGTTGATGGTCAGCCGGCCGCGGTCGGGGCGGTCGAGCAGGCCGATGGTGTGCAGCAGCGTGGATTTGCCGCTGCCGCTGGCGCCGATGAGGGAGACAAATTCGCCCTGTTGGATGGTCAGCGTGATGCCTTGCAGCGCGTTGACGACGTTGTCGCCCATGACATAGCTCTTGCAGACATTTTCGAGGACAATCATGGCGGGTGACGGTCAGCGGGGCGGGCGCTGCCGCTGCGGTTGTTGTTGTTGTTTGTTCCTGTTGTTGTCGAATTTCGGGCCGAAGGAGAAACCCTGCCGCGCGCCTTTCATGCTGAACTTGGGCCGGGCCACCCAGTCGCCCTCGACCAAGCCGCTGATGGCCTCGGTGTAGCCGTTGTCGCTGACGCCGGTTTTGATGTTGCGGAGTTCGGGCCGGTCTTTCTCGGAGGTGGCGACGAGGACGGTGTGGTCCACGGAGATAAATTCGGAGGGCACCTTGAGGATGTCGCGGACTTCCTTGAGGACGAAATACACGTCGGCGCTGAGGCCGCTGCGGAGATATTTGGGCGGATGGTCAATGTTCACCTTGACGATGTAGGTGGTGACGTTGTTGACGTTGGTGGAGTCGTAGGCGATTTGGAAGACCTTGCCGGTGAGCCGGACTTTTTCGGAAAAGCCGCTGAGGGTGAACTCGACCCGCTGGTCAAGCTCGATGCTGTGCAGGTCGGTCTCATCCACATTGGCTTGCAGGATGAGGCGGTCGGACATGACGAAGACGGTCTGCTGCGCGGAAACGACTTGGCCGGGCACCACGGACAGCGCGATGAGGTGGCCGTCGAGCGGGGCGATGAGCGGGGCGGGCTTGTACACCTCGGACCAAAATTTGACCTCCTCCTCGCCGCGCGCGCGGGCGGCGTCAATGACGGCGGCGCGCTCGGTGGAGCTAATCCACGCGAGGATGTCGCCGTTCGCCACGTCGGTGCCTTCCTCGGCGACGATTTTGTCAATGCGCCCCGCGATGGGCGAGGTGACGTTCAGCCGGTGGTAGGCGGCGAGGTTGCCGGTTTCTTGCAACAGCACGCGAATGTCCCCGCGCTCAATCTTGACGTAATCGTATTGGTCACTCACCTTGGGCCGTTGCCACCACCAATAAGCGACGCCAGCCAAGGCGAGGACGCCGAGAGCGAGCCAGAAATATTTGTGCGTTGCGAGGTTTTTTAGCCGAAGATTCATAAAAGATTAAACTCCAAATTCCAAGCTCCAAATTCCAATTAAACCCCAAACTCCAATAGCAGCCAAAATTCCAGACTGAGGCACGCGGTTTTTCCAATCATATCTTTGAAAATTAGAAATTGGTGATTTGAAGTTTAATTGGAATTTGAGGTTTGGAATTTGGAATTTTTTCATGGTATTGCTCCGAGGCCGCGGGCCTGCTCCCAGTTGGCCTCCTGAATGACGGCGTCGCGCCGGACCGCGAGGTAGCGGGTTTGTTGGCTGACGTAGTAATCGGTGTTGTTGTTGAAATCCTGGAAGGTGGCCTTGCCGTTGTCGTACAACATTTTGTAAGTTTGATAACGCAACTCGGTTGCCGACAACAAAATTTCCTGCACGGGAACGCTTTCCACCATGTCCACGTAGGATTTGAACGCTTGCGCCAGTGTCAGCGCCGCCTGGTTGGTGCCGCCGCGCAACTGGGCGAGGGTCTGGCGCAAACTGGCTTGCGAGGCGGCGACGTTAAAATAAGTCTGCCCGCCGTTGAACAGCGCGTAGCTGACGCTGACGCCGCCGCTGGCGGAGGCGGTTTGGCTGGGGAAAAAGCTGTCGTCGCTCGTGCCGCCGGAGATGCTGGCGCTGATGGTGGGCCACCAGCCGCTCTCGGCGATTTGCACGCCGGCGCGGGCGGCCTCGGCCTGCGCTTGGTATTGGAAATAAGCGGGGGTGCGAACGGCGAGTTGGTCAAAGTCGGGCTTGGCCGGCAGAACCCCGGCGCGGAGTTGCCCGCTGACGGCGAGCGGCAGTGGGAAGTTCAGGTTGCCGATGACGGTCAGCAACTGGCGCTCGGAAACCTCGCGGTTGCGGACGGCTTGGTTGAGGTCGAATTGCGCCTGGTCGCGGCTGGCGACGGTGATGAGCCAGTTGCCCTTGCTCTCGAAGCCGCCCTCGAAGCGCAAGCCGATGAGCCGTTCGTTTTGCCGGCGCATGGCGAGGATGTCGCGGTTGGTCTCGACGAGTTCCTGCGCGTAGAGTAGTTGGGCGAAGGCGGACTTGAGCGCGTAGCTGGTGGCGGCTTTCTGCGAGTTGAGGCTGGCGTAGCTGTGGTTGAGCTGGGCGCGGGCGCGGTCAATGCCGGCTTGCGTGGCGAGGCCGTCGAAGATGGTCTGCGTCAGCGACAGTTGCGCGGAGAAGCTGTTGCCGTAATTGGTGTAACCGTTGTCCTCCTTGTAGGCGCGGTTGCCGCTGACGCTGGCGCGGATTTGCGGGTAGAGGTTGGAGTAGGACGCCTTGCGGACCGCGTCGGCGTTGAGGACGTTGTTGCGCGAGGCTTCCAGCGCGGGGTTATGAATGGCGGCGAGCTGGACGCATTCTTCCCAAGTGAGCACGGTGGCGGGCGTGGCGGCGTCTGGGTCAGCACTGGTTCCGCTTGGCGCGGTCAGCGCGAGGGTGTCTGTGCTAACAAGTGTGCCGCCGGTAAAAATGTTGCTGCCAGTGAGCTTGGGCACGGCGGCGGGGTCACCACCAGCGGACGGCTGGGCGCACAACAACGCCGGCACGCTGACCGTCAAACTCAGGATTATCTGCCATGCAATATGATTAAGCAACCTCATCTGCGCCCTGTTCCCTGTTCCAAACACATCCGGGGTAAATTGGTTACTCAATCACCAGGCCGGGATTTTTCTTCCGCAGGTCGTTCGCCTTGGCTTGCGCCTGTTGCGCCCGCTTCTCCGGTTGATAGTACAGCGTGACCACCTTGAGGTAACTTTCCAGCGCCCGCGCGTTGTCGCCCTTCTTCTCGTAAGCCTGCCCGCGCACGTAATTCAAGTCGCTCATGATGTCCATGATTTTGCGGTCGGGCACGAGGCCCGGCGTCAGCGCCTCGTCGGCTTGCTTGAGCAACGCCAGCGCGTCGTCGTACTTCTCCCTGACTATCAACGTGTACGCCTTGCCAATCATGCCCTTGTACTTGTACGCGCTGTTCGGGTACGCCGCGATGATTTTGTCGCCAAGCTGCTCGGCGTCATACGTCTTGCCCGTCTGCGCCAGCGACTCCGCGAGGTCGCCGGCAGCCTCCGCCACCCACTCCGCGTCAATGCCGAGGAACTTGTCCACCAGCGGCTTCAGCGTGGCGATGGCCTTGGCGTAATCCTGCTGCTGGACGGCGGCGACGCCCTCGGCCAGCTCAGGCCGCACGCCCAGCTCCACCTTCTCGATTTTCGCCTTGGCGAATGGCAGCGTGCCGTTGGCCATTTTGATGGACACGCTGCCGTTGGCGTCCACCGATAGGATTTCACCCTCAACGGGCGCCCCGTCTTTTATGATGATTTTGTCTTGCGCTGCCAGCGGGGATGCCGCTATTGTTGCCGCGCCAATATATGAAAGGATTTTTTTAACCGTTGATTTGTTCATAGTCGTTGTTCTATAGTTTGTAACTTAACCTTAACCCTATAATTACCCGTATGCTAAGTTTTCTCAACAAAAAATTAAAGTTTTTGCTAATCATCATCCTCGCCGTTATCGGCGTCTCGTTTATCTTTTTCGGCCAATGGACGCCAAGCGGCGGCTACGCGCGCGACACCGGCGCCATCGCCCAGATTGACGGGCGCAACATCAACTACCGCGATTTCGCCATCGCCGCCCAATCCAGCCGCGTGGTGTACACGCTGCAAACCGGCCAGTTGGCGCCGGACAGCGCGCAGGCCGAGCAGGTGTTCCGCCTGCAAACGTGGAACCGGCTGCTGGTGCTCGCGGCGGCGGACCGGACCGGTGTGCGTATTGGCGACAACGAGGCGTACGCGTTCATCCTGCGCCACCCGCTGTTCCTCGACCAGAACGGCAAATACTCCGCCGAGGCGTACGAAAATTTCCTCCAGCGCGTGCTGCAACCGCTGGGCGTGGACCAAAAGCGCTTTCTGGAAATCATCCGCGGGCAACTCGCCTACGACCAAATGATTCAGGATGTCGGCAGCACGGCGGTGGTCGCGCCCGCCGAGGTGCGGGACGCGGTGGATAAATTGTACAGCAAGGTCAGTTTGCAATATGTCGAGATTTCCGAGGAGGCCATCCGCAAGGGCTTGCAGCCCGCCGAGGAGGAATTGCAAGCGTTTTACCAAGCCAACCAGGCCGAGTACGCCACGCCGGAAACCCGCTCGTTTGAGTTCGTGAAATTCCAGCTCGACGACAAGCAAGCCAAGTTGCCGGACGCCGAGCGCGCCGCCGCGTTGCGCGAACTCAGCAAGAAGGCGTATGAATTCACCAACGTGTTCTTCAGCGCCTACGACGCCCAAAAACCGCTGCCCGATTTCGCCGAGACCGCGAAAAAAGCCGGCCTCACCGTCAGCGAGGTCAAGCCCCTCACCAGGGAGCAACTCGGCATCAACAGCGCCCTGCCGCCCCAGACGGCCAGCGTCTTCACACTGACGCTGGACACGCCGGTCAGCGATTATCTCACCGCTGACGATGGCTTCGTCGTCATTCACCTGCTGGGCGTCACCCCGTCCCAGCCGCAACCCTTCGCCGCCGCGCGCGCCGAGGTGTTGAAAAAATACACCGACTTCCTTGCCGCCAGCCGCTTGCTGGAGCAGGCCAAGGCCGTCGCCGTCAACCTCCGCGCCGCGCTCGCCGAGGGTAAGACATGGCCGCAAGCCGCCGCCGCCCAGGGGTTGAAAATCCAAACGCTGCCCGACCTCGTGCCCGCCGAGACCCAGCCCGATGAAAAAAATCCGTTGCTCGCCCGCGCCGCCTTCATTGCCAGCCAGTTGCCGACCGGCGAACTCGGCGACCCGGTGCGCTCGCCCGCCGGCGCGGCCCTGTTCTACGCGGTGAAGCGCAGCGCCCCCGACGCCGGGAAAATCGCCGAGGTCGAGCCAGCCACCCGCGCGCAAATCGAGCAAGTGCGCCGCCGGCAAATCATCGGCGAATGGATTAACTCGCTGAAAATGGCGCCTAAAACCAACATCTCGCAAGACGTCCTGACCGGAGGAAAAAGCTAAAAAACAAAGCTGAAAGCAGAAATCTGAAAGCTGAAATTTCCGCTTTCTGCTTTCAACTTTCAGCTTTTCGTAAAAATGCCTTCCTTCACCAACCTGACCCGTGGCAACGAAATCGGGGCGAACTCGTACTTGCTTGAGCTTGACCGTCAGCGGGTCATCCTCGACGCCGGGATGCACCCGAAGCTCACCGGCAGCGCTGCCACGCCCGCCCTGCCACGGTCAGCGGCCCGCCGCGCCGACGCGATTTTCCTCACGCACGCCCACCTCGACCACGCCGGCTGTTTGCCGCTGGCGCAACTCGCCCAGCCGGACGCGCCGGTGTTCATGTCCCCGCCCACGCGCCATCTCGCCGAGCCGCTGCTGTTCAACTCCGTCAACGTGATGCAGCGCCAGCGCGAGGAGTTGAACATCAGCGAGTACCCCCTCTTCACCCGCCACGACGTGCACGAGGCCATGAAAAAATGGCGGGTCTGCCCCCTCAACCGCTGGCACAACCTCGGCGGCGAGCCGATTGAACCAAAAGAACTCGCGCGGAGACACGGGGACGCGGAGTTAAGTTTAATCAAAAAAACTCCGCGTCTCCGCGCGAACCAAGCAATCTTCCGTTTCCACCACGCCGGCCACATCCTCGGCTCCGTGATGATTGAACTTCAAGCCGCTGACCGGCGCATCCTCTACACCGGCGACCTTTGCCTGCATGACCAGACGCTGATGATGAGCGCCGCCGTCCCGCCCGGCCCGTTCGATTTGCTGGTCGTCGAAACCACGCGCGGCGCGCAACCGTCCGAGCGCGGCGTCACGCGCGGCCTCGTCGAGCAAGAATTGCTCGCCGCCATCCGCACCGTCTTCGCGCGCGGCGGCGCGGTGCTCATCCCGATTTTCGCGCTGGGCAAAACGCAGGAAATTCTCGCCATGCTCCACCGCGCGCGGCGGCGCGGCGACCTGCCCGCTGACACAGTCCCGCACATCGGCGGCCTCGGCAAAGTCTTCACGCAAGCCTACGACGCCACCGCCGATTTCTCCGCGCGCGCCCACCGCGAGCTGGACCTCCTGCGCGACATCCGCCCGCAAATTTTCGACCTGCGAAAAATCGCCAGGTTCAAACCCAGGCGTGGCCACCTGTATCTGCTCCCGTCCGGCATGATGACCGAGAACACCACCTCCAACATCATCGCCAGCCACTTCCTCGCGCACGCGGAGGACGCGATTTTCTTCGTCGGCTACAGCGACCCCGACTCCCCCGCCGGCCGTCTCCGCCGCGCCCTCGCCGACGGTGACGGCCGCGTGACCCTGAACCCGCGCCACGGCGAACAACCCATCCGCAGCGAGGTGCGTTATTTCGATTTCACCTCCCACGCCGACCGTGAGGATTTGCTAAACTTCATCGTCAGCCTCGCCCCGAAAAACATCGCCCTCGTCCACGGCGACACCGCCGCCCTCGCGTGGTTCCGACAAGCAATCCCCCAACACCTCCCCGCCGCCAACATCTTCATCCCAGAGTCAGGCCAGCGGATTGAGTTCTAAAACCCCGTCACCCAAACGAAGCGGAATTTTGCGTGGGAAAGCCCTTCCGCAGACGCAAGGGAAACCTTAAAATTCTCCTCTCGCCGCCAAATCAAGACTCGCGCGTCGTATGCTGGCCGGCCTGCGCGAACCAGCCCGCGAAAAAAGAACACCGGCACCATGAACCGGTAGGCGAGGTGGTTGAATTTTTCCCAGACCGCGCCCGGTGGAATTCCGGCGTCATCGCATCGTCACGTCGCCGCGTCCAGCCATTCGCTTATTAAATCGCAAACGCCCGGCGTCGTCAATGTGACGGCGCTGACGGTGCCCACGCACGGCAAAAAAACTTTCCTTTTCCCACCAGACACGGCTATTGTGTTGGGCACTGGCGCGAGGGCGCGGGAATTGACCATGAAACCGAAATTCATCATCTTTGAAGGCTCTGAGGGTTGCGGGAAAAGCACGCAAATCGCGTTGCTCGCGGACTGGCTTCGGCGTCACGGTCAGCGGGTGGTCAGTCTGCGCGAGCCGGGGGGCACGCCGCTGGGCGAGGCCGTCCGCGCCTTGCTCAAGCACGACCCCGCCGGCGCCGGCATGGCCGCCGAGAGCGAGTTGCTGTTGTTCACCGCCAGCCGCGCGGAGTTGGTGCGAAAAATCATCGCGCCGTCACTGGCAGCGGGGTGCTGGGTGATTTGCGACCGCTTCCACGACTCGACCACGGTTTATCAAAGCGTCGCGCGCGGGCTGGATTTCGCCACCGTCAGCGTCGTCAACAACTTCGCCCTCGGCGGCGTCGTGCCGACGCTGACGCTGTTCCTCGACCTCCCCGCCGCCGAGGCGCGCGCGCGGATGCTGCGCCGCCCGCGCCCCGTCGGGCAAGGCGACCGCATGGAGAGCGAGCCGCCGGAGTTTTACGAAAAGGTCCTCAACGGCTATCGCGCGCTCGCCGACCGTGAGCCGCGGCGGGTGAAAAAAATCGCCGCCGATGGTGACAAAAACACGGTGTTTGAAAAAATTTTAACGGAGGTCAAGAATGCCTTTCCCGGCCAGTTGGATTGAGAAACGCCTGTGCCACGCCCGGCGGGAAAACCGTCTCGCGCACGCTTATTTGCTGGTCGGCGATGACCTTGAGCAACTGCGCGTGCTGTTCCTGCGGCTAGCGAATCAGTTGCTAGGAGCCGCCGCTGACGGTCATCCCGACCTGCATCTTATTCAACCGGAATCGAAATCGCGGCGGCTGACGGTCGAGCAAATCCGCCATCTCGAACAACAACTGCAACTCAAGGCGCGGCAAGCGGGCCTCAAGGTCGCCGGCATCATCGCCGCCGACCGGATGTGCATGGGCAGCGCCGAGGCCGCCAATGCTTTTTTGAAAACGCTGGAGGAACCGCCCGCGCACACGGTGATTTTTTTGCTCACCGACCGGCTTGAGCAACTGCTGCCCACCATCCGCTCGCGCTGTCTCGTTTTGCCAATTGAGACAGACCAGCCGGCGTCACCGTCAGCGGCGGAGGCGTTGCCGGAGTGGGCGGCGAACTGGCTCAACGTCAAGGGCGCGCCCGCCGACCAAGCGTACCGTCGCGCGGGACGGTTGTCAGCGCACTGGAAGAAATTGCGCGAGCAAATCGAGTCGCGCGCCGAAGCCAAGGCCACTGACGATGACGATGCGCTGCCCGCGCTCGTCGAGGCGGAATTTTTACTGGCGCGCGACCATAGCATCCGCGCGCTGATACTGGGCGCATGGCGGCACGGTGACCGCGCGGCGGCGACGGCTATCGTCAGCGGGCTGGAGGATTTGCGCCACGCGTTGAGCCGCAACATCGAGCAGAACCTCGCGCTGGAACGCGCCTGCCTGAAAATCGCCGGCCTCATTGAGGAACGCTGACCGTGACCCGCGCCGAAATCATTCGCAAGTTGCGCGACGCGAGGTTGTACGCCATCCTCGACACAGGCTACTCCAATCCCGCTGATTGGCCGCGACTGGCGGCGGAGTTCATCGCGGGCGGCGTCGGTGTCTTGCAAATCCGCGCCAAGCACGCCACTGACGTTGACCTTCTGGCGTGGACGCGCGCGGTGCTCACGGTCAGCGTCCCCGCCGGCGTGCCGCTGCTCGTCAACGACCGGCCCGCCGTTGCCGTCAGCGCCGGCGCGGACGGTTGCCATGTCGGGCAGGATGATTGGCCCATCGCGGAAGTCCGGCGCAGCGTCAGCGGCGAAATGATTATTGGCAAATCCACGCATTCGCTCGCGCAAGCCCTCGCCGCGCAAGACGAGGGCGCGGACTACATCGGTTTCGGCCCGATTTTCGCGACGCCGACCAAGCCGGATTACCGACCCATCGGCGCCGCTGACATTGACCAAATGGCGCGGCAAATTCGCATCCCGCACTTTTGCATTGGCGGCGTCAAGTTGGAAAACGTCGCCATGCTGCGAGTGCAAGGCGCGCAACGGGTGGTCATCGTCAGCGGTCTGCTGCAAAGCGCCGACCCTGCCGCCTATGCGCGCGAAGTCTGCCACCTCCTGCAATAATAAAATATAACATCTTGATAATAAGATGGTTGTATAATCGCGTTGTCAATAATATTTATAACCTGTCCCTTATTTCTATTTGACGCTTTGCGATTTGTGCTTTGCGATTTTGGCTCTAGGATTACCCCATGATGTCGCGTTGTCTTGTTGTTCTTCGCTCTCAATGGGCGCTTATCGTCAGTGTCCTTGGTGTCGCCGTTGTGTTTGCATTTTGCTGGCGGTTCGTTGACCCGGCGCCGCCGAAACAAATTACCATCGCCGCCGGCCCCGCTGACAGTCCCTATTATTGGTGGGCGCAAAAGTACGCTGAGTTATTCGCCAAACAAGGCATCAAACTCAACATCCGCGTTACCAACGGCGCGGTGGACAATCTCAAACTCATGCTCGACGCTGACAGTGGCGTGGACGCGGCATTCATCCAAGGCTGCACCGTCACCGCCGCGCTGCTCGACCCCGACACTACGTCGTTGCGGTCACTGGCGGCGTTGTTTTACGAACCGCTCTGGCTCTTTTACAGCCCGGCGTTGACGGTGAACTCCCTGCGCGACCTCAAGGGCAAGCGCATCGCCATCGGCCGCGCTGGCAGCGGTGTCAATTTGCTCGCCACCGAGCTACTGAAATGGAACGGTGTCACGGCGGAAAACTCCACGCTGTTGACCGCTGACGGTGACGAGGTCGGGCGGTCACTGTCAGCAGGCGAATACGACGCGCTGTTTCTCGTCGGCGCGCCCGGCGTGCCGGCCATCCGCCGGCTTGCCACCGGCAGCGGCATCGTCACACACACGTTCAATGACGCCGCCGCCTACGTGCGACGCTACGACTGCCTGAATGCCGTCACCCTGCCCGCCGGCGTTCTTGACATGGCGCGCAACCTGCCCGCGCAGGATGTCACGCTGGTCGCGCCCGTCGCCACGCTCATCGCGCGTGGCGACTTGCATCCCGCCATCGTCGGACAGTTCATGGCCGCCGCCACAACGCTGCATCACCGCCACAATGTGCTGGGCAACACCGTGGATTTTCCATCGTCAGCGAACGCCGAGTTGCTCATGCACAAGGACGCCGCGCGCTACTTGCAAAGCGGGCCGCCGTTTCTGCAACGCTTCTTGCCCTATCATCTCGCCGCGTTCATTGACCGCACGAAAATCATGCTGCTGCCGCTGCTGACATTATTCATCCCGCTGTTCAGGATGATTCTGCCGACCTACCGCTGGTCCATGCGGCGCAACATTTGGAAATGGTACAAGGGCATCCGCGCCATCGAACGCGACCACGCCAACCGCAAGGTCGCTGACAGTGAGTTGCTCAAGCGGCTGGAGGAACTCGAGGCGCATGTCAAAAAGACCTACGTGCCGTACACGTTCGCGTGGGAGTTGTACACGCTGCGGGTGCATATCAACATGGTGCGCGAGTATCTGCGGGTGGAAGAAAATTCCAAATCCTGAATTTAATAGTTCACTCATCCCCAAATCTGTCGGTCAAGCGTTCGATATTGCACGGCCTCGCCGATGTGTTCCGCGTTGACTTGCTCTTGCCCGGCCAAATCCGCAATCGTCCGCGCCACTTTCAGAATCCGGTCGTAGGCCCGCGCGCTCAGTTGCAAATTTTCCATTGCATAGCGCAATAAATTCTGGCTCTCCCCGTCCAGCGGTGTGAACGCTTGAATCTGCCGCGGACTCATCTGCGCGTTGCACCAAATCGGCTTGCCGGCGAAACGCTGACGCTGAATTTGTCGGCACGCCTCGACTCGCACACGAATCACTGACGATGACTCGCCCGTCGGTGCCGCCAGCAGTTGTTCGTATTTCAGAGCCGCGACCTCAATGTGAATGTCAATGCGGTCAAGCAGAGGGCCGGAAATCCGGTTCAAGTAACGTTGTACGGCGGTGGCCGAGACTCGGCCTTTTTGTGCGTCATTGCCGCTGCCGGTGGGCGTCGGGTTCATCGCCGCGACGAACATGAAACGTGCCGGGAAGGTCACCGTGCCCGCCGCGCGTGTGATGGTCACGCGGCCGTCCTCCAGCGGCTGCCGCATCACTTCCAAGGCGTTGCGCTTGAACTCCGGCAGTTCATCAAGGAATAACACGCCGTTGTGAGCGAGACTTACCTCACCCGGCAGCAGTTGTGCCGAACCGCCAATCAAGCCGATGTCCGAAATAGTGTGGTGCGGTGAACGGAACGGGCGCGCCGCCACCAGCGCCTGCCCTGCCGGTAGCAATCCCGCGACACTGTGGATGCGCGTGGTTTCCAGCGACTCCGGCAGCGTCATGCGTGGCAAGATTCCCGGCAAGCGTTTGGCCAACATACTCTTTCCCGAACCGGGCGGGCCAATCATCAGCAGATTGTGCCCGCCGGCGGCGGCGATTTCCAAGCTGCGCTTCACGCTTTCTTGACCCTTTACATCGGCGAAATCAAGGTCGGCGTCAGTCCCACCGTCAGCGTCGAAATAATTGGTCCGATGCAATGCCACGTTGATGGCAGCCTTGCCTTCTAAAAATTCCGCCGCGCTACGTAAATTTTTCACTGGAAAAACCCGCAAGCCTGCCACCACCGCCGCTTCCGCCGCGTTTTCCTCCGGCACCAACAGCGCCGCAAATCCCAGTTTTTTCGCCAACAATGCGATGGGCAGCACGCCCTTCACCCGTCGTACAGCGCCCGTCAACGCCAATTCGCCAACCGCCAGATACCGGCCCTCGCGCGACGCCGGCGGCTGACATTGTCTTGACGCGGTCAGAATCCCCAAAGCCATCGGCAAATCGAAACTCGGCCCCGCCTTCCTCAAATCGGCTGGCGCGAGGTTTACCGTTACCTTGCCTTCAGGATGATTATAGGCACTGTTACGCACTGCCGTCCTCACGCGGTCACGCGATTCCTTTACCGCTGCGTCCGGTAACCCCACCACTACAAACTCCGGCAATCCCTGCGCGGCGATTTCCCCGACATTGACCTCCACCTCCACAGGAAACGCCTGCACTCCCACTACCGAAGCCGATTTGATTTGTGAAAACATAAGGCAGCGAAATTATAACGGCCAATTATTAGAGTAAAATCTCATATCCGTATGCGTTTGTTAGACAATGTAAACAAAATAAAAAGGGACAGACTATAATTTTCTTGTCAACTTCTCTTTTTTCTCCATACTCATATCGGCACCAACAATCAAATTATGAGAACATCACGCATCAAAATTCCACCTCAGGAGGGCGCGGCTATCTATCATTGCATTTCCAAAACAGTCAATGGTGAGCGACTGTTGGACAGCGCGGCGCGGGAAATATTACGCCGGCAAATGTGGCAAATGGCCGATTTTTGTGGGGTGCAAATCCTCACTTACGCGCTGTTATCCAATCATTTTCATATTCTGGTGCTGGTGCCGAAAACCACCACCATCAGCGACACGGAATTGCTGCGCCGTTATAAAGTCTTGTATCCTCAGCCGACCAAATTTCAGGTCGCCAAGCTCGATGTTTTGGGAAAAAAACTCGCCGCTGACGATGAGGATATTCACGCTTGGCGTAGGCAACAACAAGCATTGATGGGTGATGTCTCGCAGTTCATGAAATTGGTCAAACAACGCTTCTCCATTTGGTTCAACCACAAACATGGGCGCTTCGGCACGCTGTGGTCGGAACGATTCAAGAGCGTGCTGGTCGAAAACGGCGCGGCGTTGCGAACCATGGCGGCTTACATTGACCTCAATCCCGTACGCGCGGGCTTGACACAAGACCCGAAGGATTACCGTTTCTGCGGCTACGCGGAGGCGGTGGCGGGTAACGCCAAATTACGCGTGTCATTGGCAGGCATACTGGAACTGACCGACTGGAAACCCGCTCAGCAAGTCTATCGAAAAATGCTGTTTGGCGGAAAGGCCAAGCCTGACACCGCCTCACCGTCAGCGGCACAGGTGCGAAAAATAATCGCGGAACACGGCGCACTGTCAGCGGCGGAATTGTTGCGATGCCGCGTCAGGTATTTTACCGATGGCGCGGTGCTCGGCGGCAAGGCATTCGTCACGCGGCAATTGGAGCGTCATCGCCAGCGTACCGGCAAAAAACCAAATGCCGTGCCACACCCGCTGCCCATCACCAGCGATGGCAAAGAATTAACCATCATGCACGGTCTGCGCCGACAGGCCATCGGCTGAGGTCAACATCAGTGGGTGTGCCGGTTCTTTCGCGTCAACTCGAACGCGGATGGAATAATCTGGCAGCGCTTGACCTCGCCATCCGCGCCGAGAAAAATTTCCACAACATCAAATCGCACCGGCATATCCTGCGTCTTCAATTCGCCGAGGTACTCATACGCCGTGCTAATGACACGCCGCTGCTTGGTGGCGGTCACTGCCGCGGCGGGCGTGCCCCACGAATTCGGCCCCCGCGCCTTGACCTCGACAAATACCAGTGTGCCTTCATGACGGCACACCAAGTCAAGTTCTCCCCACCTGCCACGATAATTCTTCACTAACACCTTGTAGCCCGCCTGCCGCAGATGGCGTTCAGCGGCCCGTTCGCCGAGCTTGCCGCGCCGCTGACGCTCACGCCCGGCGCCGTCACCGCCGGCGGGGTCAATATTTGAAACCGCATCGCGCGACTGGAGCAAACGTGCGGCGATGGATTTCACACGGCCCCAAACGCCCCAGCGCCGCGAAGTGTCGCGCGGTTCCATATCCTTTGTGTTTGGCAAATTCATAACCGGGAAAATTTTTCTCCGCCTCCTCCATCATGCGGTCGCGCGTCTCCTTGGCAAGAATGGAAGCGGCGGCGATGGACGGGGATTTGCCGTCGCCCTTGACGATGCCGCGAATCCTCACCGTCAGCCGCGGCATTTGCGAGCCGTCAATCAGCGCCATGTCCACCGTCCGCGCCAGCCCTTCCAGCGCACGGTGCATCGCCAAAAAAGTCGCCTGCAAAATATTCACGCGGTCAATTTCCGCCACCGATGCCACGCCCACCGCCCAGTGCAAATCGCCGCTGACAGTCAGTTCCTCGTACAACCGCTGACGTTGCGCCCGGCTCAACTGCTTGGAATCGTTCAACCCCGCCGGCCACGCCGCGCGCCGCGAAAACACGCACGCCCCCGCCACCACCGGTCCCGCCAGACAACCGCGTCCTGCCTCGTCAATCCCCGCAATCACTCGCGCGCCGTCGGCGGTGGCGGTCTGCTCAAATTCCCACGACAGCATGTTTTTCATCGTGCTCCGTGACCGTCAGCGGCTCACAATTCACTCCAGCCCTTGACCTTGCCGTCCGTGCCGAAAAAAACCACGAATGTGTCCCGCATGACGCTGACGCTGTTGTCATAATAACCGGGACCCCACCACGCCCCATAGCGTCCGTAAAACACCGGCCCGGCATAGCTCCCCGGCGCGGTGTAAGTTTCCATGCGGCCATACACCCAGCTTTCCGTGCCGACGCCGTTCATGTGCTCGCGCCTCACGCGCAGCGGCTTGCCGAGCGCGATGTACACGCCGTCCTTGCTCAGCCCCTTGGTGACACGGCCCTGCATGACCACTCGCTGTTGCTCCTTGGTCAGTAAATCAAACCCCTGCGCCCGCTCCTCGCGGCGGCTTTCCACGGTGGAGCAACCGCTGATGGTGAGTGATAACAATGCCACGCACAACACGCTAACGATGACCTTGGTCGACCAAATGGTTTTCATATTGGAATATTACACCGCTGCCGGTGAAATTCAAGCCTGACTGTCGGCGTCAGCGCCATCCGCCAATTCCAACTCGCGCATGATTTCCATCACACGGTCGCCACGCCGAAGGTTGGCGTCGAAACGAAACTCCAAGCGCGGCGTGTACTTGATTTTCAACCGTGCGCCGATTTCCCGCTGCCACTCATGCGCCACCCGCGCCAGCAACGACAAAATTCGCTCCGGCGTTAGCCGTTGGTTCAGTGTGCTAACATACACATAGGCATTACGCAAGTCCGGGCTGGTATCCACGTCGGTGAACGTCAGTAGCGCGTCCTCCAAGGATTTTTCTCGCGCCGCCAGTCGGCCCAATTCCGCCTGAATCAATGCCGAGATGCGCGTGGTGCGTCGTGTGGCCATGTTTTTATTTTAGCAAGAATCCGCCCGCGCCCAAGTTAAAAAGCATCTTAAAATAAGTAAAATAAGGGACAGGTTACAATCATATTGACAATACCATACCAAAAAGATTAAAGATTTTATGGTATGATATATTTCAAATCACTGTGTTAGTTTGCCTTTAACCAACTCCGCTGAGAGTGCTCCACAAAACGCCGTACCAGCGGCGCCAACAAGCCGCGGCATTTTTCCACTTGCCGCGCGCGCTGGCGCAAATTCCGCAACGCCACGGATTGCAAATGGTCAATGTTCAGCAACGTCACCCCAGCCAGCCGCGCCACCGTCGGGTCAATGTTGCGCGGCACGCCGAGGTCGAACAGTAATTTCACGTCGGCGCCAGCGTCACCGTCAGCGGTCAAATCCTCGCGCCGCAAAATATATTCCGCTGACGATGTGCACGCCACCACCACATTATATCCCGCCAACTCCCGCCGCCAGCGCCCCCACGGCACGAACGCCGCGCCAAGTTCCGCCGCGAATTTTTTGCCGGCCACCTCGCCGCGATTGCTGCACGCCAGCCTGCCGAGGCCACTGTCAGCGAACGCCCGCGCCACGCCGCGCCCCGCCTCGCCGGTGCCCAGCACCAGCAGGGCGCGGTCGCTGACGGCGCCCAGTTTCTCCAGCGCCAAATCCCGCGCGATGGACGACACCGAGACATTCCCGCGCCCGATGGCACTGGCCGCGCGCGCCCGCTTCGCCGCCGCGAACGCCGACTGAAACAGCCGGTTGAACACGCGCCCGCACGTCCGCGCCGCGCGCGCCCGCTCATAGGCGTCCTTCACCTGCCCGAAAATCTCCGTCTCGCCGACCACCATGGATTTCAGCCCGCTCGCCAGCTCGAACAAATGCCACACCACTTCCTCATCGCGAAAATAATACGCCGTGTCAATCCAGTCCGCCGGCATTTTCCGCAACTCGCCGAGGCTCGCCACCAACTCCCGCAACGCCCGGCTCTCGCTCATGGTCGTGACAAAATAAAACTCCGTCCGGTTGCAAGTGGACAGCGTCAGAAACTCGCCGAACGAGCGATGACGCGCGAAAAAGCTCAACGTCAGCGCCTGGTCGTCACGGCTCAGGCTCAGCTTCTCGCGCTCCTCCACACTGTGCGTCTTAAAGTCCGCGCCGACACAAAAAAGATTCATGGTCTGCGATTATTATAGGGAACTCCGCCCTTTAGACAAGACCGCGCGCCAGCCGGACACCGCTCTCGATGCAATTCAGCACGGAAATCCCGCCGCGAAAATTTCCCGCGAGATGAAGGTCACCGTCAGCGGCCTCGTATTTTTCCAACTCGCCCAGCACCTCGCCGTAACCAAGGCCCAACTGTGGAATCGCGGCGGGGTGGGTGGTCTCATGCACCAACTCCGGCCCGGCGCTGACCCCGAGGTATTGGCGCAACGCGGCGCGCGCCGCCGTCAACGCCCGCGCCGGCGGCCAGTCCGCCGCTGACGGTGACCGCATCCCGCCCAGCATCACTGTCAGCAAGACCTTGCCCGCCGGCGCGTGGCTTGGAAACAGCGAGGAGGCGAACAATATGCCTAACAAATCCTGGTGCTCGCGTTCCGGCAACAAGAAACCGAAGCCGTCCAGCGGATGCGGCACGTCCTTTTGGTCAAAGCCCAGTTGCAGCACCCGCACCGGCGCGTAAGGCACGCCGGCGAATAATTCCAGTCGCGCCCGCGATAATCCGTCATTGGCGGCGGACGCGAGGCTGTGCAGCGGCACGGTTTCAATCACCGCGTCGAATTTCCTCCATTCCGCCGACCCGCTGACGCTCAACCACCATTCGCCGCCCGATTTCCGCAGACGCGTGACGCCGGCGTTCAGCCGCAGCGCGTCGCCCAACGTCAGCGCCAGTTGGTCGGTCAACTCTTGCAAGCCGTTGGGGAATGAAATCATTTTTTTGCGCACGCACCGCCCAGCAAAAATTTTTCGCAACAGGCCCGCCGTCAGCGACCCGCCCACCCCCTCGGCGTCCCACAAAAACGGAAACGCGTACCGCGTGGACAACCCCTCCGGTGTCCCCGCGTAAATGCCGCTGACCATCGGGTTGACCAAGTAATCAAGAAATTCCGGGCCGCAGCGCCGCCTGGCAAAATCCGCCAGCGATTCATCGTCACGGTCAGCGGGTCGCCGGCGGATGAACGGCTCGTGCGACAACCGCCACTTCGCGCCCGCGCTGAGGATGGGCGTCGTCAGCGGATTGCCCGGCACGCTTACCAAGCGGCCGTCACGCGCGATGAAACGTTTGCGCGCGCGCGCGTCAGCGACCAGCAAACGCCCGCGCAAGCCCAGCGTGTCAATCAATTCGTCCCAAATCGCGCCGCCGGCGAGCACGGTGTTCGGCCCCGATTCCAGCGTGTAACCGCCCGCTTGCGCGCTCTGCACCAAGCCGCCCGCCCGCGCGCTTTTTTCAAACACGCTGACGGTGACCCCGCGCCGCTTCAACTCATGCGCCGCGCACAGCCCCGTGATGCCCGCGCCGATTACCGCCACCCGTTTCATGAATTGCTCCACGCGGTCACCGTCTCCACCAGCGCGCCGACGTTCTCCGGCGGCGTCTCCGGCGGCAAGCCGTGCCCCAAATTAAATACAAACCCGCGCCGCCCCGCCATTGACGCTAATAATGAACTCGTCGCCTGCCGCGCGCCCGCCGCGTCCGCCAGCAACGACGCCGGATTCAGGTTGCCCTGCACCGCCACCGTCAGCGGCAGTTGTTGTCGCAACGCCGGCAAGTTCACCGTCCAATCCACGCTGACGGCGGCGACGCCCGTGTCCGCCAGCGCCCGCCAGTCGTGACCCTTGCCCCTGGCGAACAAAATCACCGGCACCCGACCGTCAGCGGCCCCGACCATGTGCCGAATCCATTGCAGCGACGCCTCTCCGTAAATCTCCGGCGGGCATAATCTCGCCCACGTATCGAAAATCTGAATCGCGTCCACGCCCGACCGCGCCAGCATCCGCACATAGTCGCAACACACCGCCGTGACCTTGCGCATCAACTCGTGAAAAAGTTGCGCGTCCTGCCGGAACAGCATCGTCAGCGCCGCCAGCTTGTCCGCCGCGCCGCCGTTCACCATGTAGGCCGCCAGCGTCCACGGCGCGCCGCAAAATCCCAGCAACGCCTTTTCGCCCCGCAACCCGGCGCGCGCCAGCCGAATCGCCTCGATGACGTAACTTAACTTTTCCGCCGCGCCGCTGACGGTGAGCCGCGCCAGGTCCGCGCGCGACTTGACGCGGAACGCCATTTCAATCCCGCCCTGCTCCCGAAACGCGAACGGCAGCCCCATCGCCTCCGGCACCACGAGAATGTCCGAGAAAATAATCGCCGCGTCGAGCGCGTAGCGTTTGAGCGGCTGCAACGTCACCTCCGCCGCCAGCTTCGGCGTCCGCGCCAGCTCGTGAAAAGAATGGCGCGCCCGCAGCGCG
This sequence comes from Verrucomicrobiales bacterium, assembly GCA_031265365.1. Lineage (GTDB taxonomy): Bacteria > Verrucomicrobiota > Verrucomicrobiia > Methylacidiphilales > JAAUTS01 > JAIRPN01. Next base: position 24,146 of record JAISCS010000069.1, read on the forward strand.
CGATACTCCGGCAAATAACGCCCCGCCTGCCGCATCAACCACAGCGGCGGGCGCGACAACGGCTCGCAGTCAAGGGCCTTGAGAAATCTTTCGCGGGAAGTCACGCGTGAATTTTCGCCCGCTGCCGGTGAAAGTGCAATTTATTTCCGCCGCCGCGCCGCTGACAGTGACAGCACGAGGCCCGCGCCCGTCACCAACAGCGCCCAAGTGCTCGGCTCCGGTATGATGATGTTGTTGATTTGGTCGGCGTACTGCGTCAAATCCGCGAGCATAGTGAAGGCGGTATCGGTTGAATATTCATCGCTCGGTCCATATGGAATACTGCCGACCTCAAGCATAATACCCGCCAGTTGCCACTCATCGCCGACTTTGACAAATCCCGCGCCGCCTGAATCACCTATGAACGCTTGTGCTTTGTTCTCCAACAAACCAGCCCCCCCTACTGCGGGAACCGCATTATAACTTAACGACACATAAACATCCGTTGTACGATCCTGGTCAGTTATTGTTTGATAATTGTTTGAAACAACACAACCATATCCCCAGCCAAACCCACGGTCAGTGCCACTCAGCGTAGTGCTGCCGTAGCCCATCATCAGCGTTGTACTATTGTCGTAATTCAAACTGCTGACGTCGCCGCTGTACAACGTCACGCCCGCCCCCTCGAAGCCAGTAATTTGAAACAACGCAAGGTCGGCCGACGACTGACCGTCAGTGCTGTTAAGCCAATGCGTTGAATTGGCGACCACCGAATAACTCGTGTCGCCGACTTTGAAGTTGACACCGTTTTGGGCGACATGCGCCGCTGTGATAACCCAGCCGTTGCCGAGATACACACCAGTTGCGTCATTCACCATGCCGACATAATCCTCCATCCCCGTGCCCGATGGCGTGCCATCGTGCGTGGTACCGGTCGCGTTAATTTGCACCACCGCGCCCACCGTCAGCGGGAACATCACGGCCAGCGCCAAGGCAACTAAAATAGCTCGCATAGTTTATAAATATTATAGTGCGCGCGCCAAAACCGCAAGCAGTTAAGAGTCTATCTGAATAATATTTTCTCCCCCCCTCGTGAGGCAGATGGGGTGGGGGGGGGGGGGGGGGGGGGCGGGGGGGCGCCCGCGGGGGGGGGGGGGGGGGGCGGGGCG
>JAISCS010000090.1 GCA_031265365.1 Verrucomicrobiales bacterium
CGGCTTCACCGTATCCACCGCCTTGTTCAAAATATCGAGCGGATTGCCTTCCTTGTTATCCTTGTTCGCCTGCGCGATGGCGTGATAGACAATCTTCTGGGCGATGGATTTCTTGCCGCGTTCCATGACCGAGCTAATCAAGCGCCCGACCACCGTGTTTTCATACACCGGGTCCGGCAAAATCTCCCGTTTCTCTGCTCTGTGACGACGTGCCATATACGTATCCTGTTATTTCTTCGCGTCCGCCTTCGGCTTCTTCACGCCGTATTTACTGCGGGACACATTGCGGTTCAATTTGTTCGTGTTGCTCGGCCCGACCGCGCCCAGCGCATCCAGCGTGCCGCGCACGATGTGATAACGCACCCCCGGCAAATCCTTCACGCGACCGCCGCGCACCAGCACAATCGAGTGCTCCTGCAAATTATGTCCCTCACCGCCGATATAGGCGATGATTTCCTGCCCGTTCGTCAAGCGCACCTTGGCGACTTTACGCAACGCCGAGTTTGGTTTCTTCGGCGTGCGGGTCATGACTTGCACGCACACCCCGCGGCGAGCCGGGGCCTTCTGCAACGCGGGCGATTTGGTCTTGCTCTTGACCGCTTTCCGACCGCTTCTCACCAACTGGTTAATCGTAGGCATTTCAATATCCTTCAATAATTTTTTCTTTGCGCTAACACCGTCACCCCGACAAAAAAGCACGCCTGGCAAAAACTAACCATGCGTGCTTTCCCAAGCATTCATCGCATGGAGGACGGCTTTCAACACCGTCACACGCCTCCGCCACCATTGGCTTTTTCCCCTCCTTTTTCAAAAGGAAAAAAAATTTCTACACGATTTTTTCGCGGGCGCAAGAAAAAAATAAAAAATATTTTTATTCTCCGCCATGGAAGCAGGCCCATGCTCGGCAGGGATTGAGTTATGAATATTTACTGGAAATAAAGAATATAAACAGCAAGCCAGAATAAAAGGGAGAAATCACTGGATGAGGCGCTGACGGTGAGGATTAAACAAGCGGTGGAAAACTTCAAGCAGTCGCTTGGCGAATAATTGGCGCACAGATATTCCAGCGGCAAACTCGCCCACCAAGCCACCGTCAGCGGCAGAATTTGTCAAGGAATGAAGGCTGACACCTTTTACATGAAGTCATCTCAAATAGCATGTCCTCCCGATACTTGGATTACCTGGCCGGTAATCCAGGAGGCTCGGTCAGAGGCTAAAAACAGAATAGCGTCGGCAATATCCGCGGGCGTGCCAAGCCGACCCAGCGGAATGTCGGGCAGCACCCGCCGTTCAAGTTCCTTGTCAATATAACCGGTTTGCGTTGGGCCGGGCGCGACGGCGTTGACCGTGATGCCCCGCTTGCCGACTTCGATGGCCATGCTCCGCGTCAGCGCTTCCAGCGCGGCCTTGCTCGCGCCGTAAGTTATTTGGCCGGCAAACCGTTGCGCGGCATCGGTGCTCAGGTTGATGACACGCCCGCCGTTGGTCGCGCGCCGGGCCAACTCCTTGGCCAACAACAGCGCCGCCTTCACGTTCACGCTCAGCGTGTCGTCAATGACCTGACCTGTCACCGTCAATGTCGTGTCATTCCCGGATTCGTCACAGACGGCGGCGTTGTTTACCAATATATTCACCACGCCAAAGCGCCGGTTCACCGCGTCAAAAAGATCAACGGCGGCGGCGGCGTCCGTGAGGTCTTTTTCAATAATCAGATAATCCGGTGCCAGCACCCGCAGTTGCCGCTCAACGGCGGCGGCGTCTTCCGAGACCAGCTTGAAATATTTGTCAAACCCGTTGTGCCGGGCTTTTGGGGTATCGTATTCACGGGTTATCTGCTTGTACACCAAGGCAACTTTTGCCCCTTCCTCGGCGAATCGAAGCGCCGTGGCGGCGCCGATGCCCAGCGGATTATTGGCGCCGGTGATCAACGCGATTTTGCCATGCAAATTCAACTCCATGTTTTTTTCTACCACGGATGAACAACAAAGTCAGGCGCCAATTGTGCGCCGCTGACAGTGCCTTCACCGTCTGGCTTTTCCACCGTCAGCGGCTAGACTGCGTTGCTACGCAACTTCGCTCAGCATGACGGGGACTATTCCACTGATAATGGGTAAGAACCTGAATATTCATGGCGCGGTGGCGCGGGTGCAGTAGTGGCTGCCGTTTGCGCCGCAGCAGCGCTTGAATTTCAGCGTGGGGTTGCGCGGGCATGGGTCGTTGCGACCGATTTTCCGGGCGGGGGCGCGCTGGGGGGTGGTGACGGCCGACATTTGGCGCGCGGTCGCGGCGTTGAAGCGCTCGATGTCGCGCAATTCCGCCTTGGACATTTTGCCGCCGGATGGTCCGCGGTCGGCCTCAAGGTCGGCGGTCAACTCCGCCGTGTGTCGCGCTTCCACCTCACGGACGTGGGCGGCGGCGGGCGAGGCTTGCCAGCGATAAAAACTGGCGTCGTAATTCTCCCGCCGCGTGCCGGTGAACTCTACGCCTAGTTCGCCCACCAACGTTGCCAACTGTCGCGCTTGCGGTAACCGCCCGAACTTGCGTAAAAACCATTGCCGGGCCTGCTGGCGCGTCCACAGGCGCGGGACGTCCGCCAGCGCCGACTTGCCGCGCGGCGGCGGGCCTTGCAACGCGGCGGCGAAGGCGGCGCGCTCCGCCTTGGTGAACGGCAGCGGGTCGCGCCGGCCCCGGCCCGGCGGCGGGCCGGCACCGTTGGCTTGCTGGATTTTCAGGCTGCTAACGTACTGGCGCGATACGCCAAACTCGGCGGCGATGACCGTCAGCGAGCCGCCCTCGGCGATGCGTTGGCGGATGGCAGCGGTGCACGCGGCTGACGCGGCGATGGCGGAATGGTCGGATTTGCTCATGGTTTGATTATACCGGTACATGAGGCGGGTTAACATGGATTTTTTACGGAATATAACAGTTCCTCATAACATTGGCAGACTATAGCATTTCATTACGACATTGGCAGAGTACCCCGTCATCCTGAGCGAAGCGCCGCAGGTGCGTAGTTGAAGGAGCGGTTGAGTCAAGGTCAGCGGATTAGTGTTGCCAGCCGGTTAGTCAGTACTTAGCCGTTCCTTCGCCCTTCGGCTTCGCTCAGGGTGACGCGCCCTGGCAGGGCTGCGCTCAGGATGACGGAGTACTCTGCCAATGTTATGATGAATTACCATATATCCATGAATATCGGCCCTAGATAACCGGCGTGAACGGCCCGGTCAGGGGCGGGGTGTCGCTGGCGCTGATGGTCAGCGCCAGGTCCAGCAACTTCGCCAGCGAGGTTTCCTTCGGCTCGCGGTCGGTGGGCAGCTCCAGCTCCGGCGCCGGCGGCGGGTCGTAGGGGGAGTCCAGGCCGGTGAAGTCCTTGAGGTGGCCGGCGCGGGCCTTGCGGTACAGGTTTTTCGGGTCGCGTTGCTCGCACACGGCCAGCGGGGCGTTGATGTAGATCTCGGCGAAGGGGAGGCCCTCGTTGTGGCATTGCTGGCGGATGTGGTCGCGCTCGGCTTGCAGCGGGGAGATGAGGGCGCTGATGACGATGAGGCCGGCGTCGGCCATCAGTTTCGCCACCTCGCCGACGCGGCGGATGTTTTCGGCGCGGTCGGCCAGGCTGAAGTCGAGGTCGGCGCACAGGCCGTAGCGGATGTTGTCGCCGTCGAGGATGTAGGCGGCGCGGCCACGCTGGAGCAGGCTTTTTTCCAGGGCCACGGCCAGGGTGGATTTGCCGCTGCCGCTGAGGCCGGTCAGCCACAGCACGGCGCCGCGGTGGCCGTGGTGTTGGGCGCGCAGCTCGTGCGTGACCTCGCCGCCGCTCCATTCGAGGTCGGCGCTCTTGACCTCGCCGGCCAGCAGGGGGGCGTAGGCGGCGCTGTGGATGATGCCGCCGCCGCCGATGCGCGCGCCTTGCTGGAAGATGAAGCGGCCGGTGACGGTGATGTGGTCGGCGTTGTCGAAGGCAACGGGTTTGCGCGGGCGGATGATGACCTCGGCGACTTCGTCGCGCTCGACGCGGTCGCGGTTGACGCCGGTGACGGTCAGGGTGGCGGAGTCGATGACGCGCTCGATTTTGACGATGCGCGCCTCGACGGCCTGGGTGCCGAGTTTCAGGGTGTAGGGTTGGTTGAGGTAAATCGGCGCGGGGTCGAGCCAGAAGAGGGAGGCGTGAAATTCGCGGCCCTCGGCGAGGCCGGCGCCCGGGTGGCTGGCGACTTGGCCGCGCTCGACGAAGATTTGCTCGGTCAGGGTGATGGCGACGGATTCGCCCGCTGACGCCGAGGTTTTCACGGCCGGCTGCTGGCGGCCCCAGGTCTCAAAACTTTTCACCCGGCTGCGTTTGCGGTCGGGCCAGAAGACCAGCTCGTCGCCGACGTTGAGGCGGCCGGTCTCGATGCGGCCGGCGAGGAGGCGGCGTTCGTCGAAGCGGTACAGGTCTTGCAGGACGAAGCGCAGGGGCAGTTCCGCGCGGGTGCCGGGGGTGGTGAAGTTGTCGAGCGCCTGCAGGATGGACGGGCCGTCGAACCAGGCCAGCTCGGCGCTGGCGGCGGCGATGTTTTTGCCGTGCCGGGCGGAGGCGGGGATGAAGTGCAGCGGGGTGACGCCGATGGGTTTGAGAAACGCGCGGTATTCATCGACGATGCGCTGGAACACCGCCGCGCTGTAGTCGACCAGGTCCATTTTGTTGACGATGACGGCGACTTGCCTGATGCCGAGCAGGGAGAGCAGGTAGCCGTGGCGTTTGGATTGTTCCTGCACGCCCTCGCGCGCGTCGATGAGCAGGAGGGCGGCGTCGGCGTTGGCGGCGCCGGTGACCATGTTTTTCAGGAACTCCTTGTGGCCGGGCGCGTCGATGATGACGTAGCCGCGCCTGGCGGTGCGGAACTGGATTTGCGTGGTGTCGATGGTGATGTTCTGTTCCTGTTCCTCCAGCAGGGCGTCGAGGAGGAAGGCGTATTCAAAGTCCATGCCCTCGGCGGCGCAGGCGGCCTGGATGGCGGCGACTTTGCCGTCGGGGAGGGAATTAGTATCGTGGAACAGTCTGCCGATGAGGGTTGACTTTCCGTGGTCGACGTGGCCGACGATGACGATTTTTAGGCGGGGGGGCATAGGATGGTTTTTTGGTTTTCTAGTTTTTTAGTTTTCTGGTTTTTTGGTTTGCTGAGTTATAAATAGCGGCGCTGATGATGACCAACGTAACTAGAAAACCAGAAAACCAGAAAACTAAAAAACGTTATTAAAAAAAATGATATTTTTTTGGTTTTCTAGTTTTCTGGTTTTTTGAGTCTAAATGCTGGCGCTGATGCTGGCCGGCGCAACTAGAAAACCAGAAAACCAGAAAACGTTATTACATAAATCCTTTCGCGCGGAGTTTCTGCATGGCGTTGCGCTCGTGGTGGTCTTGCGCGCGGCCGGCCCGCTCGCTGGTCTTGGTGTGGCGCAGTTCCTCGATGATGGCGTCGATGTCCGCCGCCGCGCTCTCGACGGGCTTGGTGATGGGCCAGCAGCCGAGGGAGCGGTAGCGGAGTTTTTTGCCGCCGACCTCGCGGGCGAAATACATGCGCGGGATGGGGATGTCCTCGCGCTTGATGTAGTGCCAGATGTCGGTCTCCGTCCAGTCGAGCAGCGGTTGGACGCGGATGTGCTCGCCCGCGCCGACGGCGGTGGTGAATTGGTTCCAGAACTCCGGCGGCTGGTCGCGGTAATCCCATTCAAAGTCGGCGTTGCGCGGGGAGAAGTAACGCTCCTTCGCGCGCGTGGCGTCCTCGTCGCGGCGGATGCCGGTGATGAGGGCGTCCCATTGGTAGCGCGCGATGACTTGTTGCAGGGCGACGGTTTTCAACTCGTGCGTGACGGTGACGGGGTCGTGCGTCTCGTAGCCGATGCTGGTCTGGTACGCGCCGCGGCCGAGGCGGGCGTCCTCGTTGATTTTGACAATGAGGTCGAGGCCGTATTCCCGCACCGCCCAGTCGCGGAACGCCAGCATTTCGGGGAACTCGTAGGTCGTGTCAATATGCAGGACCGGGAACGGGATTTTGCCGCAGAAGGCTTTTTTGGCGAGCCAGATGAGGACGTTGGAGTCCTTGCCCATGGACCACGGCATGGCGGGTTTGGAGAACGCGTGAAAGGCTTCGCGGAAAATAAAGATGCTTTGTGCTTCGAGTTGGTCCAAGTGATTCATAAAACTATATAGACTTTATTTGGGATAGAGTATGGGGACTTTTTCAGTTGGCAACAAAATTATTTTTTAATCCGCCAAAACTGTTTGCCTCACCGTCAGCGGTTAATATAAATATTTCGACTGGATGAATGGGATGGTTTGTTGTAATAGATAACAGGCGGGTGCAAATAAGTTCATGGCCATTTTTATTCCAGGAATGTGTTGCTCAATCAGCGGTCGAGTGATTAAGTCCGCCGATGAGGTTGTAATGTTCTCCCCTTTTGTAAGCAATCAGGCTGACCCGTTGCACGCCTTTAGTGACGCGGTTATTCATATTGAAGTCTTTCGCAAGCATCCGTTAATGGCACAAGTCCAAACTCGTTACGAGGAGTGCCGGCAACAAAATTTACCCAAATCACGGTTGTGTTTGGTCTGCGGAAAACAAATCACGGACCCGGATGATTACTTGGGGTTGGGTCATCTGGTGGATGATAAGCGGCATAAACTCAACCGGTTTAACTACGCGCATTTCCATTATTCGTGCCTTGCCGGGTGGCCTGAATTACCGGAGTTGATTAATAATCTTGAAAGATTTGAGCAGTCCGGCGAATGGAAAGGCCCTGCGCTTAAATGGTGTATTAAGGAACTCCGGCGGGAGGCGGGGCGGACATGACAGGTTGACCGTTTCCATGCGGTTGAGTTAACATAACGCTGACGGTGACGGAACAATCTCAGTGGTAATGCTGCGAAAAAGCCGAATTTCGGCATTTGATGTTGCCGGAGCGCGCCGAAACACTTAGGATGCGGCAATTCAAGGCGGAAAGAACAAACTACCTTAAAGGCTAAACGCGGGAGCGTTTGACCGGTGGAGGCCCGCCCAGGGAGGACGATTATGACCGGTAGAGAACGAATCATGGCCGTGCTTAACGGGAAGGTACCCGACAGAGTGCCGCATTTTGAACTTGATTTTCAATTGACTCAGGAAGCCTTCGGCAATCCTTGGCCTGATGAAAAAAAATACGCCGCTGACGCGGCCGGGAAAAAACAGTTCGCCGCTGATTTCTTCGCGCTCTGGGACAAGGTAATTGAACGTTTTGGCTGGTCAGCCATCTTTGTCGGTTGGCACCGTTTGGGTGGCGGCGGAGACCTTGTCAAAATGGCCAGGGACCGTTACGGCAGCAAGATTGCCGTGTACGATTATAACGGTGAAGGCACGTTCTGGATGATGGACGGTAACGATATGATGAGCTTTGCCACGAGGCTTTACGAAGATATGCCCGGTGTGCATGAGGAGGCAAAACGTAAATGCGATGCTTCCATCGAACTCGCCAAAAAACAGATAGCGAGCGGCGTTGATTTCATCTGCATCAACAGCGACTACGCGTACAATAACGGCCCTTATGTAAGTCCTGAAATGTTCGCCGAAATTGACACGCCTTACTTAAAACAAATCGTCGACGCCATTCATTCCATGGGGAAAAAGGTGCTACTCCATTCCGACGGGGATTTAAACCTGATTCTGGACCAACTGGTTTCAACCGGCATAGACGGCTATCAGTCGGTGGACCCCCAAGGGCACATGGACATCGCGGCAGTCAGAAAAAAGTATCCCCATCTTGTTCTTATGGGAAATGTTCAGTGTTCGTATCTTCAGGAAACCGACGACGAATTGATTCGCCGGTCGGTACGTTACGCATTCGACAGCGCCAAATCCGGCGGCCGGTATATTTTTTCTTCTTCAAATTGTATTTTTGCGGGCATGCCTCTTTTGAGTTATGAAACCATGCTTGATGAATACAACAAACTGGCGGTGTATTAGACTTGCGCAACTCCCGCTCTCACGGCGTGGGAGTTAGCGGTGCGGAACCACAACAGAATTCCCCTCTTCAAGAGAGGAATTAACGCTTGCGAGGGGCAGGGGCGGCGGGGTTTGTTGCGGTGCCGGCTATTCTTTTCGATATGGAGTTTATGCGGATAAAGTGTAGTATTGGTGAAAATTAGCGACAAATAATGAAGACTGACCTCACGACTTGCAAACATGCCGCTGACGGTGACGAAAAAATCTCACCGTCAGCGGCGAATTTGGCGGCGTTGAATGAAAAACTGGCGTCACTGTCAGCGACGGAGCGGGTGGCATGGGCGCACGGCAAATTCGGCGCAGGGCTGGCGCTCAGCTCCAGCTTCGGCATTCAATCGGCGGTGATGTTGCACCTCGCCACGCGGGTTGTTCCCGACATTCCCGTCATCCTCATTGACACGGGCTATTTGTTCCCCGAAACGTACCGCTTTATTGACATGCTGACGGCGAGGCTGCGGCTTAATTTGAAAATCCACCGCGCCGAGTTGTCGCCCGCGTGGCAGGAGGCGCGTTTCGGGAAATTGTGGGAGCAGGGCGTGGCCGGTCTTGAGCGTTACAACCAACTGAACAAAGTCGAGCCGATGCGGCACGCGTTGGAGGAATTGTCAGTGTCAGCGTGGCTGGCGGGGTTGCGGCGCGAACAATCGGCATCGCGCCACCACCTGCCCATCGTCAGCGTCCAGCGCGGGCGTTATAAAATTCATCCCATCATCGAGTTGACGAACAAGCAAGTTCACGACTACCTGACCGCGCACGATTTGCCCTATCACCCGCTGTGGGAGCAAGGCTACGTCAGCGTCGGCGACACCCACACCACCGTGAAATGGGAACCCGGCATGACCGAGGAGCAAACGCGCTTCTTCGGCCTGAAACGCGAGTGCGGCCTGCATGAGCAATAAATTTCACGGGGCGTTCATGGTCTTCCGGTAAAAAATTTCGGACTGACGCGCCGCGCGCTTTTTCCCGCGCTTGACTATCCCGCCGCTTTGTTGTTACCTATTGGGCTTGTTATGTGGCAAAAAATTGACGACACACGTATCCTAGCCTTGCGCCCCCTAATCCCGCCGGCGATTTTGTTGGAAGACTTCCCGGTGGGCGAGAACTGGTCCGCCTTCATCGCCAAATCGCGCCGGGAGTTGAGCGCCATCTTCGCCGCCGCGGATGACCGCCTCGCCGTGGTCGTCGGGCCGTGCTCCATTCACGACCCCGCCGCCGCGCTGGATTACGCCCGCCAACTCAAGCCGCACGCGGACCGTCTCGCCGGGGAATTGCTCATCGTCATGCGCGTTTATTTTGAAAAACCGCGCACCGTGGTCGGCTGGAAAGGCCTCATCAACGACCCGTACCTCGACAACAGTTTTCAAATCAACAAGGGCCTGAAAATCGCGCGCAACCTGCTGCTGGACATCACGAAAACCGGACTGCCCATCGCCACGGAATTTCTCGACGTCATCATGCCCCAATTCACCGCCGACCTAGTGTCGTGGGCCGCCATCGGCGCGCGCACCACGGAAAGCCAGGTACACCGCGAACTGGCGTCGGGCCTGTCCATGCCCGTCGGGTTCAAGAACGGCACCGGCGGCGGCATCCAACCGGCGGTTGACGCCATCCTCAGCGCCCGGCACCCGCACTGGTTCCCGTCGGTCACGAAACAAGGCGTCGCCGCCATTTTTGCCACGACGGGCAACGCCGCCACCCACCTCATTCTGCGCGGCGGCAAGACCGGGCCGAATTACGACGCGCCATCCGTCGCCGACGCCGTCGCCTTGCTGGAACGGGCGAACCTCTCCAACCCGCGGCTGATGGTGGATTGCAGCCACGCGAACAGCAACAAGGACTACCGCCGCCAGCCCGTCGTCGCCGACAATCTCGCCCAACAAATCGCCGGCGGTGACCGTCATCTGGCAGGCGTGATGATGGAGAGCAACCTCGTCGCCGGCCGGCAAGATTACGTGAAAGGCCAAGCCGTGTACGGCCAAAGCATCACCGACGCCTGCATCAGCCTCGACCAAACCGTCCCGCTGCTGGAGCAATTCGCCGAGGCCGTCCATCAGCGGCGCACTCGTTAGGATTTTTCACAAGAAGTCATGGAGGACATAGGTTCCTCGCTGTTAGCAGTGGCAGCGCTGACGTCGCTCCCTCTCATCACCCATGCCCCTGCGTGAGCAAATTCCCCTTCCGTGAAGGGGTGGCCGCGGAGCGGACGGGGTAGTTCAGCGTTAAGGGAAATTGGAAAGCCGAAAGCAGAAAGCGGATATTATTTCTGTTTTCAGCTTTCGTCTTGCGCCTGTCCCAAACGCTAAACTACCCCGTCCGCTGCGCGGCCACCCCTTGTCTGTTGCCAGTGGTGTATAATCGCGAGCGACGGCCATGAGTGTGGCCGTTAACCAAGGAGCCTGTGCGCCGGCCGGCGC
>JAISCS010000157.1 GCA_031265365.1 Verrucomicrobiales bacterium
TGCAGCGCGCCGTGGTCCAAGGCCCATTCGTAAGTGTCCGCCGCGAGGCCGGTGACGGTGATGTTATCTTGGTCAAACACGCTGCCGAGGGCGTTGTAACCGGTGGCGAACAGCCAAGAATCACCCTCGGCGGGGGAGTAGTCGTTGAGAAAGTTCAGCGCGATGGTCGCGCCGGCGTTGAAGTTCAACGTGGCGGCGTTGTTGGTGAACGCCAGCGTGTCGGACAAGCCATTACCGGCGATGTCAACGGCAAACACGGAATCGGCCAGAAAGTTGACGGCGTTCACGTTCGCGCCCAGCGTCAGCGTGCCGACGCCACCCGGCGTGGCGACGCCGCCCGGGGCGATGACCCCGCCCGCGCCGACGGCGATGGTGTTGTTGACATCATCGCCGGTACGAGGATTGGCGTTGATGTTCAGTTGATTCGGACTGGCATCGGTGCCGGCGGCAAAATCCACCTTGCCATCGCCGCGCAGTTCCGTGACGGCAATTAGCGCACCGATGTTGTTGTAGATGCTGCCAATGGTGAGTGTTCCGGGTTTATCCAGCAGCAGCGCGGCGTTCATGTTGAGCGCGCCGGTTTTGCGGGCAATCAGGCTGCCGCTTTGCACCAGCGTGTAGCCGCCGTAGTTGTTCATGACACCGGTGCCAACGGGATTCAACTCGATATTGCTGCTGGCTTTCATGGCGACGATAAGGCCGGCTTGGGTGTTGTCTTCAATACTGTTGACGTAGGGGATATTGATGGCCGTGCTGTTGGCACCACCCTGGATAATCAGCGGCCGCGCGCCGGTATCGAGGGCGCCGCTGGCGTTGCCGGCTATATTGGGGTTACCCAAGCCGTTCCCGCCCTCGGAGGAGAACAACAGCGCGCCGCTGGTCAGCGTCAGCGTGGCGTTATTTTGGAACCGCATCTGGTTGTTCCAGCCGGTGACGCGCAACGCGTTAATCGTGGTGCTAACGGTGAGCGTTCCATTGGTATCTACGCTGCTGTCAACGCGCAGGCGCACGTTGGCGGTTGTAGGGGCGGCGCTAATGGCGAGGCTGTTCGTGTCATAATACTCGATGTCAGCTAACATGCGAATGGTTCCGCCACTGACGGTGATGAAACTGCCGCCGCCAAAATAGCCGTTGTTCCACGCGCTGCCCGCGGAGTAACCGTTCGGCGCGCTGGAAGTTTGTCCGGAGGCCCACGGTAAAATGCCGCCAACCAGTTGCTGCTCCAGCGCCGCAGCGTTCGCGGCGTCGCTGATGATGACGGGGGTGGCGATGTTGCCGAACAAAAAGTTCACCGTGGTGTCGCCCTCACGCAACAGTTTTTCCATCGTCAGCGTGAAGTTTTGGTTCGCGCCAGCGGTGCCGATAATGCTGCGTCCGGCTTTTAACGTCACCGTGCCGACCTGTTGATTGGCGCTGACGGTGGTGCCGTAGGCGTTGAAAATGCCAGAGCGCAGGTTGATGGCCGCGTCTGGTTCAATCAGGTTGCCGCTGCCAGTGCCGGCGATGAGTTGCAGCACCGCGCCGTAGTTATTCAGGTTGTATTCCTTCGCGCCGGAGAGTCGCGGCGCGTCCAGAACCAAGTTGGCGGAATTGACGACGATTTGGCCGTTGTTGATGTTGACCGCACCGCCGTTGTTGACGTTGATTTTATGCTGGATGGTGCCGTTCACCACGAGGTTGCTGTCCAGCAGCAGCGTGCCGACGCCATCCTTGGTGAGTGAACTGAGGTTGGTCGCGGTGACATGGACGCGTGTCATATCCAAGCCGAGCGCGCCGTTGTCAATGAGCGGCACATTGGCGGGCGTGATGTTAAAGACTGCGGCGTTGTTTTGAAAATCAAACCGGTTGTTCAGGTAGGTGTTGTTGCTTTGCCCAAGCTCGAATTGCAGACTGTCGCCCGCCCAGCCGGCGTCGAGAATGAACGTGAACGTACCGCTGGCGGGCGCGAACAGCCAGTTCGGCGTGGTGCCGATGCGGACGTTGGCGAAGTCGCCGCTTTTCAGCACAAAATAATCGTCGGTGATGGTGCGTGGATTGTTGTTCGTGGAAATCGTCCACCAACCCCAGTTGACATTGCCGTTTACGAAAATGTTCCAATTTTGCGTGCCGGCGGCGGTGGCGGTGGCGGAGTCAACAAAGGTATGCTCGTCAATGATTGATGTAATGACTTTGGCCCCGTCAAGATTGTTCCCGTCATGGGTTTGAGTGACGGAGAAATAGTGGTAGGCGTTCGCCGTGGTGGTGAAGATATTTGAACCCTCGGTATAGGTCACTGGCACACCGGACTGGTTGCGCGCGGTGCGGTTTAAATCCGCGCGCACGGTCACCGTCAGCGGTGTCGTGGCGGCGCCGACGGTGGCTTTGCTGAGTGTGATTTGGCCGGCGTTGTTGATGGCGGTGATGACAGTGTTTTCCGCGATGCCGTCACCGGTGATGTGGTCGCCGACGTTGAACTGCTTCGCATTGACCGCGCCAGTGGCAATGACCGTGGCCCCGATGTCGAACACGGCATCCGGCACGCTGACGGTGACGAGATTGGTGTTGCCGAAGAACAGATTGTTGATGGTGCCACCGACCCAGTAAGTCAGATTGTCATACGGCGTGTCGCCCTGCGAAACCGTTGGGTCAAACTGTGCACGGACACTCACTGTCAGCGCCGCTGACAGTGCCACCGCGAGCGTCAGCGAGCGGTTAAGGGAATTGCCGAATTGCCGAATTGCCGAATTGCCGAATTGCCGAATTGCCGAATTGCCGAATTGCCGAATTGCCGAATTGCCGAATTGCCGAATTG
>JAISCS010000158.1 GCA_031265365.1 Verrucomicrobiales bacterium
AGGGGTGGCGCGGAGCGCCGGGGTAGTTCAGCGTTTGGGGCGAGGTCCCTGTTAACGCTGAACTACCCCGTCCGCTCCGCGGCCACCCCTTCACGGAAGGGGAATGCGCTGGCGCAGGAGGTCGGCGTCAGCGCTGCCACTGCTAACAGCGAGGAATCTCAAATAAAAACCTCCGCGCGAGATTGTTAAACAGCAACTCGCGCGGAGTCGCAAAGCCGCCAAGTAACCACTGACAGTGACCGTGACAGTCAGCGCCGGCGGCGGATGGTGAAGAGCAGCGTGCCCGCGCCGATGGTGAGCAACAGCCAAGTCGAGGGTTCGGGGATGGTGTAGGACAGCAGCAGGTTACCACCCAAGTTGGACAAGCTCCACAATTCGCTGTCGAGCGCAGTGCCGGCGCTGTTTTGCAGGAGCACGTTGTTCAAATCGCCGCTGATGCTGGCGAAGCCGGTGGTTAGCAACCAATCAGTGTCAGTGGTGGGCGTGTAGGTGCCGAGCAGGTTGACGCTGATAATGGCACCGTCGTCGAATCGCAGCGTCGGGGGAGCGCTGGTGTTGGCGAGGGCGACGGCGATTTGGTCGCTGACGGTGTCGCTGGCAAAGTCAAGCGCGAGCACCCCGTCGGCTTTGAAGGTCAGGTGCCCGATTTGGTTGCCCATGAACAATGTGCCCGCTTGAAATTCACCACTCGCGTCCCCGGGCGCGATGATGCCGCCAGCGTTGACGGTGATGCCGCCGTAGGCGTTGCTTGAACCGTCGCCGCCTATACTGATGCGCACGGTGGACTGGCTACCGTCAATGCCGATGCTGCCAATGCCGGCGAGGCTGGCGAACCACGCGTTGCCGGCGTTGATTAACAGACTGCCGCCGCGGTCCACGCGCACGTCGGTGGTATTCGGCAGCGCGCCGTTGCCGTAGACGAGCAAGCTGCCCTGCACCAGCGTCGCACCGCCCCACGAGTTGGTACCGTAGATTCGCGTTTGCGAGCCGACTTGTGCAAAAATCGCACCAACGGCACCATCGCTGACGGTGTTTGTGAGGTTGGAGTAGATGCTGGTGATGGTTTCCTGTCCGTTGAACACAAAAGCGCGCGCACCGGAACTAACAGTGCCGCCGGTGACGGTGAATCCCGCGCGTTGGGCGTTGATAATCACGCCGCTATCCACCGTCAGCGTCACGTCGCTGTTGAGAGTAACCGTGCTGGTACTGGTAATGTTACGTAGAGCGTTGATGGTGGTGGAGGTGGCGAGCGTTTGCGCGGCGGTGGCGATTTTCACGTTGTCATCCGCAGCGGCACCGGCGAGGTCGGAAAAATATTCATTGTCAGCGAGCACGCGAAAGCCAGCGCCCGCGCCGGTGCCGGTGGTGTAAGTCACCAAATCCGCGCCGGCATACATGCGCGCTGCCGCATTGACACCATGGTTGTAGCCGTTGGCGGAAATCCACGGGATGATTTTCAAATTGGTGACACCGCTGACGCCGGTTGTGCCGCCGACGAGCGAGGAGACGATGTTATCGTCGTTGCCACTGATAACGATGTGCCCGCCGCCGCTCGCCAAACCGGTCAGGTTGACGGTGGCGTTGTTGGCACGCGTCAGCGACTCCAGCGTCAGCGTGAAACCATTGCTCGTGGTCGTGTCGAAACCGAGCGCCACGCGGCCGTTCGCCGTCACCGCGCCGACGCTTTGCTCGTTGATGACGCCGTTGCCGTTGCCGGCGAACTTGAGCACGCCGGAATAAAGATTAACCGGCGCCTCCTCCAGCAAATTGACACCGGTAGTTTGGCTCAACGCCAGCGAAGTTGTGTCCACCGTCAGCGTGCTCAGCGAGTTAATCACGTCGTAACCGCCCGCGCCGGCGATACGCGCGCCGGTGAGCGCTGCGCTGTTCGTCGCCACTATCAGCGCCCCGCCGTCCACCGTCACTTTGCCGCCGCTCATGGCGACGGTTTGAGTGGCGTTACCGTTCACCGTCAGTGTGCCCGCGCCGCTTTTGTGCAAGTCGCCGGCAAGCGTGGTCTTGCTGTTAAGGTAAAACGTGTTCAACCCCGTGTTGTTAAAAACAGTCGGATTGACGTAAAACGTAACGTTGCCAGAAAAATTGGAACGCACATCGCGCCCCGTACTACCCCACAAGAAATTTTGCGAACTGGCTCCTCCTAAATCCACGACGAAGGCGGCGTTGGGATTGCTGAAATTTGCGTTAACGGTGCCGATTTGTGTTTCCACACGGAAGTATTGGTTTTCGTCGTTCAAAAACAAAACCGGACCAGCGATGTCAACGGTGTTTTGCGTGAAGTTCAGCGCATAGGCACTCCCGCGTGCGTAAGTGCCCCAGCCGGCGGCGGTGTAGCTGCCCGCGCTGTCGTCGGTCGCGGCGGCGCTGACGGTGATTTGCCCGGCGTTGTTGATGGCGGTAACGACTGTGCCAGCGGCGAGACCAGCACCGGTAATTTGTTGTCCGACATATAATTTATTCGCATTGAACGTGCCGGTGTAAAGCACCGTCGAGCCAGCGGCAAAAGTCAACGACTCCAGTACACTGTTAGTGATGTTGCTGCTGCCAATGAACTGATGATTAATCGCGCCGTCGGTCCAATTGTCCGCCGCGTTATAATCGCTGATATTTACGCCAGCACCTGTCCACTGTGCACGCACGCTGACCGTCAGCGTCCATGCAAGCAGGAACGCGAGCGTCAGCGAGCGGTTAAGCGAATTGCCGAATTGCCGAATTGCCGAATTGCCGAATTGCCGAATTGCCGAATTGCCGAATTGCCGAATTGCCGAATTGCCGAATTGCCGAAT
>JAISCS010000159.1 GCA_031265365.1 Verrucomicrobiales bacterium
AATTCGGCAATTCGGCAATTCGGCAATTCGGCAATTCGGCAATTCGGCAATTCGGCAATTCGGCAATTCGGCAATTCGGCAATTCGCTTAACCGCTCGCTGACGCTCGCGTTCCTGCTGGCCCTGCCACTGTCAGCGATGCTGACAGTGAATGCCCGCGCGCAGTGGACCGGCACCGCTCCCGGTGCCAACTACAACGACGAGGCAAACTGGGCGGGCGACGTCATCAACGACGAATTCATCAACCCGAACTGGGCCAGCGCCCAGCAGTGGATTAACATGGGCGGCGTCACGTTTGACAGCAGCAGCACGGAGGTTTCCACCGGTGCGAACAACAACGCTTATGCCTTGTCCGTCAGCCAGACCATCAGCGGCAACGGCATTGTCGCCGGCACCGTCATCACCGCCATCACCGGCAGCAACACGTTCACCATCAGCGCCCCGACCACCGCCGCCAGCAGCGGCAATTACTCGTTCTACCAAATCAACAATCCGTTCGTCATCAACATCGCCACCCGCGAGCTGCCGGGCAATTTCATTTTCAACAGCACCCTTAACGCTAATGTGCAATTTCTGGAACCGGTGTCGGGCATGACGACGTGGACGTTCACCGCCGCGCGCCCGGTCATTTCCGTGAACATCGGGCAATTCGCCCAAGCGCGCACATTGTCTCTTGGCGTCAACAGCCGCACCATGACGC
The DNA here is from genome assembly GCA_031265365.1 of Verrucomicrobiales bacterium. GTDB lineage: Bacteria > Verrucomicrobiota > Verrucomicrobiia > Methylacidiphilales > JAAUTS01 > JAIRPN01. Next base: position 700 of record JAISCS010000159.1, read on the forward strand.
TGGATTTCGTGGGCAATCATCCCGTGTTCCACGTCAATTCCACGGACCAAGGCGACGGCAACGACACGATGGCGGTTTTCGGCATCATCAACAACGCCGCGTCGCTGACCAAGACCGGCTATGGCAGCTTGGCGCTTTACCGCGACGTCAACATCAGCGGCAAATTAGTCATCACCGGCACCTTCCCTGTCACCACACCGAGCAAGGGTGCTGTCGTCGTGTATAATGGTGCGAATGATGTCCAAGGTTACGGACAGGGCCGTATCAACGCCGCCGCCATTGACGTGGTCGGCCAGCGCAAATCGTTGAACATTCTCCCTTACGGCTTCAACAACGACATGGTCAGCGGCTCCGCCAAGCTCAATTTGTACAGTGGCGCGTTCAATTACAGCCAGTTGACCAGCGGCACTTGGACGGCGGGTGCCACGCAAAACCTTGGCGAGGTCAACATCTACGGCCGTGCGCTGCTGATGAACTCATCCAATGTTGACAACGCGACGCTGATGCTGGGCACGCTCAACCGCCAAGATTACGCCACCCTCAACCTCGTCGGCAACACACAGGTCACCGGGCGCTATCTCGGCAACAAGAGCTTCATCAAAATCAGCGGCGACGACAGCAACATCACCAGAGCCTTGGTCGGTGGCGGCGGCGCGGACGGCAGCACCAACATCAACATCATCCCGTGGGCGACCGCGCAAAACAGCAACGCCGTCACCATCGTCGAAAACCGCAACAGCGGCGCGTGGTCGGGCGGCGATTTGGTGACTTATACCAAGGCGGGCGGGTTCCGCGCGCTCACCGCCAGCGAGTATTTGACCTTCAGCAGTTCCTCGGCGGCAACCGCGCTGGGCAACAGCGACGATTTTGCGACGGACAGCAACGTCGCGCTGTTCGGCAGCGGCACTGGTGGCACTGGCAATGTCGCCGCTTGGTCGCTCGCGGATGCCGCGCTGACGGTGAACGCGCTCAAGATTGGCCTGAACGTAACCAATAACGGCGTCAATCACACGCTGACGATGACCACCGGGCAGACGCTCAACATTACTTCCGGCGCGCTCGCGGCGGTCGGCGGCAACAACCTTGCCATCAACGGTGGCGTCGTCAACACCGGCACCAATCCGCTCATCGCCACCGGTCGTTCCGGCTTCACTTTCAACGCCACCGTCACCAACAGCATCACCGATCCGGAGGCCGCCGGTCTCATCGCCGCCGCCGTGGACAACTTTCTCACCCTCAGCGGCTCGAACAACTACGGCGGCCTGACCATCGTGCAAACCGGCATGTCGGTCAACAACGCGAACGCATTGCCGAAAACCACCGGCCTGCGCATTGAGCGCGACGGCTACTTGCGCATCAACGCCAACAGCACCGTCCGCAAACTGGAAGGCAGCGGCTACCTGAGCTTCAACAACGCCTTCGCGCTGAACATCGGCGACCCCGCCAGCACCGTCAGCGGCGACCGCGTTGTCGCCGTCAACGCCAGCGGCACCCTCGCGCCGGGCGATGTCTCCGGCGACTACCGCGCGGGCACCTTGTTCTTGGGCAGCCTCACCGACACTCTCGACGTGAAAAACCTGCAATTCAACGACGGCTCGACCTTCGCCGTGGACCTCGGCGTCGAGGCGAACGATTTGGTGCAGGTGTTCAATTTCAACACCGCCGCGACGCTGACGGTGAACGGCGGCACGCTGGCGCTGAATTTCCTCGATAATTACAGCCCCGACGCCGGCACGAGCTGGCTGCTGACCGCCGGCTTCGCCGCCACCGCCGGCGACGCCGAGTTAATGAGCGTTGTTGACTTCACGCATCCCGACTGGGACTACAAGCTGGCCTTCAGCGACCACAACCTGCTGCTGACGCTGGAGACCATCCCCGAACCCTCGACTTGGGCGCTGCTAGTGACCGGCGCCGCGTTGCTCGCCCTCCTGCGCCGCCGCAAGTGAGAAATATAATATTTCAGGTTCCTCGCTATTAGCAGTGGCAGCGCTGACGCCGCCCCCCCTCACCGCCCCAGCCTTCTGCGCCAGCGCATTCCCCTTCCGTGAAGGGGTGGCCGCGGAGCGGACGGGGTAGTTCAGCGTTCGGTTTTGGTAGTTTCTTTAACGCTGAACTACCCCGGCGCTCCGCGCCACCCCTTCACGGAAGGGGAATTATGCTGCGCTTACCTCACGCCACTGCCATTCATCTGATAACGGTTATAAGGAATTACCATATAGCCAAATTCCCCGTTCGTAGAGGGGTGTCGGCGGCAGCCGACGGGGTGTTTCAGCGTTTGGTGCTGGTTTCCTTGGAACGCTGAAACACCCCGTCCGCTCCGCGTCCACCCCTCTACGAGCGGGGAATTAACGCTTGCGCGGGGCGTGGTCGGTGAGGTTGGTCCCGCCGTTAGTGATTCCACTGCTCACGGGATAGAACCATAAAACTCACCTCGCCTTCAACTGCGCCGGCACGGTGACGGGGACATTGCGCGCCCCGTATTGGTGGTAGAAGGACAGCGTCACCGTCAGCAGGTCGCCGCTTTTGATGCGTTGCAAATTGCGCGGCAGGTCAGCCAGCGAGCGCACATAACGGTCGCCGACGCTGCGGAGGAGCATCCCGCGTTGAATGCCCGCTTGGTCGGCGGGACTGCCGGCGTCCACCGCGTCCACCATCAGCCCGCTGCCCAGCGGATAGCCGAATTGCCGCGCCAGCGCCGCGTCCATCTCGCGCGCGTGAAAGCCGAATTTTTCCTGTAGCATGGCGGCGAGGTCCACCGGCGGCGGCTCCGGCGCGCGCCCCTCGGCGATGTCAATGGCCTGCGTCACGAACGCCGCCACGCGCTCGGCGGGAATGGCGAAACCGATGCCCTCGACGCCCGCGCCCTGCTTCACCGTGTTCAGGCCGACGAACTGCCCCGCGATGTCCACCAACGGCCCGCCGCTGTTGCCCGGATTGATGGCGGCGTCGGTTTGCAACAACGCGTCGTAAGTCGTCTCGCCCACCGTCAGCGTGCGGTTGGCCGCGCTGAGGATGCCCTTGCTGACGCTGCTTTCGTAACCGACGGGATTGCCGATGGCGATGACGGTCTGCCCCGGCAAATTCGGCGACAGCTTGACCAAATCAATCGCCGTCAGCGGCTGCTTGGCGTCAATCTTGATGAGCGCGAGGTCGAGGTCACGGTCAGCGCGCACCAGCCGCGCGGGGTGGGCCTCATCATCGGCGAGCGTGACCTTGATGTCACCGCTGCCGGTCTTGCCGATGACGTGCTCATTGGTGACGATATAGCCGTTGGGGGAAACAATCGCGCCGGAGCCGAGGCTGCGGACGGGCACCTGCACGATGCGCCCGCGATGAAAGTACACGTCGGCCTGGGTTTGCGCGATGCGTTGCTCGACAGTCTCGGTATAAATGTTAACCACGGCGGGCCGGATTTTTTTGACGACCTGCACGGCCGGCTCGTTGTCCGGCGTTTGATTTTGCGCCACCAAACCCGCCGCTGACAGTGACAGGCACACTAACCATGAAATTGCACGCATGGCGGCAGTATAACCGAAATCGTCGCGCCATACAACATCCACAAAAAAGAGGGCGGAGTCGCCTCCGCCCTCCACGAACTCAGGTTTTCACCGGTTCAAACATTTCCTCGGAAGAGGAAATGGTGAAAGAAAAATAGCCGGCATAACAACGTTGTCAATATTTTTGTTCTATCCCGTGAACAGAGGAATGGCAGTGGCGTGAGGTAAGCGCAGCATAATTCCCCTTCCGTGAAGGGGTGGCGCGGAGCGCCGGGGTAGTTCAGCGTTACAGGAACTACCAAAACCGAACGCTGAACTACCCCGTCCGCTCCGCGGCCACCCCTTCACGGA
>JAISCS010000175.1 GCA_031265365.1 Verrucomicrobiales bacterium
GGGGACTTCCCGAAAACGATTGGGGACTTCCCGAAAAACAGTGGGGACTTCCCGAAAAACGATGGGGACTTCCCGAAAATCGTTGTGGACTTCCCGAAAAACGTTGGGGACTTCCCGAAAACCGTTGGTGACTTCCCGAAAACCGTTGGGGACTTCCCGAAAACCGTTGGGGACTTCCCGAAAATCTCTGGGGACTTCCCGAAAACCGTTGGGGACTTCCCGAAAATCGCTGGGGACTTCCCGAAAATCGCTGGGGACTTCCCGAAAATCGTTGAGGACTTCCCGAAAATCGTTGGGGACTTCCCGAAAATCGTTGATGGGTTCCCGAAAATGGCCGGGGGATTCCCGGAAATGGGCTTCGAGATGTCGGCGGGGGATTGATTTTTCCCGGTTTTCGCTAACAGGCCGCCTGACTTTATCGCCGGGCTGCCGGTGTTTTTTACCGGTTAACCGCCGATGTTCAAAACCGCGCCCCCGCGTCCCCGCGCGAAGTTTTTTTCGCTTCCCAATTTCCAATTTCGCGCGTAGCATGTCCCCCCTATGGCAGAAGTCCAAAAAACCCCGCAAAACAACGGCGAAGTCGTGCAAAAATTCTTGCAACTCGTCATGATGCAGGCGCAGAACATCCTCTACGTCCTCGGCAAAATCCCCACCCCCGACGGCCGCGTCCCCGCCCCCAACCTCGACGCCGCCAAGATGCTCATTGACCAGCTCGAGGTCATTAAGGTCAAAACGCAGGGCAACTTGAACAAGCAGGAAGCCGCCATCCTCGACGATGCGCTCGCGCAAACGCAAATGGCCTTCGTCGAGGTCAGCGGCGGCACCCCCGCTAGCATGATGCCCAGTCGCGCGCCCAATATTGACATTCCTGAGACGCCGGAGGAAACGGAACCCGCGCCGTCAGCACCAGCGCCCGCGTCCCCGCCCGTCGCTCCCGCCGCTGACGCCCGCCAGGACGAGACCAAGGTCAAGTACCACAAAAGCTACGGTTAAACCTTCCGATGCTCCATCCATCTCTCCCTCCCGCCGTCATCCTGAGCGAAGCCCCAACGGGGCGAAGTCGAAGGACCGGCAAGGTACTGGTGCTGTTCATCCGTTGGTTGGCAAACCGTCCGCTAACGTTGTGCAACGCGTTCCTTCGACTTCGCGCCTTCAGCGCTCCGCTCAGGATGACGGCGGGGTGGGGTATCATCCTCTACGCGCTGGCCTGCTTTGCCTCGCGGTTCAAATACTGGACGAGTTACTGGCATGACGGCGTCATCTATTTTTCCGACCCCGATTGCTACACCCGCCTGTATCGCGTCAAACGCCTGCTCGCCGAGGGTCGGCTCTTCCAAGCCTGGCATCCGTTTGAAAACTTCCCCGCCGGCTGCCAAGTCCACACCACCGCCCCGCTCGACTGGCTCCTCGCCGCGCTGACCGTGCTGCTGCGCCCGTTCACCAACAGCGCCCTCGACTGGGCCGGCGCGCTCGGCGGCCCGCTCCTCGCCGCGCTCACCGGCGGCGGGTTGTACTATCTGGCGCGCGATTTCAAACCGCGCTGGGCCAAGTGGCCGCTGTTGCTCACCTATCTGTTCAGCCCGATGCTCATTTGGTCAACATCCGTCGCGCGCCCCGACCATCAAAACCTCATCGTCAGCCTCCTCATCCTCGCCTTTGCCCTGGAATTTTCCCGCTGGGAACAACCGCGCCGCCACTGGTGCGCCGGCGTGGTGTGGGGCCTCGCGCTGTGGGTGTCCTTCCTCGAACCGCTCTGCTTCCTCGCCGTCATCGTCGGCGTCAACTTGCTGTGGCGTCGCCGCGAGGACTGGCGCTGCTACGCGACCATCCTCGTCATTGTCAGCGCCGCCACCTTGCTGGAGGGTTTCCGCTGGGAAGCCTACCGCCAGCTCGCCGCCCCGCTGACCGCCAACTGGCTCGCCACCATCGGCGAGTTGCGCTCCATCCTCAACGTGGATTTCACCGGCCAGCGCAGCGTCGTGAAAATGGGCATCGACCTCGTGTTCCGCTACGGCCTCGCCATTTACCTGCTGCCGTTCATCCTGCTCATGACGCGCCGCCGGCGCTGGTGGCGCGACCCGGCGCTGATGGCCGGTCTGCTCGCCACCGTCCTCGCGCTCGCCCTCTACCTCACGCAACAACGCTGGGGCTACTGCTTCGCCGCCGCCGGGATGTTCGCGTTGTTCGCGTGCCTGCCCGACACGCTGAAGCTACGCTGGAAAATCCTCATCCTCAGCCTGCACTTCTTCCCCATGCTGTGCCTGCACGTCGAGGAATTGCAAAAACTCGCGGAACACCAAACCCCGCCGCTGACCGTCACCCTGCGCGAAGCCGCCCTGCACATCAAACACGCCGGCACGGACGGCGCCATCCTCGCCCCGTGGTGGCTGTCCCCCGCCCTGCTCTATTACAGCGACCGGCCCATCGTCGCCAGCAGCTCGCACGAATCCATCGCGGGCATCACCGACAGCGCCCGCTTCTACACCGCCCGCGATTTCCATGCAGCCTACGACCTGCTCAATCGCCGCCAAGTCGCGTGGGTCATCGCCTATCGCCCCGAATTGCTGTATCGCAACTCCATGCAAATCCTCACCGGCGCGCCTGTGCAAAGCATCCCCTTCGCTGACGCTGACCGCAGCCGGGTCATCCTGCGTCGTTTGTTTGAAAACCATGCCGTCCCGCGCCAATTCACTCCCGCCTATCTCTCTCCCGATTTCATTCTCTACCGCTACCGTCCCCGTCATCCTGAGCTACATTGACGCAAAGACGCAAAGGGGCCAAGTTCCGCATAAAACACTCCCCACCGCCCCGGCCTCCCGCGCCAGCAAATTCCCCTTCCGTGAAGGGGTGGCGGCGCGAGCCGACGGGGTAGTTCAGCGTTAAGGGAAATTAGAAAGCTGAAATTATTTCTGCTTTCAGCTTTCGTCTTTCGCCTGTCCCAACGCTGAACTACCCCGTCCGCTGGCGCGGCCACCCCTTCACGGAAGGGGAATTATAATGAAATGCTATAGCGCGCGTTTGCGGCGGCGCGACACCGCCAGCAGCGCGACGCCGACGCCCAGCAACAGCCAAGTGGACGGCTCCGGGATGTTGATGACGGCCAGCGTCAGCGCGGTGTGACCGGCGTTCAGGGCGAGTTCAATCTCGTAATTGCCGATGTTCCCGCTGATTTCGCTGAAGGTCATGAAATTCATATCGCCGGTAATCAGGCTGTAGGTATTGCCTTGCGCCACCTCACTGCCGAAGATGAAATCGAAATTGTCCAAGGTCAAGTCACCAAGCAAGGTCGTGTTGGCGCCGAGAATGATTTGGTCGCTGACCCCGTCCGCGCCGAGGGTGAAGCCCAGCACGCCGACGCCGTCTGACAAATTCAGCTTGCCGCCGTTCAAGTTCAGCGTCAGCGCGCCGATGTCGTCCAGCGCGCCGTCGCCGGAAACGCTGAGTTTGCCGCCGTTTTCAATGGTGATGTCGGTGCCGTTCAGATTGATGGTGCCATGCCCGCCGAGGGTGGCCCCGGCGTTGACGGTGTAAGCGCCGCTGCCGCTGCCAGTGACGGTGTGAGTGCCGTTAATAAGGAGTGTGCCGGCACCGACGACAGTAGGACGACCTTGATAGGTGATGTTACCGGTGATGAGGAGGGTGCCGGCACCAGTTTTGATAAAGTTGTTGCCAAAGTCTTGCGCGTCGCGGAGGTCGCCAGCGAACACGGCGTCAATGGCAGCGGCGCCGTTGTCAACTTGGACGGTATATTCAAAGCGACGGACATTGAGGTCGTTAGCCAAGGTGACGGTGTGGGCGGAGTAGATGCTGCTGAGGACAAGGAGGCTGGGCAGGTTGGTGCTACCGAATTGCACTTCGTCACCGCCGTTGAGAGTTACGGTGGCGTCGCCGCCATACGCGGCGAAGCCGCCGGCCTTGGGGTCGGCACCGCCGGTGACGAATTGGATTTGGCTGGTGGTAGGCGAGTAGTCTCCTTTGACGCCAAGAACGCCGCTGGTGATGGAGATAGGCATGGCGACATCACCCAAGAACGCGACGAGGCCGCCGAATGATTTCATGTTAAAGGTTTTGCCCGCGGCACCGACGACGTCGCCGGTAAAGACCAGAGCGCCACTGCCGGTGGTGGTGAAGTTGTAGGTGCTGTTGAGGTGACCGACAGTGAGGGTGCCATCGTTGACGCTGACGGTGACATCGGCATTGAGCTTGGTGGTAAAGATGGTGCCGCTGCCGAGGTTGAGCACGCCGCCGGAGTAGGCGAGCTGACCGTTGCCGATGTTGATGTTGTTATTGGTGGCAAGGGTGACGGGCGCGCCGCTGCTGTTGCCGAGGGTGCCGCTGAAACCGCTGGCCAGCGTCAGCGCACCGGTGCCGATGGCGGTGGCGCTGTTGAGGTTGAGTTTGCCGCCGCTGACGGTGATGTCGGCGGCGAGGGAGGCGTTGTCGCCGGCCAGCGTCAGTGTGCCATTGCCGCCTTTTTTGAGAATGTGCGTGGTCGTGGCGTCAATGATTTGCCCGCCGATGACCAGTTCGCCGGCGTTGATGGTGAAACTGTCGCCTTGCATGGTCACGGTGCCGGCACCCATGTCGAGTTTGTTGTCGCCCTGATAAGTAAACCAGCCACCAACGAAAATATCATTGTTGGTGGTCAGTGTCAGGTCGCCGCCGCTGGTGTTGTATACAGTAGTCCGGGCCAAGGTCAGCGTGCCGGTGCCAAGCGCCGTCGCGCTGCCGATGCCCAAGGTAGTGCCGTTGGCGTTGGAGTTAACCCCGCCACTCATGGCGCTGTTGTCGCCGTTCAAACTCCAGAGGTTGCCGGTAGACAACGAGACGCTAGTGGCGCCATTGACGCCGTCGCTGATGTTGCCGTTAATTTTGTTCCATTTGTTGTTGTTGCCACCGTTCAGTAACAAACTCATGGTACCGCTGGTGGCGTTGGTGATGTTGCCGTTGATAATGATGTTGCCGGTGGCAGCGACGTTGTTGTTAAAGCTGTATTGACTGGCCCCGTTGCCGAGGTCGACGATGTTGATGTTGGGATTGATGACGAGGTCACCGGCGAAGCCGCTGGCCGTGGTGATGGCGCCGCCGGCTATCAGGTTCAATGTGGCGTTGTCCGTCGCGCTGATGGTGAAGCCGTTGGTGACCGAAGCGCCGCCGAACTTGAGATTAAGCAGGTAGCGGGTAGTGTCGAGTGTGACCGCGTTACGGTTGACGTAATCGCCAAACGAGCCGGAGAATACTGCCGATTCAACCATCAACGGTGTCGGCGGGTTCGTCGTGCCTGGAGGCTCGGCGGAAAAACCGTCGGCAGTCATCCAGTTAGCCCCGCTCCAAAAAACGGAACTACCGCCCTGCCAATCCGCGTTATCTTCCGCCCGCGCCATGCTGACCAGCAGCGTGCACACCGCCGTCAGGCCCATTAGTTTTTTCAGTATTGATGTTTGCATAAGATTGGTTCTTTCTTTTTTTTCTTGGTTAGGTTATTAGTTCCATTTTTTTACAAAGAGTTCATGGAGTTATTGGAGAAAGTTGACCTTGACTAAACCGCCCCTCCAATTCCTCCATGTTCTCGTTGTAAATTGAGGGTTGTAACGGACAAAAACGGGCCTTGGAGAAGGCTCGTCTGTTGGCGTTTTGGACCACTCCCCGGTTGGAATAGGCCCCCGCATGGGGAACAAAGCGGGTAAAACTAGGCGGGGAAATTAACGGGTCGGGGCAAAGTTCGCGCTGAATGCGAAGATGCGAAGATGCGAAGATGCGAAGATGCGAAGATGCGAAGATGCGAAGATGCGAAGATGCGAAGAGCTTAAAAGTCCCGCCGCGATGTTGTCAAGCCCCAATTGCATAAATCGAAAAGTAGAGCGTTGGCCAAGGATGTCAACAGGAAACCTGATATTTTTTTACAATGTGTTTGTGGAGGAATTGGAGAGTTGTTTGGTAGTGCCTCAGTTTGCGTTAAAATATCAAACTGACGTGCGGCCAAAATTTGGAGCTTGGCGTTTGGTGTTTTTCCATTAGGGTAGGTCGCCTATGAATCCAGACCCCTCATTCAATCATTTGCTAGGCAGTGTAACCAAAATCAGCCACGCCAAAAGCCGCTCTGTCAGCCCGGAGAATTTCACCGGCGAGAAAGGCAAGGCCGGCATGGCCACCGAGGGGGTCAGCGCCAGTTGCGCGCGCGAACTCGGCCAAGGCTGGAAAATCAACCCGTGCGTCCGCATTGAGCCGGGCCAGACGTTCACCTTGGCGGACATCACCGGCAGCGGGGTGATTCAGCAAATCTGGCTGACGCCCACCGGCAACTGGCGCTATTCCATCCTGCGCTTTTACTGGGACGACGCGGAGCAGCCGTCGGTGGAGTGTCCGGTCGGCGATTTCTTCGCGTGCGGCTGGGGCGAGTTCGCGCCAGTGTCGTCGCTGGCGGTGTGCGTCAACCCGGGCAGCGCGTTTAATTGCTACTGGCAAATGCCGTTCCGCAAGCGCTGCCGCGTCACGCTGGAAAATCTCGCGGACGAACAGATGACGTTGTTTTACCAAATCAATTACAGCGAGCAGGAAGTGCCGGCGGACGCGGCGTATTTCCACGCGCAATTCCGGCGCGTCAATCCCCTGCCCTACAAGGACGTGTACACCATCCTCGACAATGTCAGCGGGCGCGGCCAATACGTCGGCACCTACATGGCGTGGGGCGTCAACAACAAGGGCTGGTGGGGCGAGGGCGAGATTAAGTTTTACCTCGATGGCGACCGGGAGTTTCCGACGATTTGCGGCACGGGCACGGAGGATTATTTCTGCGGCTCGTACAATTTCGAGAACAAGCTGACGAAGCAGTATCAGGAATTCACCACGCCATACGCGGGCTTGTGCCAGGTGCTGCGGCCCGACGGGGTGTATGCCTCGCAGACGCGGTTTGGGATGTACCGCTGGCATTTGACCGACCCGGTGCGGTTTGCGCAGGACTTGCGCGTGACGATTCAAGCGCTGGGCTGGCGCAGCGGCGGACGGTATCTACCGTTGCAGGACGACCTCGCGTCCGTGGCGTTCTGGTATCAAGACCAACCGGCGGTGAATTTCCCGAAACTACCGGCGCGAGATTATCTGGAAGTTATCTGAAACCAAACTTTGGAAACTCTTTACGAATCTTTGTCACTTTGCGTCTTTGCGTCAATAATCTCAGCGTTCCCGCGATGAAATCAACCGCCGCAACAAACGGGTGTACTCCGCCGCTGATAGTGGCAGGATAACGGCGCTGTTCTTGAACGACGACAGCAGCATGGCGTTGATGAGTTCAACGGCAGCCTCACCGTCAGCGGCGGGGGCGATGAGTTTGGTCCCGCGCAGGATGGCGCTGACGAAATTCCGCAGGACGCCGAGATGTTGCGGGCCGTGGTCGCTGATGGTGCGGAAGTTCCGGTAACTGGGCGGCGGCAGGAAGTTCTGCTTAGTGGCGCGGCTGTGGACGGAAGTGGCGATGCGGTTGCGCCAGAAGGTCAACTGGTCGCCCTCCAGCAGCACGCGGCCACGGTCAGCGGCGATTTCCAGACGGTTGACCCCAGGCGCCTCGCCGGTGGAGGTGACGAAGACACCGGTGGCACCGTCAGCGTGCTCGAAAATGGCCGTCACTTCATCCTCGACCTCGATGCTGTGATACTTGCCCAGGTGACACACCGCGCGCACCCGCTGCGGCAGGCCGAAGAGCCATTGGTACAAATCCAGATTGTGCACGCTCTGGTTGAGCAACACGCCGCCGCCCTCGCCCGCCCACGTCGCCCGCCAGCCGCCGGAGGCGTAGTAGGCCGCGCTGCGGAACCAGTCGGTGACGGTCCACTGCACGCGCTGGATGGAACCGAGCCGCCCGCTGACGATGAGGTCACGGATGGCGCGGTAACGCGGGTCGGTGCGTTGGTTGAAGACGGTGGCAAAAACTTGGCGCGGGTCCCGGTGCGCGGCGAGGAGCCGCTGACAGTCGGCCTTGTGAACCGACAGCGGCTTCTCCACCAACACGTGCAGCCCCGCCGTCAGCGCCGCGATGCCGATGGTCGTGTGCGCGTAGTGCGGCGTGGCAATCAATACCGCATCCACCGTGCCGGAGGCGAGCAGCTCGTCCGAGTCGGTGAACGTTGCCGCCGACGGATAGAGTTTCAACTTGGCCGCGTCCGTGTCGCACACCGCTGTCAGTTGGCAGCGCGGCACCTGGCCGTTGAGAACGAGTTTCGCGTAGTGGGAACCCATGTTGCCCACGCCGATGATACCGAGCCGGAGTTGTTGCATAGCGCGTTATCACTAGCGTGCGCGCCGGCATCGGTCAACACAAAAATCCAACACAAATTTACCAGCCAAACCCGCGAAGGATACGGGAAAAATTTGCGAAGTGAAAAAATGGCGGACGGGGTGGGATTTGAACCCACGGTTGAGTTGCCCCAACGCCTGATTTCGAGTCAGGTACATTAAACCGCTCTGCCACCCGTCCTTAGATACCTTGCAAAGCCAATAATAGAGCCTTTGCGACGGTTGGCAAGACTGTTCTTTCCTTGTGATTATCAGCCTTCGCCAATACAACCGTCAGCTTCTAAGAATGTTTAAGATTGTTTATTTGTAGTTGACAAAGCGTTTGGGAATTGTTACAAAAGTCGTAGCAAAGGTTGTAGCAAAAACGGTAGCAAGAAAGGTGGTTGTGAAATTGATAAAAAGAGGTGGTTGCGGAGTTTATTATGTGCGCTTCAGGTGGCGGGGCGTGGATGTCTGGCGTTCTACAGGATTCTCGGAGCGCGAGACTGCCAAGGCTGCGGCAAAAGCGATTGTCAACGCCGTCAAGATGGAACGCATTGATGCACTAACAAAAACCAAACTCAAAAGCCCCTACCCGCCACTCGCCAAGCTCGTGGAGCTTTACCGCGCCCACGCCGCCGTTCGGCATCGCACAAAAGTGAACAATATCAACGCACTGCGGAATGTTTGTTTCCTCGTGCTGAAAAAGGAGCTTGCCGACTTGAAAGCTGATGCGCTGACCGCCTCGTTGGTGCGCGATTATCAAGCCGCCAAACTCAGAGCCGCCAAGACCGAAAAACAACGCGCCTCAGCCGAAGTCAGTGCGAATTCCACCCTGCGCCAAGCCCGCTCACTATTTGCCAAAAAGGTCATGCACTTGTACGATGACCTAACTCTGCCGGAGTTGACCGGCTTCAAAAATTCCGCCACGCTGTCGGAAACCAAAATTCACGGTTTCGTTCCTTTCCCGTTTACCAAATGGTTTGGCTTCTGCCGCGTGGTGCGGAAAATAAAAGACAGCGATGCGGCGGCGTGGCGGTTGTTTGTGATGATGTCGAAGTTGGGGATGTCGAACCGCGAAGCGTTCTTTGCGACAGAAGACTGGATTGAACCGCGTCATGGCTACCGCGTCATGAGTGTCAAAATCCGTGAAGACTTTGCGCCGAAGAGCAAGAATCGTGTGCGGGATATACCCATGAGCGAAAAAACTTATGCGCTGTTGCGGGGCAGGCCCGTGCCAAACGCAATGCACATTGTTCCCGAAGGTCGTTTTGCGGCGATGCGGTTGAATAAACTTTTTCGCCAGTATTTCCCTAACCGTCAGAAGGGCATTTACGAATTACGGAAACACGCCGGCAGCTTGGTCGCCACGCGGGATGGAATTCTGGCGGCGGCAAAGTTTCTCGGCGACCGCAACGAGACGGCGGAGAAATATTATGTCGCGCTGTTGAAGCCAATTAAGCCATTGTGAGCAATATCCTAATTTCATCCTAATTAGGATATTCAAAAGCCCACCATCATCCCGCGTTGATAGTCAACGGGTTGTAATGGAAAACGTCAAATCCCCCACCACCCCTAATTTCAACCTAATTCAGTCAACATTAGGCTGAGTTAGCGGGTTTGGTAAATTTAGACGGCGGGTTATGTCCAATAAAAATCCGTTGTGTCTCAATGCGATAAATCAATTTGCTGTCGTAGTCATTGCGATTGCTGTGTCCAATAATAAATGCGTTGGCTTTACAGTAATTTCATTTGATTGGCGGATTTATGATATTCCAAAACCTTTTGAATTTCATACTCCGATTTCAATCCGCTG
>JAISCS010000181.1 GCA_031265365.1 Verrucomicrobiales bacterium
CCGGTATCCTGACGCTGACCGTGCTGCGCTGTCAAAAGCGACGCGGCGCGTGACTTCGTTTGCGTGGAGCGCGGCATGAACTGCCGCCTTGGTATATGGCGTCCTGCGCCGTTAACAAATTCCCCTTCCGTGAAGGGGTGGCGCGCAGCGACGGGGTAGTTCAGCGTTCCGAGGGAAAACTTGATATTCGCGCGGAGCCGCAGAGCCGCGGAGTTTTTTTATTGGTTTATTTTTGACCGGATTTACAGGATTCACAGGATGATTTTTTGAGCAGTAAAGCATGTTTTTGAAAATCCTATCCATCCTGTTAATCCTGTCCAATATAGGTTCAATTCTCCACATCTCTGCGTCTCTGCGCGAACCTTGGTTTTGAGTTTTCCAAACGTCGGAAGGTCTGCGGTGAGCCTATCACAGACCCGAAACACCTCTCCCCGCCCCCGCCTCCCACACAGGCTAGTGAGCACGGAATGCGGCAAGCCTTGCCGCGCTCCACGCAAACGAAGTCACGCGCCGCGTCGCTTTTGACAGCGCAGCACGGTCAGCGTCAGGATACCGGCCCCCAGCAGCAGCCAAGTCGAGGGTTCGGGAACCACTTCAAAAAAGCCGCTGCCGCTGAAAATGTCGACCTCGAAGTAGGCGTTCAAATCATCCGCATGCCATTCCCCAAGCGACAACTGCAATCCATCGTTCAAGCCAACGGTGGCAACGGTCATGCCGTCGGCAAAATCCAGCGTAATGGCGGTGCTCAGATTGTCAAACCACAGGGACGCCAGCGCATCAATCGCGGCGGCATCCTGCAACAGCAGGCTGGCCCCGGCGGCAACGAACACGTCGCCCGTGCCGAGGCCGGCGCCGGTGCTCACTATCAGCGTGCCCGCGTTCACCTGCGTGTCACCGCTGTAGGTGTTCGCCCGCGTCAACGTCACGTTGCCGCCGCCGCTTTTGGTGAAACCGATACCGGTCGCGGTCGCGCCGTCGTCGGTAATCACCGCGTTGATGGTCAGCGTGTCGGTCTGGGGCGTGCGGTTTTGATGAACAATCAAATCCGTGCCGTTACCGCTGGTCAGGGTGGTAGCGTTGATGGTGCTGCTGGCAGCGGCATTGGTCATGAGAATGCCGCCGCTGGCGACGCGGAGGGCATCGTCCGCATCGATGGTGGCCTGCGAGTGCAGCCGCAGCGAGTTAATGTCCTGCGCGCCGCTGACGGTCTTCACCCCGGCAACCGAGACGTTGGCCCCGGCGGCAAAGTCATCGCTGTAGCCGGTGTAAGCGACGACGTTGCCGTCGCCGTCATTGGCCGCCCAAGTGCTGCCGCTGACCGTGGCATAACCGCCCAGAATGCCGTTGGCATCGTTGGTGGTCGTGGTCGTGACCTTGCGGACGGCGCTAGGCAGCATCGTGAAATCAAGCGTCGCGCCGGATTCGCGGGTGATGCCGCCCAAGTTCAACGTTGAGGTACCTGAACCGGCGTTGTTCACGTTGACTTTGGACGCCCCGGCTTCCAGCAACAGGCCGTTGACCGTTTGTGCCTTGGTCGTGTTGTTTCTAGGCGTGACCCGGAATTCACCCCCGGCCAGCACCAATCTGGTTTGCTCGCTCAGGGCGGCACTGGCGTTGCCGTTCCAATCCAGCGACAGAACACCGTAGCGCACCACGGTGTCGCCCGTGTAGGTATTGGCGCCGCGCAAGTGCATAATCTGGATACCGGTTCGACCTTTGTAACTCAATCCGCCGCCACCGGTAAGCGCCGTGGAAAAACCGACATCCCCGATGCTGCCGCGCATCACCTCCAGCGTCACCGCGTCACCGTCGGTGTTTTCCAGATTGATGGAACGGCCGCTCCACCCGTTGGCCAAACCCGCCAGCCGCACGTTGGTCACGCCGCTGCCGAACAACAGCGTGTTGTCGTTGCCGGCGCCAGTGTTGGTCGTCTGCACCAGCGTCGCGTTTTGCAGGGCGCGCTCGTTGCCGATAATCAAATTGCCGCCATTCAACGTCAGCGTGCCGCTGAACGTGTTGGCCGCGTTGAGCGCCAGGCTGGACAACGAATCCTTGGTAAGATTGTTAGTGCCGGAAATCACGCCCTTGACGATATTGGCTCCATAGTTGATGCCGGTGCCGTAACTGGTGAAAGACAAATTGCCGCCGCGCAAATTGATGTCGCCGTTCACCGTCAACGTGGCGACAGAGTTGCGGGTCAGGTTGAGTTTCGCGCCGCCCATGCCGGCGCCGATGGCTTCCACGGTAATGTCGCCGTTCCAGACAAAATCACCGGCGGTGGCCACCATGATGTTGCCGACATCGCCGCTGCTGGGAAGGCCTTGCGTGGTCATGTTAACGTTCAAGGTCATGCCGGCGGTGTTGCTAAGTTGCAGGTTGCCGCGACTGATGATGTCCCCGCTGCCGATGGCGTTCGCCTCGCTAATTATCAGGGTGGCATTCTTCGTAATCTCCGTGCCGCCGGTGTAGTCATTGGCTTGCATCAATCGGGCGCTGCCACCACCCGCAACATCGTTGCCCACCACCAGCCGGTTGTTTCCGGTCAGGATGTTTTCCCGGTTGAGTTGCAACACGTTCGAGCCGCCGCCCAATCGGTAAGTGTTATTGGCGGCGATAATGGTGCCGGTAAAAGTGGCCAAATCCGCCGCGCCCAACATCAAACCGGCATAGTTGGTCAAATCAATCTTTTGGTTGATGGTGTTGTTGGACAATATCAAGGCACCGGTGGCGTTGGTGTCAATCAACCCGCTGTCCAACCAATCTTGGAAGGTTGTGAATTTGCCCGCATAGCCCACCAAACCGCCGGTGTCGCCGATGTAAATCTTATTGTCGTTTACCAAGGCCGCTGCATTCAACTGAACCGGATTGACCAAGTTATAATCGCCGAAGAACAGGCTGGCGTCGCCGCTGAGGGTGAAGATGCGTGAACTGCTCTGCACCGTCAGCGTGCCGGTGCCGGCGAGGTTCGCGCCGAACAGCTTCCCTTGATATCCGTTGAGCATGACGGCGCCGCCACCCGCGCCCACCGTCAGCGTCTGCGCGGCGCTCATCCACTGGCCAGCGTTGTCAGTGGCGGCGGAGCGCAGTGCGCCGCCGTTGTCCAGCACCCAGTCGGTGACGCCCGCCCAGTTCGTGTTCAACGCGCCCGCCGTGCCGTCCGCGCCGCCGTTGCCATACAAATCCACGCGCCCGCCGAGGATGCTGACGGTACCGCTGACGGTGTTGCCGGTCTGGTTGGTCAGCGAGAGAATGCCATTGCCGGTTTTGGTGAAGCCGTTGGCGCCGGCGAGGATGCTCTGCACGGTCAGCGTAAACGCGACGGTACCGCTGTTGTTGACGTGGAAAACCGGCGCGGCGGCACCATTGTCCAGCGTCAGCGTCTGCGTCGCGCCCGCCAGCATTCGCGTAATCGCGGTGGTGCCAATGGTGGCGGCGTTAAATTCAAACACGCCCAGCGTCAGCGGCACGTCCAGCGTGATGGTGCCGGTCGAGGTGGTCAGGTTGTTAAACCAAGCCGTACTCCCGGCACCGCCAGCGGGCGTGTCGTCTTCCCAGTTCGACGGCTCCGACCACACGCCGTTGCCCGACAAACTCCAAGTCCCATCGTCAGCGGCAGCCGGGGCAACTATTACCCCCCATCCTGCATTAAGAAAAGTTAACACCATTACCAGATATTTCCGCACGGTCATTTGAACCTCCATTTTCGGTTGGGAATAAATTACCGCAATCGCGCCTTTGGGCGTTAGTTTATATCTGATGTAATTTTGGTGTAATTCTGACCGTGTACATGGAGCGCCGCCATTTCTGGCGGCGGACGGCGGTTTCACGAACGCTCACCGTCAGCGGCACATT
>JAISCS010000001.1 GCA_031265365.1 Verrucomicrobiales bacterium
GCGCCGCGTCGCTTTTGACAGCGCAGCACGGTCAGCGTCAGGATACCGACCCCCAGCAGCAACCAAGTCGAGGGTTCGGGGATGATGGTGATAAAGCCGTCGCCGCTGAAAAGCCCGTCAAGGGCGAAATACTCGTTCAGTTGCGCGGTGTTCCAGTCGCCCGCTGACAGTGACAGGCCATCGAAAAGCGAGACGGCACTGACGGCCAGGCTGTCGTTGAAATTCAGGTTGATGGCGGTGCTCTGCGCGTCGAACCACAGCGTCGCGTCCCCGGCCAGCGCGGCGGCGTTGCTCAACGTCAGCGTCGCCCCGGCAGCGACCAACACATCGCCCGCGCCGAGTGTAGCCATGTCGTCCACCAACAGCGTACCGGCGTTGACATAGGTATCGCCGCTGTAGGTATTTGCCATGGTCAATTCCAAAGTACCGGCGCCAGCCTTGGTCAGGCCAATGGCGGTCACGTCATGGTCAGCGATTTCGGCGGCGATGGTCAGCTTCTGCGCCGCGGCGTATTGGTGCACAATCAAATCCGCTCCGTTGCCGCTGGTCAGCGTGGCGGCAGTCAGGGTGCCGGACGAACCGGTATTGAGCTTCAAAATGCCGCCGCTTTCAATCAGCAGATTGCCGGTGGTGGTCACGTTCGCGGTGTTGGCAAAGCGCAGCGACTTGATGCGTTCCACGCCTTCGGCGTTGACGTTGCCGGAGGAAACGTTGACGTGCGTGTCCGCGACGAAAGCGTTGTTCGTGCCATAGTCAGCGGATTCAAAAGCGGTGATTTTTCCGTCCGCCCCCACCTTTGCCCAGTTACTGCCAGCGAACGAGGCGTAGCCGCCGAGCATGCCGTTGGCGTCGTTGGCGTTACTGGTGTAAATGGCGGCGGTGACGCTGGTGGCAAGGTTGACCGCCGCGCCGGTCTCGCGGCTGACGGCGCCGAGGTTCAGGGCCATGGAACCGCTACCAACGCCGACGCTGGCAATGGAGGACGCGCCGCGCGCCAGCGTCACGCCGGAAAAGGTTTGGGTTTTGTGCGTGTTATTTTTGGTACTGACGCGGAGCGTGCCGGCGTCGGCCAGCGTGACGCGCGCGGTGTCCGCCAAAATCTGCCCGCTGGTGGCGCCGCCGCCGTTGTAATTCAAGAATAGCGTCGCCCACCCGCTGACGGTGGTGTCACCGGTGTAGGTTTGCGCGTTCACCAGTGCCAGCGTGCCAGTGCCGGCCAGCGTGACCTTGCCATCGCCACTGATGACACCGCCAAACGTGGCATTGGCGGCGCGATGCCGGATGGTCAAATCCACCGCGTCACCGCCAGCGTTTTGCAGCACCAAGCCGGTGCTGGTGGTGCCGGTGAGGCCGCCAAGCACGAGGTCGGTGATGCCGGCGGCGATTTGCACGGAATAATTGGCTGGCGTCGTGCCCAGCGCGAGCGCGGAATTTTGCAGCGCAAGGCGGTGGCCGACGACCAGTTTGCCGGCGTTAAGCGCGGTGTTGCCCGAATACGTGTTCGCCACGTTCAGCGTCAGCGTGTGCGAGCCGCTCTTGGTGATGCCATAGTTGCCGTTGCTGGAAATCGAACCGTTGATGGTGACGGCGCCATTGTCCGGCTGCAAAGTGGTGGTGCCACTCACCGTCAGCGTGCCGTTGTTCAGGCTGACATCGCCATTAATCGTCAGGCTGTTGGCGGCGCTGTAGGCGAAAATGGTGTAAGACGTGCCGGTGGTGATATTGCCGTTCCACACCGTGTCGCCGGCGACGTTGTGCAGCGCGCTGACAGCCGTCTGCGTCGCCAAGTCATTGTCAAACGCCAAACCGGCGGTGTTGTTCAAAATAAGGGTGCCGCCGCTAATGATGGTGCCGCTGCCAAGCGCGCCGTTCACCGTCAGCGTAACCTTGTTGTTCCTGATTTCCGTGCCGCCGCTGAAGTGGTTGGCGGCGGTGATGTTGGTCTCGCCGCTGATGATGAGCCGGCGCGTGGCGGCGCCCGCGTCCACGAACGTGTCCTCGCGGTCCAACAGCAAATAACTCTGCCCGCTGCCGTCGGCGCTGGAACCGCCGAGCCGGTAGGTATCGTCGTCCGGCGTGTAGGTACCGCGATACGTGACGCGCCCGCCGAGGGTCAGCCCCGCGTAGCCGGTGAAGTCTAGGTTGACGTCGACGACGGTGTTGCCGGTGCTCTGAAACACCAGCCCGCCGGTCGAGGAAACATCCAGCAAGCCGCTGGCAAACAGATCGTTCACCGACGCCTGGGTGTTTTGATACAGCCCGTTGCTGCGACCGACGACAAACGAGCCGCCGGTCAACTTGATTTTACCGGTGGGGACGCCGACGCCACCCGCCTTGATATCGAGGATGCCGCTGACGTGGATGTCGCCGTCAAACGTGGTGTTCAAAAGCACGCCGCCCGCGCCGCCCACGCGCAGGATGCCGTCGCTGCTGGTGATGGGCGCCGAGTACTCGCGGAAGGAGCCTTGGATGGCGCCGATGGCGCCGCCGTCCAGATGCACCGGCGTGTAAGCTAGGCTGCTATTCGCCGCGATGACGCCGCCGCTTTGCACCGTCACCGTATTGCTGACCAACGCCTCGCTATTGTTCAGCGACGTATCGCCGTTCAGCCAAAACGTGCCGCGCTTTACCAGCACGTTGCCGTCGAAACCGGCGTTGGAACCTTCCAGCGCGATTCTGTTGCCGCCATCCACCACCAGCGTGAGGTTTTCATGCAGATTGGACAATCTGACCATGCTGTTCGGCAGCGCCGTCACGGTCAGCGTCCGCCTCTCACCCTCGCCCGTGATGCCGCCTCTCACGACAAAGCCCTCCGAACCCCAAATCTCCTGGGTGCTGGAGATGGTCAAATCCGTGGCGAGCGTGATGGGCACGTCTATGACGCTTTTGGCATAATAACTTCGCAACAGCGCATCGTCGCCGAAAAAGTAAAAACCACCACCTCCGGTGCCGGGCTGGAGATTTCTGCTGCCGGTGCCCAACATCAATTTATTGACGTACTTCAGCGCACTGCCGGCGTCACCGGTATTGAAAATGCTAACCGTGCCAGTGCCGTTAATCATCACCGTCGCGTTCTCGGCCTCGCTCGCGCCCGGCCCGCCCGCTGGCGGTGAGCCAGTCCATTTGGTCTCGTCGCTCCACGAGTCGCCGTCCGCGCCGCTCCAAGTGTACTCATTGGCGGCAGCCGGAGCGACTATTACCCCCCATCCTGCATTAAGAAAAGTTAACACCATTACCAGATATTTCCGCACAGTCATTTGAACCTCCATTTTCGGTTGGGAATAAATTACCGCAATCGCGTCTTTGGGCGTTAGTTTATATCTGATGTAATTTTGGTGTAATTCTGACCGTGTACATGGAGCGCCGCCATTTCTGGCGGCGGACGGCGGTTTCACGAACGCTCACCGTCAGCGGCACATT
>JAISCS010000047.1 GCA_031265365.1 Verrucomicrobiales bacterium
ATGCTCCTCCTGGTCCGGCCCCGGCACGCGCCGCTCGCGGTTCCAGCCCGGCGTGTAATAATACGCCGCCGGATTGGCGCGCTGGTGCGCCGCGTAAGCCTCCTTGCTGCCCATGAACAACGTCACGCAATCATGCGCGCGCGGAATCACCACCGGATGCCGCCCCGCGCGGAGGCCCGCCGTGCCGCAGCCGCACAACCCGTAGGCGAGCGCGATGGCGTCAACATCGGCGCGCGCGTCAAGTTCGTCCAATTCCTTTTGCAACGTGGCGCGCAAACCGTCCGGCTGGTCGTGCAAGCCGACTTCAAAATAGCGGATGACGCGCAAATGCGTGGCGCCGGCGCTGAGCAAGGCGATTTCACGTTCCAGCACGCGGCAGGCGAGCAGGGCGAGACTGGGTGGCGAGGCGGTCATAATTTCGCGTCACTGTAAGCCATCCGTCGTGATTGTCAACCTTATGGAGCCGTGGGTAGTGTTTCAAATTGCGGTGGCGTGAGGTAAGCGCAGCATAATTCCCCTTCCGTGAAGGGGTGGCGCGGAGCGACGGGGTAGTTCAGCGTTTGGTTTTGGCAGTTTTCCTTAAACGCTGAACTACCCCGTCCGCTCCGCGGCCACCCCTTCACGGAAGGGGAATTTGCTCACGCAGGGGCATGGGCGGTGGCGGGTATTCCGGCGTCAGCGCTGCCACTGCTAACAGCGAGGAACCTTTTAACGCAAAGACGCAAAGAGCACAAAGATTGGTTGAATCAGTCATTACCAACCTGTTTCAAATATTCTTTGCGTCTTTGCTCCTTTGCGTCTTTGCGTTAAATTCCGCAAAAAATCACTACGCGGTGACGTTGCCAATCTCAATGCCGAGGTTTTGGGAGAGGCGGATGGCGTCGGCGGGCAATACTTTTTTCTTGCCGAGGATTTCGTCGAAATTACGCAGCCTCATGCTGCCGCCGACGGTGGCCACCATCGCGCCGGTCTCGCCTTGGAGCAGGGACAGCACGGCGAACTCGCCCATGCGGGAGCCGAGCAGGCGGTCGAAATGCGTGGGGGAGCCGCCGCGCTGGATGTGACCGAGCACGGTCAGCCGCACTTCCTGGTCGAGGGCGCCCTGGCCGGCGGCGAGGAGTTCGTCCATGAACTCCTGTCCGCTGCAAACTCCCTCGGCGACGACGACAACGCTGTTGTTGTGCTTGCGTTGCATCCGGCGGTTGAGGGTGTCAATGATGCGGTGGAGGTCGTGCCGGTATTCGGGGATGACGGCGACTTGGGAGCCGGTGGTGATGGTGCTCATCAGCGCGAGGTAGCCGCAACTGCGCCCCATCACCTCGATGACGAAGCAGCGGCGGTGCGAGGCGGCGGTCGCCTTAATCATGTCAATCGAATGGATGATGGTGTCCAGCGCGGTGTCCACGCCGATGCCCATGTCGGTGCCGAAGATGTCGTTGTCAATCGTGCCGGGGATGCCGATGACGGGGTAGCCGAGGTGGTGGATTTTCTGCGCGCCCGTGAGCGAGCCGTCGCCGCCGATGACGATGAGGCCGTCCACCTTGTGCCGGCGGAGGATTTCAACGACGCGGGCGGGGCCGTCCGCCTGCAGCATGGCCAGGCAGCGCGTGGTGGCGAGGAAGGTGCCGGCGTCGCGGATTTTGCCGCTGACCTCGATGGCGCCGAGGGGGATGAACTGGTTGTCGAAGATGCCTTGGTAGCCGTTCTCAATGCCGACGACGTCAAGGTTCAGGCCGACGCCGGTGCGGACGACAGAGCGGATGGACGGGTTCATGCCTGGGGAATCGCCGCCGGAGGTGAGGACTGCCAATCGTTTAATCATGACGGGGAAGGATATAGATGCGGCGGATTTTGCCAAATAAAAAATTCCCGCGGGGCGCAGCGCGGCGGTGAATTTTTGGTTCGTATTACCTTCACGGACAAAGTTGTACTTAGTTGCCCATGAAAAGGACGGGGCGGCGCGGTAAAGTCGGCGGCGATGAACACGAAAATATATTATTGCGGGTGGTTGGTTGGGTGTTGGGTCATGGTCAGCGGCGCGTTTGCGCAGTGGGCGCAAAACGACGATACCGGGCCGTATGATTATAATGACGGTGCTAATTGGACGGGCGGCATTGTCAGCGGCACGTTCAGCGGCACATCACAGCCGGGGCTGACAGTCACGTTTGGCGTGGACACCACGGTCAACAACATTTACCTCGGCATCTCCAACACGAATATCTTGTTTCGCGGCGATGACGGTGACTGGACGCTGAAGCTCACCGGTTCGATTAACGCGCCGGGGAACAACGGCGCCAGAACTTACGCTTTCGGCAGCGTGACTGACGGTCAGCGGCTGGCGATTGATTTGTCCGGCGGTGACCGGACGGTATTCACGGCGCAGGGTCGTGTGGTCACCTTCCTGAACGAGGTCATCTCCAGCGACGGCGCGAGCGGCTTGGTCAAGGCCGGCGCGGGCGCGCTGGTGCTGACCAACACCGCCAACACCTTCGGCGGCAAGGTCAGCCTCAGCGGCGGGCGTATCGCATTCAGCAGCTTGGGCAACATCGGTGAGGCGAGCGCGCTGGGGCAGGGTGGGGTGATTGAATTGTCGGCGGGCGGTAACGCGGCGTCCAACACCGTCAAGTTACAATTCGGCGGCGACGGCCTCACCGTCAGCGCCGACGCGATTAGCAACCGTGTTATCACGCTGGTCGGGAGTGGCAGTTATTACAACATTGACAACCAATCGGGGCACACGCTGACGCTGACGGCGGACTTGGTCAACGCCGCGACCGGGGCTTCCGGAAAAATATTCACCATCAGCGGCAACAATGATTCGGTCACTGAAATCAGCGGCGTGATTGGTGACGCCAGCGCCGACGGCGCGACCTCGGTGGCGAGCAGCGGGCAGGGCGGTTCCGGCGCGTCGTTTGTGCTGCGGTTGAGCAACACGGCCAACACGTTCAGCGGCGCGTTTACCACCGGCTACGACACGATTGTCGAGGTAACCAAGCTCGCCAACCAAGGCGCGGCGAGTTCACTGGGCACGGGGGCGGTGAATCCCCTCATCACCATCGGCGCCGCCGGCTCGGATTACGGCTCGACGTTGAATTACATCGGCGCTGACGATGCGAGCACCGACCGACCCGTCAGCCTCGAATTTCGCCGCAACAGCACGAATGTCATCGCCAACAACAGCGCGGTCAACGCGGATTTATCGTTCACCAACAGCGGCACTTGGACCGTGACCAAAGCCGCCGCCGGCGGCGCCGCCGGCAATCACACGCTGGCCTTGCAGGGCACCTCCACCGGCACCAGCACCGTCAGCGGCGTCATTATAGATTACGTGGTGGTTGATGGAGATACTGAAATACGGCGCGACAAAACCTCGCTGACGGTGAACAGCGCGGGCGTGTGGCGGCTGACGGGGGAAAGCACTTATACTGGCAGCACCACCGTCGGCGGCGGGACGCTGTTGGTGGACGGCGCGCTGGCGGGCACAACGGCGGTCAGTGTCAGCGCGGGCGCGGAACTCGGCGGCAGCGGCACCATCAACACGGCGGCGACGGTCACCGTCAACGGCGGCGTGCTGGTGCCGGGCGGAGATGGCGCGGTCGGCGCGCTAACGGTGGGGACGCTGACGTTCACCGGCGGTGAATTGCGGATAGACATTGACAGCGGCGCGCCCGCGGCGGATTTGCTGAACGCGACGGCAGTGAATTTGGGGGAGGGCGTCGCGTGGTTGGCGGCGGGCGTGGATGAGGCGTCGCTACCGGTGGCGGTGGACACTATATTCACCGTCCTGCAATCCGCGTCCATCCTCAGCGGCCACTTTGCCAATGACGAGGTGCAAATCGGCGCCAACCTTTACCATATTGATTACACCGATTTCGCCGTGGAACTGCGCGTCATCCCGGAGCCGTCCGCCGTGCTGCTGCTGGCGGCGGGGGCGGTGTTGCTGGCGCTGATGGTGAACATTCGCAGACGGCGCCGGACCATCCCGCCCAACGTAGCACAGGCAATCCTGCCTGTGCCCTGAACAACAGCGGCAAAGCCGCACACTGTCAGCGGCGGATTATTTCAGGTTCCTCGCCGTTGGCAATGGAAGCGCTGCCGCTGAGACCAATCCACAGACCTTGACCCTTGCGCGAGCAAATTCCCCTTCCGTGAAGGGGTGGCCGCGTAGCGGACGGGGTAGTTCAGCGTTCGGTTTTGGTTGTTTCCGTTAACGCTGAACTACCCCGTCGCTCCGCGCCACCCCTTCACGGAAGGGGAATTATGCTGCGCCTGCCACACACCGCTGCAATGTGCCGCACTCGTTCACTTCCCAAGGCAAAAGTTTTGAAACACTCGGTCGAGCACATCCTCGTTGGTGACGGTGCCGACGATTTGGCCGCACGCTGCCAGCGCCAGCCGCAGGTCGCTGCTGATGAACTCCGGCGCCGCGCCGCTGGCGATGGCGTCCAGCGCGGCGGTGAGGTGAGCGTCGGCGGCGCGCAGTAACGCCTCGTGCCGGACGCTGATGGCGAGATAGTCCAACGTCGCGCCGGTCTCGTTCAGGCGCAGGGCGCTGA
>JAISCS010000049.1 GCA_031265365.1 Verrucomicrobiales bacterium
TCGCCGAATCGCCGAATCGCCGAATCGCCGAATCGCCGAATCGCCGAATCGCCGAATCGCCGAATCGCCGAATCGCCGAATCGCCGAACGGTTAGCGGGTCAGTAGACAGCAGAACGAACATGGCGATTTTTTTAACGAAATGTCAGATGCTTGTCAAACATTTAGATAAAAAAATTGCCGAAAGTAATACCCGAAAAACACCGCTTATTTTAACACCGCCCCCAGCTCCTTTTTCACGTCCTTCATCAAACCGACATGGATTTTGCGAATCACGCCATCCTTGCCGATAATCACCGTTTCGGGGATACCCGTCACCTGGTACGCATTAGCCACCTTGCCATCCTTGTCCAGCAACACCGGCAGCTTGGCCAGTTTTTCCATTTGCAAAAACTTCTCAACGTCAGCGTTGCTCTCCTGCAAATTCACCGCGTAAAATACCACCCCTGGATGCATCTGCATCACCCGCCAAATCTTCGGCAAACCCTCCACACACGGCGGGCACCACGTCGCCCAAAAATCCAACACCACCATCTTCCCCTTCAACGCCGACAGTGACACCTTCTTCCCGTTCGCATCTTCCAGCGTAAAATCCGGCGCCGGTTTCCCCTCCAGTGGATGCGCTGCCGGCCTGAACTCCAGCCATTGCCCCCAAGCCCCCGCCGCCGACAACGTCAGCGCCAACAACCATATTTTCAATCTCATACCCGTAATATATCACACCGCGCACCGAAAGCGAAGGTATGTATTCGTCTAACGCTGAACTACCCCGTCCGCATACGCGGCCACCCAACGTAGCACAGGCAATCCTGCCTGTGTCCCGGCAAGCGCGAAGCACCAATACACCCAACACGACCAGCACAGAATGCTGAAACACCCCGTCGGCTTGCGCCGCCACCCCTCTTCGAGAGGGGAATTAGCTCGCGCAGGGGCATGGCCTGTGAGGTTGTCTCGGCGTCAGCGTAAAAATTCCCCTCTCGTAGAGGGGTGGCGGCGCAAGCCGGCGGGGTGTTTCAGCGTTAGAACTCCCCCCCCCCCGCCAGCCGCGCGACAATTTCCCAGTACTCGCTGACAGTAGTGAGCCGCTGCATCTCCACACGCCAGCGCTGACGATGGGCAAAATGCCCGCTGTAACCGACGACCACTTTGCGGAATAATTGGCAAGCGTCCTCCTCACCCAAAAACCTGACCGCCAGCGCGAAATGCTCGTGCATGAACGCCAGCATTTGCCGAGCCGTCACCGGCGGCGGCGTTTCACCCGTCCGCATGAACCGCAGCGTGTCGCGGAAAATAAACGGATTACCCAGCGCCGCGCGTCCAATCATCACCCCCGCGCACCCCGTCACGCGCATCATCAGCGTCGCGTCCGCGTGACTGCGAACATCACCGTTGCCGACGACCGGAATCCGCACGGCGCCGACCGTCTCCGCGATGGCGTCAAGATTCACCTTCCCCGCGTAACCTTGCGCCCGCGTCCGCCCGTGCACGGTGATGCCCGCCACACCCGCCTGCTCCAGCAGCGGCGCAACACGCGGGGCGCTGATGCGGTCATCATCCCAACCCAGCCGCAACTTCACCGTCACTGGCAGCGCCACCGCGCCCGCGACGGCAGCAGCGATTCTTACCATCAGCGCCTCATCCCGCAGCAACGCCGCCCCGCCACCGCAAGCATTCACCTTGGGCGACGGACAGCCCATGTTCAGGTCAATCAAATCCACGCCAAGGTCCGCCAAAAACCGCGCCGCGTCACGCATCTCGCCGATATCCGCGCCAAACAACTGCACCCCGAACGGCCGGTCACCGTCAGCGGCGGCAATCATCCGCAACGCCTTCGGATGCAACTCCAAAATCGAGCGCGCATTGACCAACTCCGTCACCGTCAGCCCCGTCCCGCCCAAACTCCGCACCGCCGCGCGAAACGGCAAATTGGTAAACCCCGCCATCGGCGCCAATATCAACGGTGAATCCAAAACCAAGTTTTTGAATGTGAGCATGACATTTTTTACCAAGAGGACATGGAGTTATCGGAGAATAATATTATTCAATCTAACAACCAACCGCCATTAACTCCACGCTCTCCTTGTAAAAATTCTTATGGTCAAAAGTTTCCTGAAACGCCGGATGCCGTGCCGTCAGCGTCAGCGCTTGCCGCAACAACGTCTTCCCCGGCTCCATCCGGTGCCAAGTCGAGGCCCCCGACGGATGCGGCAGCGGCACGACATCCACCCGCCGGGAAAATTTCTCCACGCTGACGATGCGCCCCACAACCTCGTTCAATTTCTCAAACTCGACGAATTGCCGGATGGCCAGCTTGCCAACGGCCAGTATCAGCGCCGGTCGCAAAATCGCAAATTCCGCCTTGAGCCAATGCGAACATTTGTCAATCTCATCGTCAGCGGGTACCCGGTCACCGCCCTTCGGATTTTTCCCCGGATAACACCGGCATACCGCCGCCATGTACGCCCGCGCGCGAAAGGTCTCCTCCTCAACCCCCCACGCCTCGCGGAACCATTTGAACATCGTCTTCCCCGCCGTCCACGCGAACGGCCTCATCAACAGCGGCTCCTTGATACCCGGCGCCTGGCCAATCAACATCACCTTGCTCATCACCGGCCGGCCCGACACCACCGGCTTCGCCATCAGCGGGCACAAGTCACAAGCCAACAACCGCTGGTACAATTCGGTAATTTTCATGATAAAAAAGCTGGTGCAGCGTAGAGGGCTTGAACCTCTGACCCCCACCGTGTCAAGGTGATGCTCTACCACTGAGCTAACGCTGCATGTTCATCCGAGGAATCGTTAACAGGCGCAATTCTTGCTGGTTTTCGCAAACAGTCAACAAAAAAAGAGGAGGCTGTCGATAGCTAAAGGCCGAAAGCCAGATCGGTGCGCGGCGGGACGCAGGTAATTAAACCGTCATCGTCAGCGCTTTGAAAACGGTGCCGAGGGTGGACGGGTGCGTCAGGGTTTGATATTCGCGCAGGAGTTTCGCTGACGGGGCGTGTTCCATTTCCTTGAAAAAACGCAGTTGGCCGAGCTTGACCAAGTAATGATGCTGGTCGCTGTATTCTTGCAGGCGCAAGCCGTGCCGCGCGCCGCTGACGATGAGGCGGGTGAAATTGACGTGAGCCGTCAGGTCTTGCCCGCCCGGCGCGGCTAACACCTCCGTCATTTGCTGATGCTGACGATAGGCGCGCAGGGTGCCCGCCGGACGGTCGAGGCGGTACAATTCTTCACTCGTTCCGCCGTAATCAATCGTCAGAAAAATTCCCGCTGACAGTCGTGAAGCCGCCTCCCCCGCCCACTTCACCATCAGCGGCGAAACCTCGGCGCAATATCCTTCCAGCGCCGGGATTTGCCATTCTTGAATGGTTGACCATAATTCCGGCGCGCACGGCTCCTCGTGCCAGACAAATTTCTCACCGCCAGCGTCCCACGCGACGCGCCGCTCCAGCCAGCGTCCGCCGCCGAACTTCACGCAACGCACCGGAAAGGCGTCGGGCAATTCGTTGCTGAACAACACGCCGCGAATGGAGTGCCCCGGCAACGCTGACAGTGACGGCGCCAGCCGGAGTTTTTCCGCGCAACCGGCCACCGTCAGCGTCCGCCGCTGCGCCTCTTGCAGCGCGGGAAACGGCTCGACGATGACATACTCGCAAGCCCGCCACGCCGCCGCGTCCAGTTCGCGCAGCCGCGCCAGAACGTCAGCGGCCAAGTCACCGCGATTGGCCCCTTGCTCGACGATTTGCCACGCCGCCGGACGCCCCAATTCCAGCCAGACTTGGTAAAACCCGTCCGCCAGCAAACGCCCGAACAACGCGCCGGTGGAAACGCTGGTGTAAAAATCCCCGGCCCGGCCGACGACCTGGCGCCCGGTCGCGTAATAACCGAAATCCGGATGATAAAGGCAATCCTCCATGAACGCGGAGAACGGGATGGAGCCGCCGCTGGCGGTGACGCGCTCCCGCAGCCGGACTGTCAGCGCTTGTTCCAATCGAACACGCCCTTTTGCCAAGCGTACAAGTGGCCGATTTCCAACACCGCCACGAACGCCGCCATCGCCCAAAACACGCCGACGCCGTTGGCGCTGACGCTCTGCAAATAACCCACCGCCCACGGGTACATGAAAATCACCTCAATATCGAACAGGATGAAAATCATCGCCACCAAGTAAAATTTCACCGAGAAGCGCGGCAGCGGTCGGACGGGCACGATTTTGCCGCACTCGTAAGCGGCGTTCTTCGCGGCATTCACGCGGCCTTTTTTACCCAGCAACAGCGACAAGCCCACGCCGCCGAGGGCGACGCCCAGCGCGATGACCAGTTGAAAAATAATCGGCAAGTAATCGTTAATCACGGGGCATGACACTAACGACCCGCCGCCGGCTGGCAAGGCTAATTTGCGGCAATGCGTCGATTGATTGTTTAGGTTCTATCCCGTGAACAGTGGAATTTAATTCCCCTTCCGTGAAGGGGTGGCGCGGAGCGACGGGGTAGTTCAGCGTTGGGGCGAGGTCCCTTTAACGCTGAACTACCCCGTCCGCTCCGCGGCCACCCCTTCACGGAAGGGGAATTTGCTCACGCAGGAGCATGGTGGACGGCTCCCAATCCATCGCCATCAACCTGACACCCCGCCCGCGACCGCCGCCGGCCGATTAACTAAGTGCGGTTTCCCGACGATTGCCGCAGGCACTGCTGCTTGTACCGCAACGGCGTCTGGCCGGTGACGCGGTGGAAGACTTTGCTGAAATGAATGCGGTCGGAAAACCCCGCCAGCCCCGCCGCGTGCTCCACGCTGATTTTCGGATTGTGCAACAATGACTTCGCGCGCTCCACCCGCAAGTCGCGCAAGTAATCGCCGAGGTTCCGCCCCGTGTGCTCCTTGAACTTGCGGCTGAGGAAATCGGGATGGCACTTCAGCGCGTCGGCGATTTGCTTCACGTTGAACGGCTCCGACAAATGCCGGTTGACGTGGTTCACCGTCGCCTTCACCAAATACGGCGTGCCGAGCCAGTTCGAGTACGGGAACATCAGCGGCTTGCGCTGGTACAACTCCGGCCGCACCCCCGCGTTCTCGCAAATATACCGCGCCAGCCCGACCAGCGGCAGCAGCATGGCGCGATACTCCGGCACCGCGCGCGCCGCCACCACCGGCAGCGCCTCCAGCCGCCGCAAATAACCCGCCGGCGCCAACCCGTGCCGCTGGCAATAACGGCGGACGCGCGCGCGCGACTCGCGCCGCCGCTCCCGCAGCACCACCGAGCCGAAGAAGAACACGCCCAGCACCACCTGGCGAAACACCAGCGGCTCCACGATTTCAAACAACCCCAGGTGGCACAGCCCCGCCAGGCCGCGCTGGCGGCGCAGGACGACGCGATTCACCGCCAGCTTGTTGCGGACGCACGCCATCGACCCGTCGTTGGAGCGGCGCGCGAATACGCACAACTTGCACGTCAAATGGCACTGGTACGCCAAGCTCAGGCGCAACTCCGGCACCTCACTGTGAATGCCGCAGTCCCCGCCGGTCAAATCGTCGAAACTCACCTGCCAGCCCGTCCGCTGCCGCAGCTGCGCCATGAATTGCTCCAACAACGACGGCGTCCCCGCGCCATCATCCGGTTTGGCGGCGTAACTCCACGACAAGTGCTGCCACTCCCGCGCTGATGATAATTCGGGCATGACAGGATTAGGGCGGGCTGATTATTCAATCAACCGCTTGACGGTGACGGGGTACCGGAGACTGGCGATGCCGATTTCGTCATCGTCAGTGAAGATGAATTCGTAGTGCCAGTCCTGCTTTTCAGCGGGCAAGGCGTGGCCGTCCATGAAGTGCGCGTGATTGAAATGGCCGAACCAAACCATCGTGCCAGTGCCGCGGTCGGCATAGGCGTTGTAGCCGCCGAGGTGGCCGTGCAGTTCCACGTGACCCTCGACATGGTTGCCGTTTTGCCGGATGAATTTGACCGTGGGCTGGGCGGTGGCGGTGACGGGGGTGATTTCCGCGCCGACGATGCCGAGTTTTTCGCGCGTCGCCATATCGCAACCGTGGGCGATGATGATGCGGACGGTCTCGCGGGCGTAAGGCTCCGAGCCGGCGGCCAGTTTGGCCGTGTCAGCCACCGGCAAGCCGGGGAAATTGGGGGCGGGGATTTGGGTGGCGTAAGGCTCCTTGCGATATTCGCGGCGGCACTTGGTCATATCCTGTTTATATTGGTCGAGCATTTCCGCGAGGCGGTTCAAGCGGTCGGTGCCCTCGGCGAATTTTTGCAAGACCGGTATTCGTTCGGCGGGGACGCCCAGTTCCTTGTAAAAATCATCAGTGGAGAGGATGGCGTAAAACACGCGGTACCAGTTGGCATAATCACTAAAACGTTCCGGCAAATAATCTTTGTGTCTGTTCATAAGGCCGGTAAACGTAGCAGCCCGGCGGGGGTGGCGCAAGGATAAATTATAAAAAATAATTGCCCCGCAGGGGCTGAACCATGCATAACCGTGGGGAGAGGGACCGTCTGCCGGCCCGGAACCCACGGTTATTTATAGTTAACCCCGGCGGGGCACGCCCAACGCTGAAACACCCCGTCCGCTGGCGCGGCCACCCCTCTACGAGAGGGGAATCTCTCACGCTAAGGCAACCCTCATCAACCATGTTCTGCGTCAGCAAATTCCCCTCTCGTAAAGGGGAATCTCTCACGCTGTGGCAATCCTCAGCGACCATGCCCCGCGTCAGCAAATTCCCCTCTCGTAGAGGGGTGGCGGCGGAGCCGACGGGGTGTTTCAGCGTTCCGCCGTGCCCCGCAGGGGCTGAGGCCGCTGCCCGGCCAATGGGATAGCCGTGGTTGCGCGGCGCAACCGCATGGTTGCGTGGCATAACCTCCGCGGTTGCGGGGCGTGGCCGCGCGGTTGCGAGGCGTGGCCGCGCGGTTGCGGGGCGTGGCCGCGCGGTTGCGGGGCGCGGCCGTGCGGTTGCGGGGCGCGGCCGTGCGGTTGCGGGGCACAACCGCGCGGTTGCGGGGCGCGGCCGTGCGGTTGTGAGGCGCGGCCGCACGGTTGCGGAGCGCAACCGCGCGGTTGTATGGCGCAACCATGCGCGCGGGGCCGTCAGCAAACGGCACATAAAGAAACAGTGAACAGCTAGGCGGGCATTAACAAAAGTTTAGGTTGGTGGCGTTATGAAAAAGCTAAACTTATTCGTGGTAATCGGCGCGTGGCTGTCATTGTCGGCGATGGTGCACGCGGAGAATCTGCTCATCAATTTCGGCACGACTGCCGTTGCATCTCCTTACGACGATGCCAAATATAATCCGGCGGGTTTGGCTGGGGAAATCTGGAGTACCGTCAGCGTGGATACCACTATCGGGTCTGTCATCGTTGACGTTGGTTCTACGCGGAACGACGCAGATAAGGGGTTGCAGACCCGGGGAGCTACCTCGCCATTGGCAAATTATCTCGGAACTTACAACTACGGCGTTGACAGTTTGTTTGACGGCACGGCGCCCGGCCGTTATGGGGTAATTGGCACTTATGGCGCTGGTACTTCCGTGTCCGTCAGCGGTTTGGCTGCCGGGCAATACAATCTGTTTCTGGTTTCCGCAAGAACTTCGGAAGCGTCGCCGGCGCAGACTGAGGTTGGTTATTTTACCGTGTCTGATTTTAATACTGACGATTGGTATAATGTGGACGCGAGCAAGGAAAAAATAATAACTAACGGCGCGAGTTTTAACAGCAATACATGGATAGATGGGGTCAATTATGTGGATTTTAGTTCCATCACCATCAGTCAAGACGAGACCTTGGTTATTTGGAGTTGGGGGAACGCCCAGCCGCTAAACCTAGTACAAATCATCGCCATCCCCGAACCGTCCACCTGGGCGCTGTTGCTGGGCGGTGGCGGGTTGCTCGCCCTCCTGCGCCGCCGCCGGCGGGGAGCTTGACCGCGGCGTCCATCATGGCGACCAATTCCCCTTCCGTGAAGGGGTGGCGGCGCCAGCCGACGGGGTAGTTCAGCGTTCGGGCCGGGTGGTTTCTGAAACGCTGAACTACCCCGTCCGCATTCGCGGCCACCCCTTCACGGAAGGGGAATTGGTCGCCGTTGTGGCGCCCCGTCGGGAAATGACACATAAGCATTCGGTGATTGACTAACCTCGGCCCGCCACGCCGGCTAGTTTGTTCCCCTATGAGTTTTCGCAAGGATTTTGTGTGGGGGGCGGCGACGTCGGCGTATCAAATCGAAGGGGCTTGGAATGAGGACGGGAAGGGGGAGTCGGTGTGCGATATGGTCACGCATACGCCGGGCATTATTTATCACAACCACACCGGCGACACGGCGTGCGACCATTATCACCGCTGGCGCGAGGATGTGGCGCTGATGGCGGAAATCGGCTTGCGCGCGTACCGGTTTTCCGTGTGCTGGCCGCGCGTCATGCCCGCCGGCACCGGCGCGGTGAATGAGCGGGGGCTGGCGTTTTATGACCGGTTGGTGGACGGGTTGCTCGCCGCCGGCATTGAGCCGTGGGTGACGTTGTTCCATTGGGATTATCCGTACGAGTTGTTTTTGCGCGGCGGTTGGTTGAACGCGGACAGCCCGCGCTGGTTCGCCGATTACGCGGCGGTGCTGGTGGATAAGTTGTCCGACCGCGTGACGAAGTGGATGACGGTCAACGAGCCGCAATGTTACATCGGCGCGGGGCATTGGCACGGTTGGTGTATGCCGGGGTTGCGGCTGGGGTTGCGCGAGATGTTGCTCGCCGGTCATCACGCGCTGATGGCGCACGGCGCGGCGGTGCAGGTGATTCGCGCGCGCGCGCGGCAGACGCCGGTGGTCGGCTGGGCGCAGGCGAACTCGCCAACGGTCCCCGCCAGCGCCAGCGCCGCTGATGTGGACGCGGCGTGGCGCGTGATGGCGGGCATGGGCGGGCCGGGCCTGCCGGTGCAGGAGTCGATTTGGAACAACACGTGGTGGAGCGACCCGGCGCTGCTCGGCGGTTATCCTGAGGCGGGGTTGCGCTTGTACGGCGCCGCCGCGCCGAAGGGAAAGCCGGCGGATTTTGAGTTAATGAGGCAGCCGTTGGATTTTTACGGGTGCAATATTTACCAAGGCTACACCATCCGCGCCGCCGCCGATGGCGCGCCGGAGATTGTGCCCGCCGCGCCGGGGCGGGCGGCGACGTTGCTGGATTGGCCGGTGGCGCCGGAGTGTTTGTACTGGGGCGTGAAGTTTATCGCGGAGCGGTACCGGCTGCCGGTGGTGATTACGGAGAACGGGATGTCGGGGCATGATTGGGTGGACGCGGACGGTGCGGTGCATGACGGGGCGCGGATTGATTTCACGCGGCGTTACCTGCGCGAGTTGCGGCGCGCCGCCGGGGATGGCGCGGAGGTGCGCGGTTATTTCCATTGGTCGCTGCTGGACAACTTCGAGTGGTGGTCGGGGTACAAGCACCGGTTCGGCTTGGTGCATGTGGATTACGCGACGCAACGGCGGACGTTGAAGGATTCGGCGCGGTGGTATCGCGGGGTGATTGCGGCGAACGGGGAGAACTTGTAAGGGCGTGGCAAAATAGGTTTCCATCCACCACGCTTATGGGTAGAATGCGCGCATGATGTTTCCCGCCAACTTCGTCTGGGGCGCCGGCACTTCGGCTTATCAAGTGGAAGGCGCTTGGAATGAAAACCGGAAAAGCCCGTCCATCTGGGACCGTTTCTCCCAGCAAGCCGGCAACGTCTGGGAGGACCATAACGGCAATGTGGCGTGCGACCACTATTACCGCTACAAGGAAGACGTGGCGTTGATGGCGCGGCTGAAGTTGCAGGCGTACAATTTTTCCGTGTCCTGGGCGCGCGTGTTGGCCAACGGCAACGGCTCGGTCAACAAAGCCGGGCTGGATTTTTACGACCGGCTGGTGGACGAGTTGCTCGCCGCGGGCATTGAGCCGTGGATTACGCTCTACCACTGGGATTTGCCCTACCACCTGCACCTGCGCGGCGGCTGGCTTAACCCGGAGATGCCGGGGTGGTTCGCCAAATTCACCGCCGCCGTCGTCAACAAACTTTCCGACCGGGTCACGAACTGGAGCACGATAAATGAATTGCAAACGTTCATCGGCATGGGCTACCAGACCGGCGAGCACGCGCCGGGCGGCAAGTGCAGCCTGAAAGAGCTGCTGCTCATCGCCCACCACGCCCTGCTCGCGCACGGCCGCGCGGTGGAGACCATCCGCGCCCGCGCCCGCCGCCAACCATCCGTCGGCTGGTCGCCGGGCGTGGTGAGTTATTACCCGCTCGACGACACGCCGGAGTGCGTCGACGCCGCGCGGCGGGCCACCTTCAGCGTCAGCCCCGGCGGCCTGTGGAACAACCGCTGGTTCTCCGACGCCGCGCTGTTCGGCCAATACCCGGAGGACGGCCTCAAAGCCTACGGCTCCGCCGTGCCCAAGTTCACCAAGGCGGACCTGCAAATCATCCATCAACCGCTGGACTTTTACGGCTGCAACATTTTCGCCGCCAACCCCATCAAGGCGGACGCGAACGGCAACCCGGTCATCGTCAACCTCCCGCCCGGTCATCCGCACACGGATTACTTTTGGCGCTGGACGCCGGCGGCGATGTACTGGACGCCGCGCTTCCTGCACGAACACGTCCGGCTGCCGCTGGTCATCATGGAAAACGGCATGTCCAGCGCCTCCGATTGCCCTTGCTTCGACGGCCATGTGCACGACGCGAACCGCGTCGAGTTCATCAGCCGGCACCTGCTGGAACTGCGCCGCGCGTTGCGGGACGGCGTGGCCGTGCGCGGCTATTTTCACTGGTCGCTGATGGACAACTTCGAGTGGCACCAAGGCTACCGGCACCGCTTCGGGCTGGTGCACGTGGATTACCAAACCCAGCAACGCACGCTGAAAGACTCGGCGTACTGGTATCAGGAAATCATCACCAGCAACGGCGCCGCGCTGGACAAACTCATCACCATCCCGCCCCTGCCTTACATCATCAAGGAAACCATGCGTTACGTGGAAGCTAACCTCAAGCGCCCGTTCAACATCAAAAACATCGCCGCCCACCTGCGCTGTCACCCCGACTTTCTCAGCCGCAAGTTCAAAAAACACACCGGCCTCGACCTCAGCTCTCACATCCGGCAAAAGCGCATCGACTACGCCAAGGAACTATTGAAAAACCCGAAGATTATCATCGATGACGCGGCGGACAAATGCGGTTTCGGCGACCGCGTGTACTTCACCAAAGTCTTCCACCGGCTCACCGGACAAACGCCGGGGCACTACCAACGTCAATTCCGCCCCACCGCCACCACCACGCCGCTGAAGCCGAAAGTACTGCGTTCAATGCGCGGGTGAGGCCAAGGTTTGTGTCAATAACAGCAAGGCGGCGCGACGGGCGCGGCTCAACTGCCAAAACTCACAATTCCCGAACCCGCTCGCAATAATATTGCACCAGCTCCCACTTCGATTCCGGCGGCAGCCGGTGGTCCGGGCACGGGATGTAGCCCCCCAACGCCACCAGCGGCTTCAGCCGCTCAACCTCCGCGTCCACCGCCGCCCGGTCCCGCGCCAACACCGCCTTGCGCACCCCCCCCACCCCACGCACCGCGCGCCCATACTGCTCCCGCCACGGGCCGATGCTCCCGTTCCACGTCCCCACCTCGATGGGAAACATAATGTTCACCCCGCTCGCCAGCCAAATCGGCACCAGCTTGTCCACCAACCCATCGCAATCCACCGAGATAAAATCCACCCCGTGCGCCCGCGCCAAGTCCGCGATTTGCCGGTACCGCGGCGCAAGCAATTCCTCAAACGTCCGCGGGTTAATCAGCGGCCCGTTGTTGAAACAAATGTCCTCCCAAAAATGCAGAAAATCAATCCGCGCCCCCGTCTCCAACACCACCTTGATATTCTCGTAACACAACCCCCCGATGGTCTCCACAATCTCTCGAAACAACTCCTCATCATCAGCCTGCATATAACACATCCCCTCCACCCCCAGCATATCCCGCACCGCGCCGATGAGGCTCCCGCTGTACGCCCCCGTCGGATAATCCACCGCCACCGCGCACGCCGCCTTAAACTCCGCCAACCGCTCCGCCGATTCATGCCGCGCCGGGTTCGCTTGCAAGCGCCACTTAAACTCCCGCTCCCACGACGCCCGGTCCGTCAGCGTCGAGCCGACCGTCGCCGGAATCGAGACCGTCCCCTCCACCTTCGCCTCAATCAACCCATTACTATTGCGATACACAATCAACCCATCCGCCCGCCGCTCCAACACCCGCTCCTCAAACGGCGGCATCACCTTCGCATCCACCCACGCCTGCATACTCCACCCGAAATCAAACCCCAACTTCCGCGCGATGGCTTGCTCCGCGGGCAACGCATTCCCCTCACGATACTCGGCCACCTCCGCCTTGGTCAAATGCCCCTCCGCGCACCATTTCTCCAACGTCTCCGGCCAATAACCAAAATGCACCACCGGCAACCGGTCATACGGCGCATAATGCAACACCGCCAAAGTTCGCTCACGATTCTTCATATTATTACTCCTAATTGTCATTAAATATCGCATCATCCCGGCCGCGCAACCAACATCCGCGCCGCCCCCCTCACCTGGGGCAACACTACCGGGCCACGCGACCATACCCCGCCATTCTCGGCGATATAATGAACCGATGATAGAACTCGAAATGATTTTCCCGCTGCAACTTGGCGAACGACACCAACTGATTTAACTTAGATTTTAACATAACCATATCCTTTCACCTATTTTTTTGACCCGGCCACCCGCCCTTTTCCAACACCACACGACTATCCACCTTTTTCCAAAGAATACAACCATTTCCTTTTCGGCACAAACATTTGGATACCCCGCCGAAAGCAATGCAAGCGCGATCGCCAGCGCCCACCCTTTCACGGAAGGGGAATTTTGATGTTCGCGCGGAGCCGCTGAGACGCAGAGGGTTTTAACCACGAAATTCCCTGCTCGTAGAGGGGTGGCGCGGAGCGCCGGGGTGTTTCAGCGTTGCGACCTCAAACAAGTATCGAAAATATTTTCAAAATATTCAAAAATTTTGCTTGCTTTCTTTCCATAAAAACAATATTATTGTGCTATATGAAACAGCAAACAGCAAACAGCAAACAGCAAACAGCAAACAGCAAACAGCAAACAGCAAACAGCAAACAGCAAACAGCAAACAGCAAACAGCAAACAGCAAACAGCAAACAGCAAACAG
>JAISCS010000087.1 GCA_031265365.1 Verrucomicrobiales bacterium
GTTCAGCGTTTGGTTTGGGTATTGCTCTTAACGCTGAACTACCCCGTCGCTACGCGCCACCCCTTCACGGACGGGGAATTATTTTGCGCCTACCACCCGCCACCGCCATTCCACATTGGTTCCTCGTCGTTAGCAGTGGCAGCGCTGACGCCGGCCCCCCACCGCTCTGGCCTCCTGCGCCAGCAAATTCCCCTTCACGGAAGGGGAATTCGTCGGGGCTTCGCTCATCGCTCAGGATGACGGGCGCGGCGCGGCGTCCGCCCCGGTCAGGAAATTAAATATCAAGTCACTGCTCTGCGGCAGCGACTCATGCCGAAAGTCAGGATAAATCAACACCCGCTTCGGGCAAGTCATCTTGTTGTACGCCGCGAACTGGCTGCTCGGCGGACATACCGTGTCCATCAACCCCGTGAACATCAGCACGTCCGCCTTGATGCGCGGCGCGAGATGTTGAATGTCAATATACCCCAGCGTGCGGAAAATCTCCTCCTTCCGCTCATGCCGCGGGTCGAACCAGCGGAAGTAATCGGCGATTTCCTGATAGGCGTCCTTCGCCAAATCCATTTCCCACACCCGCAGATAATCACTCAGGAACGGATATACCGGCGCCGCCCGCCGGATGCGCGGCTCCAGCGCGGCGCACGCGACGGTCAGCGCCCCGCCCTGGCTGCCGCCGAACGCCATCACCTTGTCCGCGTCCACCTCCGGCAGCGCGAGGATGATGCGGGCCAGTTGCGCGCAGTCGAGGAAGATATGCCGGAAGAGCAAATTGTCCGGCTGGTCGTCCAGCCCGCGGATGATGTGCCCGCGAAACGTGTTGCCCTTGACCCCGCCTAGGTCCTCGCTGCTCCCGCCCTGCCCGCGACAATCCAACGCCGCGTAAACGTAGCCCTCGCTGACGTAGGCGAGTTTCTCCAGCCAATCCCCCGCGTTGCAAGTATACCCGTGGAACTGCAACACGGCGGGGCATTTCCCCGCGCGCCGTTTCGGGCGGATGAACTTCGCGTGAATCCTCGCCCCGCGCACCCCGGTGAACCACAAGTCAAAACACTCCGCGTTCGCCGCCCGCAACTCGTGGCTCGGCGCGAACACCGGCGCCGGCGGCGTGGCGTCCAGCTCGGCGAGCGCGCGCGCCCAGTAAGCATCATGGTCAGCGGGCCGCGGATTGCGACCCTGGTATTGGTGGAGTTCCTCCAACGGCATATCAATAATCGGCATAGGCCGGATAGCTTGCCGCCCCGCGCGCAAAAAGCAAGCGGGGATTGTGTTTTTTGCCAAACGCGCTATTGATGACGGATGCGCGTTTGGTTATTGGCGATGGTGGGCGCGGCGGGGCTTGGCCTGAGTGTCCGGGCGGAGCAGCCGCGCGTGGATTTTGACTTGGTCATTGAGGCGGTGAAAAATTCCGGCGCATGGCAGGAAAACGCCGCGCATAAATTCATCTACCAGCCGACCGTCCCGCCGGGCTGGGCACCGTACCGTCACGGTCAGTGGCGCTACACCGATTACGGCTGGACTTGGCAGGGCGCTGACCGTGGCTCGTGGGCGACCGACCACTATGGTTACTGGACCAAGCGCGGCACCGTTAGCGGCGGCTGGGCTTGGGTGCCTGGCGGGGTCTGGTTGCCGTCCGCGGTCGAATGGTTGCGGAGCGGCGATTACCTCGGCTGGCGCGCGTCGAAACTCGACCGTTTCAGCAACGCGCTGGAGCCGGAAAATATCCGCTACGGCGACCCGTCCGAATGGAATTTCACCCTGGCCGAAAAAATCCGCGAACCGCTGACGGTCACCGACTTCGCCCCGCCGGACCAGA
Source organism: Verrucomicrobiales bacterium (assembly GCA_031265365.1). Taxonomy (GTDB): domain Bacteria; phylum Verrucomicrobiota; class Verrucomicrobiia; order Methylacidiphilales; family JAAUTS01; genus JAIRPN01. Next base: position 1,814 of record JAISCS010000087.1, read on the forward strand.
CCAAGGACCTGCTCGTCAGCGCCCGGCCCGCCGACCATGTGTTCACCTCCTATCGCGAAATCGAACGCCCCGGCCCCGACCCGTCCATCTTGAAGGACGCCGATGGTCGCGCGCCAGCCATTCCCAACATCAGCGACTTGTCCGCGCCGGACGCCGAGCCTGACCAAAAAGCGGGCGCCACGGAATCCCGTCTGTACCTCTACCGCCCGAAATTTTACCAAGACGAGGACGGCATTTTCCGTCGCGTCGACTTGTTCCTGCGCCCGCAAGCCAGAACGCAACAGGCCGCCGAACTTGGCCAACTCGCCAAACCCACCCCCGCCGACCTCAAAAAGCAAGCCGAGGCGTTGCAACGGCAGGAGGAACTATTGGAAAAGCAACGCCAGCACGAGGCGGAATTGTACCGTTAAATAGGCTATTAATAAGGACTTGTCTACGGCAAGTAAGAGCTTACCCGTGGCAAGTAAGAGTTTACTCGTGGCAAGTAAGAGTTTACTCGTGACAAGTAAGGGCTTACTCGTGGCAAGTAAGGGCTTACTCGTGACAAGTAAGGGCTTACTCGTGACGAGTAAGGGGCCCTCGCTGTTAGCAGTGGAAGTGCTGACGCTGGCCCCCTCCCACCGCCCCGGCCTCCTGCGCCAGCAAATTCCCCTTCCGTGAAGGGGTGGCCGCGCCAGCGGACGGGGTAGTTCAGCGTTAAGGGAAATTAGAAAGCCGAAAGCTGAAAACAGAAATAATTTCAGCTTTCTGCTTTCAGCTTTCCAATTTCCCTTAACGCTGAACTACCCCGTCGCTCCGCGCCACCCCTTCACGGAAGGGGAATTTCTTCCTCGGCGTCATCAAAATCCGCGCGCCATTTCTTCGACACATACGGGCGCACGAACCCGTAAAACAAATACCCCGCGAACAACACCGCCAGCGCGTAACGATAAAAAATAATCACCACCCCAATCACCACCACATACGCCAGCAAGCGCGGCACCGACAATTGCGCGCGCCAGTCCAGCGCCTTGAAACTCGGATAACGGACCTTGCTGAACATCATGTAGCTGAGGAACAGCATCAGCGCCGCCAAAAAATATTTCCACGCGCCAATCGCCCGCTCCTGCTCGTAAACGTGCAGCAGCGTCAGCGTGATGGACGCGATGACCCCGGCGGCGGCGGGAATCGGAAAGCCGGTGAACTCCTTCAGGCCCTTTTGGTCAGGGTTGGCGGACAGCACGTTGAACCGCGCCAGCCGCAGCGCGCCGCACGCGAGATAAATAAACGCGATGACCCAGCCGATGCGGTTCGGCATTTCCGACAGCACAATCTTGAACATCAACAGCGCCGGCGCGATGCCGAACGACACGATGTCGGCGAGCGAGTCGAACTCGCGCCCGAACGGGCTTTCCGTCCCGCCCAGCCGCGCCAGCCGCCCGTCGAGCATGTCGCACACGAACGCGCCGATGATGCAATACAAGCTGATTTGGTAATACTGCGTCCAGTCGCCCGTCTCGGCGGTGCGCCGGATGGTGCCCTCGAAAATGTTCAGCACGGCGGCGAAGCCGAAAAACAAATTGCCCGCCGTCATCAAATTCGGCAGCAGATAAACCATCTTGTGTTCTTCTTTCATAACAACTCCACGGTCAGCGGCGCGGCCAGCGGGCGATGACCGTCAGCCCGCCCTTGACCCGCGCGCCGGGCTTGACCAGCACCGCGCACTCCGGCGGCAGATAAACATCCGTGCGCGAGCCGAAGCGAATCATGCCGAAGCGCCCGCCCACCGTCAGCGTGTCGCCCTCCCGCGCCCACGCGACGATGCGCCGCGCGATAAGCCCGGCGATTTGGCGGATGACGATGTCGCCGCGCGCGGTGGCGACGAGCCAGTTCATCGCCTCGTTCCGCACGTCGATGTCCGGCACGCGCGCGTCGAGGAACTGGCCCGGCTGGTGCGTGATTTTTTTGATGACGCCGCCGTAGGGCAGCCGGTTCACATGCACATCGAACACCGACAAAAACACCGCGACGCGCTTCATCTTTTGCCGCGAGTAAGCCGGCTCCTCGACTTCGTCGACGAAAATCACCTTCCCGTCGGCGGCGCTGACAATGGCATCACCGTCGGCGGGCGGCATGCGCTCAGGGTCGCGGAAGAACCACAGCACGTAGCCGAACAACAGCGCCGCCACCGGCGCGAGCCAGCAAAACGGATGTGGCAGCAGCGCGCCGACCACGGTGATGATTAACAATCCAAGCAAAAACGGTCTCGCCTCACGAAAAGCCATGCCGTCATTGATAGCGGATTGCGGGATTTTGAAAAGCAGATAGCATTGGGGAACGCATGAAATATCTCACCGTCAGCGGCATGATTTTGCTGTGCCTGACGCTGACCGGCTGTCAGCGGCTGCAAGCGCGCCGCGCGCTGGCGAGGCAACACGTCCCGCTGACGGTGGACGCCTTCGTGCAAGAGGCGCGCGCGGGCGGCCCGGCCCGGCTGCAACTTTTTTTGCAAACCGGCATGGACATCGACGCCGCCACCGCTGACGGGGTCACCCCGTTCGCCGCCGCCGTCGCCGCGCGGAAAAAAGACGCCGCCGATTTTCTGTTGCAACACGGCGCGAACATCAACCGGCCGGACGCGGCGGGCCGGACACCGCTGTTGCGGACCGTCGCTGACGGTGACGCCGGATGGGTGAACTACTTGCTCGCCGCCGGCGCCGACCCCAATCTCGCCGACCACGAAAACCGCGTGCCGCTGGCCGTCACCAACGCCGTGCCGCTGCTGAATATCTTATGGCAAGCCGGCGCGCGCCCCAACGCGCGCGGCATCCAAGGCCAGCCGCCCATCATCTGGGCCGTGGCCACGCGCAATCGCGGCATGGTCGGCGAGTTGCTCGACGCCGGCGCTGACGTTGACACGCCCGCGCACTCGCCCGCCGACGACGGCTTCGTCCTCAACACGGTCGGCGACGCGACGCTGGAGTATTACTTGAAAAAAGACGGCGGCGTGACCCCGCTGATGGTGGCCGCCGGCCTCGGCGACCTCGACATGGTGCGCCTGCTGCTCGCGCGCGGCGCGCAAAAATTCCGCAAGACCGAGCGCACCACCACGACCGCGATTTACCTCGCCTGCGTCAACCAGCACACGCCCGTCATCCAAGTCCTGTTAGGCAAAACACCCGGCGCGCAAAAGTTCAGCGTCAGCATCTCCCTGAAAAAACAACGGCTGACAGTGACCCGCGCCGGCGAGGTGTGGCTGCGCGCCGACATCTCCACCGGCGCCAAGGGCCACGAGACCCCGCGCGGCGAGTTCGTTATCACTAACAAATACGTGGAATGGCACTCAACCCTGTACAACGACGCGCTGATGCCGTTCTTCATGCGACTGAATTGCGGCGCCGTGGGCCTGCACGCCGGCGAACTACCCGGCTCCCCCGCCTCGCACGGCTGCATCCGCCTGTCACCGTCAGCGGCGGAAAAAATATTTCAACACGTGGACCTCGGCACCGTGGTGACGATTAGGGATTGACCTTTTTTTACCAAGAGTTCATGGAGTTATTGGAGCAAGTTGACCTTGGCTAAACCGCCCTCCTCCAATTCCTCCATGTTCTCGTTGTAAAAGGTTTATTTTTGACAGGATTTACAGGATGCACAGGATGATTTTTTTGAGAGGCAAAGCATTTTTTTGAAAATCCTGTCCATCTGGTTAATCCTGTCCAAAATTCTAAGTTGGTTTTTGGTCATTTCCCGCTACGGAAGCGGTTTCACACCCGTGAGTGAGACCATTTTACCCAAGGGTGAAACGGCTGCACCCGTGGCTTGGAAACGGCTAATTCTCCTTTAATGAATGGGAATTGCGGTGGCGCTTCCCCTTCCGTGAAGGGGTGGCGGCGCCAGCCGACGGGGTAGTTCAGCGTTAAAGAAAACTTTGCGGCTTGGCGTCTCTGCGCGAGGTCGTTGTTCTTAATTTGCCTCTTGGCGCGAACCCCAAAAAAGGGCGCCCGGTCTCCCGGACGCCCTTCAGGTGGCGATAAGCCGGATTCTGTACCCCTCGCGGGGTGGCGGTCATTTATCTATGCGGCCTACCCGGAAGCGCCTCGCGGCTGGCGGGCAGCCATAACTTCCTGTTCGGCCTTGCACCATCCGGGGTTTGTCATGCCGCGTCGGTTACCCTTCGCGCGGTGGTCTCTTGCACCACCTTTTCACCCTTGCCCTCACGGGCGGTATGTTTTCTGTGACACTTTCCATCACTGACGCTTCACCGTCAGCGTCCGGTTTTTCAACCGGCGGATTGCCCTGCGATGTCCGGACTTTCCTCCCGCTCGCGCGGGCGACCGCCTACCGTCCTCACCCTAGCGGCAAAACAAAAATGGGAAAGCCGAAAAAAACCTTCAGTCTTCGCAACTATAGTAGTTCCTCAAGTTCCTCATAATCTCGGCCGGTTTCCCCGTCATCCTGAGCGGAGCACCGCAGGTGCGGAGTCGAAGGACCGGCTTGCCCAATCTCAGCGGCTTGATGGCAATCAAACGGATGGATGGCGCCTGACCGGTCCTTCGACTACGCCGCTACGCGGCTCCGCTCAGGATGACGGGGAGGGAAGAACTGGCCCATGTTAAGAGAAACCTGCCATAACACTGAAAATTAAACGAACGCCACCCCTCCCAAAAAAAATTAAAAATATTTCTTGCCAACCAAAAAAAACTCCGCATCATCCCCCATAGTTCTTTGTAAATTAGTACGAGTCGTGGCCACAGGAAACGCCGTGAGAATCGGCGACAGTTGCGCTGCGGTATTGGGTTACAACGCCCCATTGCCTGACAAAATCAGGCGAGCAAAGCCAATCCCTTCGGGGGTGAAGGCGGGGCCGAGGCCAAACCCATAGTCCGAATATCTGCCCACAATTCCTCATGCGTCCCGGATTGGTTCCCGGGGCGGAAAAACTTTATCGCAAAAATAAAGCGTGGGAGTAGCCTGTCCGGCCCGGTTGCCGGTTAGTTCTGCTCTTGCCAGTAAATTTAAGAGCAGTTATGACTGTTAGACCAGTAACTATGTCAGGACGCGGAATCACCATCAGCGGATGGATTCCCGCTATCGCCTTTATCCTTTTCACCTTCACGGTCAGCGTTCAGGCCGTGACGACCACTGAATACGGTTTCTTCGACGCCCCCGAATTTGTCAGCAGCAATGGCACCTCCGCCAGCAATCTGCAATACACCGTCACCGTCGGCGGCATCACCTACCTCGCCGGCTACTCCACCCGCTATAACGGTAACGATTTGCCCAAAGGTCAGGCCACTTGGCTCGTCAACCGCGTCGCCGGCAATGGCTCCATCATCCGCCTCGGCCTCACTGGCGACGAGTTCACCAAAAATTACGGCAACGTCTTCGAAGGCTACGGCTCTCAAGCCAGCTCCATCAGCGGCTTCACCGACACTGGCTATCTCTATGGCACCAGCACTGAGTATCACCAAGGCAGCGGTAATAACGGCACCGCCCTCTGGGTCGCCACCGTCACCAACCCCGTTGCCAAACGCATCGGCCTCTACGACTACACCGACCCCGCCGACGAAACCCCGGCCGGCAACGAATTTACCTCCAACCTCGGCAACCACCAAAGCCAGGTCATCTCCTCCGCCGTCGTGTTCTCCATCACCGCCGACGGCTGGCTCACCGGCTACTCCACCCGCTACAACGGCACCGCGCTCACACTCGGCCAAGCCGCCTGGGTCGCCAACGCCGCCACCGGCATCACCCACCGCATCGGCCTCAGCGTCGCTGACGGTGACACCTCCGGCGAATTCACCGCCGACAATGGCACCCTCACCACCACCCTCGACACCACTGCCCTCGGCAAACAAGCGTGGAACAACTGGGGCGCCCTCCTCGGCACCACCGCCCGCTACACCGGCTCCGCCGCCCCCAACGGCCCCGCCGCCCTCTGGGTCGCCCGCGTCGCCACCGGCACCACCGCCCGCCTCGGCCTGCACGACGCCCCGTATGTGGACACCATCAGCGGTTCCACCATCACCCCCCAAACCTACACCTCCGAAAGCGGCGTCAACGACACCGCCCTCACCGGCCACACCGACAGCGGCCTACTCTGGGGCCGCACCCTCGTCTATAACGGCGGCACCACCAGCGCCGGCCAAACCGCCTGGCTGTTCGACATCGCCGCCTTCACCCCCGTCGCCTTCAACTTCTCCACCGGCGCCGAGGGCGAAACATTCTCCCAAATCGACGGCGTCACCGCTGACGGCCTCGCCTTTGGCCGCGCCACCATCTTCGCCCCCCAGCCCGACCCAGACGCCAGCGCCTTCAACCTCTTCAGCGCCCTCGACGACCTGTCCGGCCTCGACCTCACCCTCAGCGCCACCCGCGCCTTCCTCTGGGACGCTGACCACGGCGCCCACCTGCTCGACGCCGCCGTGCTCGACGGCACTGTGTGGCAGGACTTCCTCGCGCGGAACGATTGCGCCTACCTGACCGACATCACCGCCATCACCGGCAGCTTGGACGACTTGGACAGCCTCAACATCTTCGGCACCGGCTACGACCTCCTCGGCGGCCTGCGGCAATTTGAATTGCAACTTATTCCCGAACCCTCCACGTGGACGCTGCTGGCGGCTGGCCTCGGCCTCCTGCTCATCCTCAGCGTCAGGCGCAACAATTCCCCCGCGCCAGCGAATTCCCCTTCCGTGAAGGGGTGGCCGCGTAGCGGACGGGGTAGTTCAGCGTTCGTGGGAAAGCAGCGCCCAACGCTGAACTACCCCGTCGCTCCGCGCCACCCCTTCACGGAAGGGGAATTTGTCAGCAACCGATACAAACTTAACAAACCTTAAACCATGCCAACCACAGACATAACCAAAGCCATCGCCGACCGCCCGTACTTCCCCGCCGACCCGGCGGCGCAATACCAGTGGGCCGGCCACTACCTCCAAGCCCTCGCCAAGTACGACAACCTACTGCCCGGCGTCAACTGGCCGCTCATCCGCCAACTGCGCGCGGCATACGAACTACTCGGCGCGACCGACGACTACTTGACCAACGCGCAAGCGCTGGCGGCGCAACGCGAGGCCGACTTCACCGCGGCGATGTGGGGTCGCCCCGGCCAACCGCACCACATCACCCCCGGCAACGCCTTCACCGGCCCCATCAGCCTGCGCACTGTGGACGGCGGCTTGTACCCGCTGATTTTCGCCAGCCTGGACAACTTCATTGATGACCCTGCCTGCACCGACGAAATAAAAAACGCCCTCGGCCTCCAACCGCCCGTCGCGGCCACCGTCAGCGCCTGAACCATGTAACCCAAATCGAAAGACCAAAAACTATGAAACTGTTCAACACAAACTCCAGTCTCGAAGACGCCAAGACGCAAAGATTATTTTGGTTAAAACTTCGCGTCCTCGCGCCTTCATGGCCTGAGTTTTTTCAAGTCCTAACCCTGACCGCCCTCCTCCTGCTCCCCGCCACCCTCAGCGCCCAGTCCTACGAACCCTCGCAACCCCTCAACCCAAGCACCGGCCCCTTCTCCGGCGGCCAAGACAGCCCCGGCACCGTTGACGCCGGCATCCCCGGCTTCGTCGGCGCCGCCGGTGACGGCATCATCCCCACCGCCGACAACGGCAACTACACCAACCCGCTCTTCGTCGGCTGGGCCACCGGCTGCGCCGAATACAAACCATTCGGCAACCTCGGCGTTTATAACCCGGGCGACCCAGACAACGGCATCCCGGCCGGCATCGGCACCGCGTTTCTTAACCCGGAGCTCACCTTCGGCCCGGCCACCGCCAATGTCTACCACATCGCCACCCTCGGCGATATGTTCACCTACGCCATCGAGGAATACCTGCTCAATCCCTCCGGCACCAGCCAGCCGGGCTACATCACCCTGACCTTCGACCAAGTCATCGCCAACGGCACCGGCGCGGACTTCGCGGTGTTTGAAAACGGCTTCGTCTCCAATTATAACATCCCCGAAACCGGCGGCACCGCCGGTCAAGGGTTTTGCGAACTGGGCTACGTTGAGGTCTCCACCGACGGCATCACCTTCGCCCGCTTCCCCAGCATCGTCCTCAATACCGCCGAAAGCATGAACATAAAATTCGACGACAATGGCGACCCCAGCAATATTATGTACGCCACCCTGGAAGTCTCCAACATCTACAACATCGCCGGCAAACACTGCAACGGCAACGGCCCCAGTTGGGGCACTCCCTTCGACTTGGACACACTGACCGACCTTTCCGCCGCCTTGGCCGCCTTGAACGAGATGGGCATTGAGTTGACCGAAGAGCAACTGACCAGTCTGCTGGCGCACACCAGCTACAATCAACAACTGATAGAAGACGGGCTGCTGGACGTGAACAACATCAACTACGTCCGCGTCGTGGACATCCCCGGCAACGGCATGTTCACCGACAGCCTCGGCAACCCCATCTACGACGCCTGGCCCACCTGGGGCAGCGGCGGCTTCGACCTTGACGCCATCGGCGTCATCAACACCGTCAACACCATCCCCGAACCCTCCACCTGGGCGCTGATGGTCGCGGCGGCGGCGGGATTGCTGGTGGTGGGAATGGTCCAGCGGCGGAGCGGGGCGGGCCGGCCCTTCGACTTCGCTCAGGGTGACGGTGGGGTGAGGATGGCGCTTGGAGATTACTCACACCTCATGCCCCCCTCCCCCCGTCATCTTGTCTCCCACACCCCCCGTCATCCTGAGCGGAGCGTAGCGGAGTCGAAGGACCGGTCAGGCACCACCCATCTGTTTGATTGCAACCAACCCGCTGATATTAACCAAACCGGTCCTTCGACTTCACTTCGTTCCGCTCAGGATGACGAGGACGGTGGCTCCGCTCAGAGCCTGCCCCGAGCTTGCCGAGGGGATGACGGCGGAAGAGAAAACCATTTTGCAGTGCGTTACTGCGAATATTAACAAACCAAAATAACAGAAAGTAAAACAAACATAATGAACACGAACATAATCAAAACCCTGCTCGCCACCGGCGTGTTGACGTGCAGCATCCTTAGCCAAAGTCACGCCCAATTATCCTACGACAACTACGGCACCTACGGTTCCGGCAGTTTCTATGGAAAACAGGTAGCCATCAGCAACACCTCCGGCGTCAACTTCGACTTCGAGGGCGCCTTCAGTGTCTATAGCGGCACGCTCCACACTTGGGGTGATTCCTATCTGGGCGAGCCGGGCTACCACCGCACCGACCTGAGCAACCTGGGGACCGGCACCGTCACCACCGCCACCGCCACGCTGGTGAATTACACCCACCTCGACGGCAACGGCAGTGGCGACCCCTTCGGCCTGTATGTGCAGAGCAGCACTAGGTCGTCCGGCACCTTTTACGCCGGCACCTACAACGACAGAGGCACCGGCGGTCTCTGGGCCTACCTCGGCAGTGGCAATCCCCCTTGGAACAAACTGGGGAGCTACGGTTCGCCGTACAGCGGGGCCAGCACAAAAACTAGCATCTTTGCCAATACCGTCTTCATCTCCGGTCTCACCGGCACTTGGAGCGGCTCATACGGGCAGAACACCTCCATTGCAGTCTTCCCCTCCCAAGACACGAGCGTTGATTATCAAATCATCATTAACAGCTCCGGCAACTCCGCCTGCGTCGCCGTGGATACATCGGGCAACGTCTATTACGGTGATTTCTCATCCACCGGCCAAACTTACCTCCGTATGTGGACTTCCACCGCGGTGCGGACCGCCATTGGCAGTGCGGGCGACTTGGTTCTGACCAATACCGACGCCACTATACTTACTCCCATTGACTCACCCAACGGCTTGGCGGTGGATGAAGGCGGCAATGTCTTCTACACGGTCAACGGCGGCTCCGCCGGCATCTACGTGTGGGCGGCTTCCGACAGCACCGTCTATCGGGTGGCCGATAGGAATCCCAGAGGCTGGGCCGGTTTCCTTGACACGGAGGGGAATGTGTTGAGCGGCACGGGCCGGCTCTACGCGGACACCACCACCTTTGGCGCCAATGACATCACCATCATCTCCTGGGGCACCGCCAGTCCCTTCGGCGCCGCCGACACTAAAGCCGCCGCCGACACTAAAGCCGCCGCCGCCCAGCCGGTCAAGACCATCCAACTTGACGCCCAGCAATCCGCCTACGTCCGAGCCTTGCGACAAAAGTACCAAGACAATCCCAAGAGTTTATCCAACCGCGAGCTGCGCATAGTCATCGGCGGCTCCGACAGCCTGAAACTAACCGACTAACTCCAAATAAAAAAACAAACCATAAATAATAAACAAAAACCATGAACCCCACCCCCCACCCCCGTCATTCCGAGCGTAGCGCCGCAGGCGCGAAGTCGAGGAACCGGTTCGCCCTACCGAACGGATTGCTAACACCATCCCCGTTCGCCAAAGCTAACCGGTCCTTCGACTACGCTCAGGATGACGGGAGGGGGGGAAGGATTTATAACAAATATCAATAAACATAACCATGAACCCCACCCCCCACCGTCATCCTGAGCGTAGCGCTGAAAGCGCGAAGTCGAAGGACCGGTCTGCCACATCGAACGGATTGCTAACGCCATCCCCGCTCGCCAAAGCTAACCGCTCCCTCGGCTCCGCTCGGGATGACGATAGGATGGGGAACTAAGATAAAAATATGAAACTAACCCATTTTATGAAAAATATTAAATACTTATTCCTAGCCGGCCTGTTCATCTTACCCGCGCTGGCCGCTCACGCCGTCGACTGGTGGGGGGATGCTCACGATACCGACTGGTTCAATGCGGAAAATTGGCGGAGTCCGATACCCACTGCCAGTGCTAATGTTGAAATTTATGGCAATTATGCTGACGATAAGGTGGTCATTGGCAGCGGCACAGCATTCGCTGCTAGTGTCAGTCTTATTAAGGATGTCACTGACGCCGCGCTCGAAATCAAGGGAACCGGATTTTTAAACATCACTGGCATCAATGGCGACTTTCACATCAACGACAATTCCAGCTTGGTCATCAAGGACAGCGGTTCCGCCACTGCCAGATTCTTCTATTCTACAAATTACGGCACCGTCACCCTCAGCGACAACGCCAATCTCACCGACAACGGCGACGGCTATTTTAACAATTACGGCGCCATCACGCTCAGTGGCAATGCCTGTTTTCAAATGTATCAGATTAATTCCATCGGCTCCGCGGTACTCACCCTCCAAGACCATGCCGCCATCCGGACGGCCAACGCCATCACCCTCAGCTCAGGCGGCAACGACACTCTCAACATCGAGAGTGACCAAGCGCAAATCACCAAACTGGACGGGGTCACTCCCGCGGTCATATTGGCCCGCGGTTACCTGAACGGCGCCAGCCACACCATCAACTTCAACCACAGCGGCACCCTGACCTTCGACAACCAACTCGTCGAAAGGCTCCTTGAACAAGCATATAATGAAGATAACGAATACTACTACCCCGTGGCCTCCGAGAACGCGAACCACACCTTGGCCCTCAACGCCATCAGCGGCGTCACCAAACTGACCGCCGCCAACGCTCACAGTCGCGGCACCACCGTCAGCGAAGGCGCGACCCTCATCGTCGCCAACAAATACGCCCTCGGCGTCGGTGACGTCACCGTCGAGGCCGACGGCACCCTCGCCCTCGAAGCCCCCGCCTTCCAAGCCTTCGGTCTTGGCGACGAGGACGGCGCCACCTTCGTCATCGGCGGCGATTTGACCGTCGAGACCGGCGGCATCCTGCAACTGGCCGCCACTGACACGCTGTCCGTGGGCGGTGATTTGACCTTTGACGGTGGTTTGGCCCTCACCTACGGCGACTTCACGGAACTTGCGAGCCTGTCGCTTGACGACATCTTCACCGTCAGCGGCGAGAGCACGCTGAACATCAGCACCATCACCGCCACCGACGGCGTGGACACCTACATCGGCACCCTCAGCGATGGCACGCTAGGCGACTGGCAAGCCCAAAACATCCCTGAACCCTCGACGTGGTTCCTGCTTGGTGTGGGCTTGGGCGGGTTGACGCTGCTAGTCATCCGCCGCCGGCGTGAGATGGAAAGTAACCGATAAACGATAACTACCACCCTTAAACATGAACGTAACCCTCCACCCCCGTCATCCTGAGCGTAGCGCTGAAAGCGCGAAGTCGAAGGACCGGTTTGCCACACCGAACGGATTGCTAACACCAACCCCGTTCGCCACAGCTAACCGGTCCCTCGGCTCCGCTCGGGATGACGGAAGGGGGGAGATAGGCGTTGGAGAATTACCACAAGTCATGACCTCACACCCCCGTCATCCTGAGCGTAGCGTAGCGCGTCACCCTGAGCGGAGTCGAAGGGCGAAGGACCGGTCAGGCATCCTCATCCGTTTGATTGCAATCAAGCCGCTGAGGTTAAGCAAGCCGGTCCTTCGACTACGCACCTTCGGTGCTCCGCTCAGGATGACGGGGGAGGTGGAGCAGGCCGCTCCCCGTCATCCTGAGCGGAGCGGAGCGAAGTCGAAGGACCGGTCAAGCATCATCCATCCGTTTGATTGCAGTCAAGCTGTTGGTGTTGAGCAAGCCGGTCCTTCGCCCTTCGACTCCGCTCAGGGTGACGCGCTACGCTCCGCTCAGGATGACGGGGGGAGGGTGGGGCGGGCGGTTGTGATGCATTCACGCGACATGAATTTCACCCAGCGCCACCCTCTCCACACCCCTTATGAAAATCCCCTGCGTCTATATCATGACCAATGCCAACCGCACCCTATACATCGGCGTCACGGCGAACGTCTTGCGGCGCGTCTGGTTGCATCGCACCAAAAAAGTGGCCGGCTTCACCAAGCGATACAACTTGACCATTCTGGTCTATACCGAGGCGCATCCGACGATGCTTTCCGCCATCGCGCGGGAGAAGCAGTTGAAGGGGTGGCGGCGGGACAAGAAAATCTGGCTCATCGAGCAACGCAATCCGCATTGGGAGGATTTATGGCCGTCACTGGTGGCGGCGTGGTGAGGGGGAGTTGGGCGGTGGGGGAACAATGCGCCACTCACCCCCGTCATCATGGCATGAGTTTCACCACGCAACACCATTCCCCCGTCCCCTCCCGTCATCCTGAGCGGAGCGGAGCGGAGTCGAAGGACCGTGTTGCCAAACCAAACTACGCTGACAGTGAACTAAACCGCTCAGCCAATTGCAAACCGGTCCTTCGACTTCACCCCTACGGGGTTCCGCTCAGGATGACGGGAGGGGGCGGGGCGAAAGGGAGGATGTGTTCACGAGCCGTGTCAGAGGCAATCTTCCTCACGACAAGTAAGGTCTTCCCCGCGACAAGTAAAACCTTCCCTGCGACAAGTAACGTCTTCCCCGTGACAAGTAAGGCTTTCCCCACGACAAGTAAGACTTTCCTCGCAACAAGTAAAACCTTCCCCGTGACCAGTAACGTCTTCCCCGCGACAGGTATTCCGACACAACAATCAATCCAAACCGTAAGTTAAAAAACCAAAAAAACAATAGAAAGAAAAAATATATGAGCAACCATACTACCCGTAACTACTTCCCCTCCACGGAGAAGGAACAATTCATCTGGGCAACCAACTTCGTCACCGAGTTGCCGCAATTCAGGGCCGCGCTGGGGCTGCCAGAGGACACCATCGTGCTCCTCAACGGCGCCTTGTCGTTCCTGCAAAAAATCTACAACTTCCACGCCGCCGCTGTCTCCATCGCCCGCGAGCGGACGGCGAACAAACATTCCGCCGAGTGGTCCCCGGTGGGCCAGACCGTCACCGTCCAAGCCAACACTACCCCCACCGGCCCGACTTCCACCGCCACCAACCCCGGCGGCGGGTTATACGCCCAGATTTTCGGCAGCGTGGATGGCTTCATCAACTCCCCCAAATGCACGCCGGACATCAAAACCACCCTGCGCCTGAACCCGTTGCCGAAGCCCGACCCGGTGTTGGCCGACTTGGTCAGCGAGGTCAACGCCAAGTTCACCGGCGGCGAGGTGTTATTCCACCTCACCCGCCCCGCGCCGGCCAAGCTCATCCGCATCAACTGCGACCGCCACGACGGGGCGGGGGTGAAGACCGTGGCCGTCATCGCCCAGGCGCGTTTTACCGACCATCACGAGTTGCCCGCCGAGCGGACGAATTGGGATTATCACGTTAACCTGCTCGACGGCGACGGCAACGAGCTGGGTAAGACCGTTTATATCACCGTGGCGGTGCGGAAGGACGGCTTATGAACGATTGGCGCCGACGCTTCATTTTTCGGAACTCCGGCCACGAAGACGCCAAGACGCGAAGAATATTTTAGCCAATAACCTTAATCATGAACGCATTCCCCCATCGTCATCCTTTCGCCCCCCGCCCTCGTCATCCTGAGCGGAGCGGAGCGGAGTCGAAGGACCGCGTCGCCATACCAAACCACGCTGTCGGTGAACCAAACCGTTCAGCTCGTTTCTGGCCGGTCCTTCGACTTCGCTACGCTCCGCTCAGGATGACGGTGGGGGACGGCGGGATGAGGATAGAAGGAAAAAAACTTGCGCCAGCCCGGTACGGTCTCGCAAAGAACCATCGTCGTAGCAGCAACTATGGCGGTGCGACTCCTAAGCCGGGCTGGCGCTCCATTTTTATGATAACTCAAAGTTCAAAACTCAAAGTTCAAAACTCAAATCTCAAATCTCAAATCTCAAATCTCAAATCTCAAATCTCAAATCTCAAATCTCAAATCTCAAATCTCAAATCTCAAATCTCAAATCTCAAATCTCAAATCTCAAATCTCAAATCTCAAAACTCAAAACTCAAATCTCAAATCTCAAATCTCAAAACTCAAATCTCAAAACTCAAAACGCAAAACCATAACGGTAAAATTCAAAACTGCCGTGAAGTCCGAACGTTTTGAGATTTGAGTTTTGAGATTTGAGATATTAAACATTATGAAAATCAAAATCCTCACCGTCACCGCCGCCGTCACCCTCGGCGCGCTATCATTGCCAACCCCCGCCCGGGCACAATCCTACTACACCCCGGTCGGGGACTTCACCGTCGAGGGCCTCTATCTGCCATACGCCCCGCAAGGCGCCTTTAGCGTCTACCAAGGCTTGGTATATAGTTGGAACGCCGTATACTATGGCAACCCCGTCGGGATTTATACCATCTACGACCTGAACACCCGCAGCCTGTCGTTTGAAGCCCCCGGCACCGCGCTCGACGGCAACGGTTTCGGCGACCCGTTCGGGCGCTATGACCCGGTCACCGGCATCTTCTACATCGGCACCTACACCGACAACGGCACCAGCGGCCTGTGGCGTTATAACGACGACGGCACCTATACCAAGCTCGGCGCCTTCGGCTCGCTCTACGGCGCGGACTTTTTTGAAGGCCGGGTCTATGCCTCCGGCTTGAACCAAATCTGGAACGGCACCACCGGCCAGGACAACCAAATCGCCATCTACGACCTCACCGGCGGCGGGCAGCACGATGTCATCATCCAGAACTCCGGCAACTCCGCCACCGTCGCCGTGGACCGCCTCGGCAACGTCTATTACGCCAACTACAACGGCCAAATCAACGGCGCCACCGCCACCGGCCTCTACATGTGGACGGCGGAACAAATCGAGAGCGTCCGCGCCGACCTCGGCAATGGCACCGCCGGCGGCGGGATAGACGACTTGTTCCTCACTTACGACGACGCCCTCTTCCTCACCGCCCTCCCCGGCGGCGCCAACGGCATCACCGCGGACGACGGCGGCAACATCTTCATCTCCACCAACGCCGGCGTCGCCGGCATCCTCATGTGGAACCCCGACCTCGGCTACGCCACCGAGGATGACCCTGACCATTACCAACTCATCGCCAACATGACCTCCAAGTATGGCTGGGCCGGCTTCCTCGACACCGAGGGGGATGTGCTCAACGGCGGCATTCTCTACGCCGGCTCCGCCATGATGGGCGAGGACTTCTACATCTTCACCCACCTCATCCCCGAACCCTCCATCTGGGCCACCCTGCTCCTTGGCGGCGTCATGCTGCTGCTGGCCCTGCTCCTCCACTTCCGCCGCGAGCCTAAACCTGCCAAACCGCAGACCTGGGCCTTCGCCGATTTTCTGGTGTTAAAACTAAATCCGGTTCGCTCCTTCGACTCCGCTCAGGATGACGATGGTGGGAGATTGCCGTCAAAAAATTACTTACCAGTCACGCCCACCCCCCCCCGTCATTCCGAGCGTAGCGTAGCGAAGTCGAGGAACCGGTTCGCCCCACCAAGCGCGATAATATTATTAACCCTCCTCACCCTCACCGCCACCCTCAGCGCCCAGCCCATCGAAATCCCGGAACCCCCCAACCCCGCCACCGGCCCCTACGGCGGCGGCGTCGGCGCCTACCCCGCCAACTGGTTCAACGCCCCCGTCCCCGGCTTCATCGGCCCCGCCGGCGACGGCAAAGCCCCCTACCTATACTCCGGCAACTACCTCAACCCCGCCTTCGTCGGCTGGGCCACCAGCGTCATCGAATACAAACCCGCCAACGGCGTCGCCCAAAACTGGCAAGTCCCCACCCGCGCCCTCGGCCCCGTCACCGGCGACGTCATGGACATCGTCACCCTCGGCGAACTCTGGCTGCCCTACGACGTCACCATCAACGGCCTGGACTTGCCCGCCCCCGAAAAGGATGACCCGCCCCCCTACGTCAACCGCACCGACCCCAACTACAAACCCTACACCGGCAACCCCGCCGACCAGACCGACGGCTGGTCCTTCGTCGGCTACGACCAGCCCGGCTACATCACCCTGAGCTTCGCCTCCCCCATCGTCAACGGCGACGGCGCCGACCTCGTCGTCTTTGAAAACGGCTTCGTCTCCAACTACAACATCCCCGGCACCGGCTCCATCGAAGGCGGCGTCTTCGCCGAACTCGCCTACGTCGAAGTCAGCACCGACGGCATCCACTTCGCCCGCTTCCCCTCCGTCTCCCTCACCGCCGACCCCGTCAACCGCTACGGCACCATCGACCCAAGCAACGTCTACAACCTCGCCGGCGCCAGTTGCAACGCCTACGGCGAAAGCTGGGGCACCCCCTTCAACCTCGACGACCTGCTCACCGACCCTGACGCGCTGTCCCTCATCGAGGACGGCTACCTGAACCTCGACAACATCGTCTACATCAAAATCATCGACATCCCCGGCTGCGGCTACTACACCGACAGCCTGGGCAACCCCATCTACGACGCCTGGTACACCTACGGCAGCGGCGGCTTCGACCTGGAAGCCATCGGCGTCCTGCACAACCGCGAGAGCGAATACGGCGAACTCACCGCCACCGCGCTATCACAGTCGCTGACCATGACCGCCCAACCCATCCCCGAACCCTCGACCTGGGCGCTGCTGGCGGGCAGCCTCGCCCTCCTCATCATCCTGAGCGGAACGTTAAAAGCGCGCGCCCCCCTGAACGAAGCGCCGAAAACACCCGTCATCCTGAGCGAAGCGCCGAAGATGCACGTCATCCTGAGCGGAGCGAAGCGGAGTCGAAGGACCGGTTTAGTCAACAGCAGCGGTTTGACTGCAATCAAACGAATGAACGGTACTAAACCGGTCCTTCGACTCCGCGCTTCCAGCGCTCCGCTCAGGACGACGAGTGCGCGGGAAAAAGCCTGAGGCATGAATTTATGCGCCGCGCCTTCACCCTCACCGAAATGCTGGTCACCGTAGCCATTATCGGCATCCTCATGCTCCTAGTCTTCCCCGCCTACCACTACATCCACACCCACGCCCTAAGCGTCGTCGCCATCAACAACCTGCGCCAACTCACCATCGCCAACATGAACTACGCCGCCGACCACGAACGCTACGTCCCCTCCTCCAACTCCGCCGACACCTGGTACTGGTGCGGCAAAAAAACCGGCGCGGAATATGACCCGACCAAAGGCCTGTTATCCGACTACCTCGGCAAAGACCGCCGCGTCATCGCCGACCCGCTGTTCACGCGACTGCTGGACCGGCAAGGCAAAGTCTCCTCCTTCTCCATCGGCTGCGGCGGCTACGGATACAACACCTATCTAGGCGGCATGGACGGCTGGGAGTTCAGCGCCGAGCACAACGACTGGATGTCCAAGTCCATGACCCTCGCCCAAGTCCGGCGCCTGTCGAGCACCGTCATGTTCGGCACCACCGCCCTGGCCAAAGCCAAGGGCGTGCAAGAATATCCGTTCCTCGTCCCCCCCTACTGGCCGGGCGACGATGGCAATCCCAGCCGCTTCCTCGGCCGCCCCACGCCCAGCCTGCATTTCCGTTTCAACAACAAAGCATTGGTCAGTTGGTGCGACGGCCACGTCAGCTACGAAAAAATGGAAGCCCGTTCCGCCGGCTACAACCCCTACGGCGGCGACGCCGGCGAAAACAAACTCGGCTGGTTCGGCCCGGACGAGGGCAACGGTTACTGGAATCCAAACCGTTAGGAAACGGCAACATCTCACGCCAAGCCGCAAAGTTTATTCATCTTAACATTGGCGCCTACCCCGTCATCCTGAGCGGAGCGCCGAAGGTGCGTAGTCGAAGGACCGGTTTGGTCAATGTCAGTGGATTAGTTACCGCTTGCCGGTTAGTCAACGCTTGGCCGGTACTTCGGCTCCGCTCAGGATGACGAATCGTCCGGCCAATGTTAAGAGGAACTACTGGTTCCTCGCTGTTAGCAGTGGAAACGCTGACGCCGCCCCGGCCTCCTGCGCCAGCGCATTCCCCTTCCGTGAAGGGGTGGCCGCGCAGCGGACGGGGTAGTTCAGCGTTCGGTTTTGGTAGTTCCTGTAACGCTGAACTACCCCGGCGCTCCGCGCCACCCCTTCACGGAAGGGGAATTATGCCGCGCTTACCACACGCCGCCGCCATTCCTCTGTTCACGGGATAGAACCGAACTACTAGTATGGAGCACAGACATCTTGTCCGCAACGGACGGGATGTCCGCGCTCCATACTACTACGCAATCAGGCGTTAGCCGAGGAGCGGCGGGGGCTGGGACCGGCGGCTCACTCGGTAGATGATGAAGACGACCAACGCGCCGACGCTGATGAAGACTCCCAGCACGACCATCAGCGTCATCAACAACTCCTGCGGCGTGAGATTAAGTTCGGCGCGGTGGCCGCTGTGGGTGAACCGCCAGCCGGACTGGTCAACCACTTGTTTGCGCTTGGCCAGATATTCGTCCAGTTGTTCCAGCGGCACGGCATCGGTTTTGAACATCAGCAGGTGCTGGCGCTCGACGACGCGCGGGCTGACTCTATGCTGGGTGTCGCTGTAGGTGAACCACGGCGTGTCCGTCCGCGTCGTCTCCACCTTGGCGGGCCAGTCATCGGGCAGCTCGACGCGTGTGGTCACGCGAACCCCGCGCGGATAACTGGTCAACGCCAGCGGCGCGCGCCGCCCCTGCGGGTTGACCTCCGGCAAATATTGATGCAAATACGCGGCGCCAATCTCGGCGACCAGCTGGCGCTGGCCCGGCGTCTCCGGCGCGAAGAGGTTATCAATCTCGTATTGCTCCGTGACCGTCAGCGTGTTGCCCGCCGCGTCGTCGCGCAACTCCATGGGGCCGGTGGTCTTGAGGCCCGGATAAGACGTTGAATAAAAACCGCGGTAACTCTTGGCGATTTGCTCGCGCGCGGTGGTGGCGAAAAACCCACGCACATTATCGGCGACCTGCCCGCGATAGGTGGTGGCCACGCTGAACGTCACCGGCGCGGCATAGTCCTTGACGACCACACGCTCCTTGATTTCGACGCTGCCGGTGTCGTGCAGGCCGAGCGCGAAGTTGGTCAATCCATCCTCCCCCGCGCGCACGACCAAGCCGCTGCCGTAAATGCCCATGTGCCGGTCGGCGAGCCGCGCGCCCGCCTGATATTCCGCCGTGGCGTCAATCAGCCACGCCGCGCCGCCGGTGGTGACCAGCGTGACGACGTGGTCGAACACCTCCGCGCTGGGCAACAACCCGCCCGTCCGCCCGCGCCAGCTCGTGTTCACCAGCACCGGCGCCGCCTCGACGCCCAGCTCGCGCAGCAACGCCACCAGCAACAGCGTCTTGTCCTTGCAATCGCCGAAACGCCGCTCCAGCACGACCTCCGGCGGCGACGGGCGATGCGACCCAGCGCCCATTTCCATTCCCAGATAACGCACTTCCTTCTGCACAAAATCCACCGCCGCCATCGCCCGCGCCTCCGCGTCATCCGCCGCCGCGCGGAACTTCGCCGCCTGTTCGCGCAACAATTTCCCCGCTGACGGTGGCAGTTGGTAAATCGGCAAAGCCCACCCGACCACCGCCGACCATGACGGGAAATCGGTGACTTGCAGCGACGGCTGCTGCGGGAACCAATCCGGCGCGCCGGCATCCCACAACGCCGGCGGCGTCGCGTTCGCGCGCCAGAGCAACTCACCGCCGCCGCGCTCCTCGGTCAGCGTCGGCGGTTGCCCGCCCAGCCAGCGCCACACCGGCGCCCGCCCCGGCGCGGGGATGAAGCGAACGGTCTGCTCGCGAAACGGCGCGCCGCCGTTGAACCCGAATTCGCCGCTGTAATGCCCGTTGAAAATCGGGTTGTGCCCCCGCACCGTCACCGCCACCTCCACCGTGTCACCGACGCGAATGTCTGGAATGAAGTACAACGCCGTGCATTTGCCGTTAACAATCTGGCGGCTCAATTCCCGCTCGCGCTGGATGATTTTGAACCGGTCGGCGTCGGCGTGGTTCGCCGCCTTGCCGTCGCGCCAGACGTTGAGCCGGTGCAGTATCACCGACTGATATTCGGGGTCGAACACCATCCTGATTTCCGCGCCGACCGCCAAACCTTCCTGCGAGACGATTTGGTAAGCGTAATGGAAAAAATATTCCGCGGCGTCGACGTTCACCTGCTCGTCGTGAAACAAAAATTCCATTCCTGAGGGATTTTGCTGGCACTCGGCGGCGGGCGGGCGCTGATGCTGCCACTTCACCCAACCGGAAACCGGCCCGTTGGCGAGACCGCCCGCCGACGCTGACATTGCCCCCGCGCCGCCGGCGAGGAACAGCGCCAGCCGGATGCTTTTGAATAACAACGGGGAGAAGATATTTTTCATGCGTCGTCAACCACGGGCGCGAATGATATGCTGGCCGGCGGTTGTTTGGCAATATTAATTATAGCATTTCATTACGACATTGGCAGAGTCCCCCGTCATCCTGAGCGTAGCCCTGAAGGGGCGCAGTCGAAGGAGCGGCCCAGCACGGACCAACAGGCTGATGACGACTAATCCGCTGACGTTTACCAACCCGCTCCTTCGACTACGCACCTACGGCGCTACGCTCAGGATGACGGGGGTACTCGGCCAATGTTATGATGAATTACCATAAATCAATCATTGACCTCGGCGTCCCCACCGTCAGCGTCGCCAAACAAATCATCAAGGTCGCCGCCCTGCTCCAGCTTCTCCTTCATCGCGTTGAAAGTGGCGGAAAGGTCCGTCACCGCGTCCCATACTTTTTGCGCGACGTAAATCGGCTTGCCCGCCTCAAGCGCGATGGCGAGGCAGTCGCTGGGGCGCGCGTCTATTTCCGTGATGCGCGTCTGCACCTCGTTGCTCATCTTCAGCGTCAAGCGCGCGAAATACGTGTCGCTGTGCAGGTCGTTGATGACCACGCGCTCGACGGTGATGGCGAAGGCGCGGAAAATCAGGCCGATGAGGTCGTGCGTCATGGGCCGCGCGCGGCGGCTGCCTTGCAAAATCATGGCGATGTTCGAGCCGACACCGGGGTCCACGTGGATGCTGAAGGCTTTTTCGTCGTTGCCCAAAAAGACGGCAATCCCCTCACCCGGACAGCCATTAACCGGCACCAAGCCCAACACCTTCACTTCAATCAACGCGTCAGTCATGGGCCTAATATGGAAGGAAACCCGCCAAAGGCAACGCGAAAACAAGATGATTTGGTTTTGAGCATGTATTGATGTTCGCGCAGAGACGCGGAGTTTTTTTTATCCTGTCTAAAAAGCTAACCAGAAAATTTACCGTGTCGGCAAAATTCTCGCTTGCACATTCGCGCGAAAATCCCTTAAATGCTCGCCCTTAATTTATGGCCAAGAAATCTAACAAATCCGTAAAGGCTGCGAAGAAGGTCGCCAAACCCCTCTCGAAAGCCGCTAAACCCGCAACGAAAAAATCCAAGGCTGACAAGTACGTCTATACTTGGGGCAACAAAAAAGCCGACGGCGACGGCTCGATGAAGCCCCTGCTCGGCGGCAAAGGCGCCAACCTCGCCGAGATGACCCGCATCGGCCTGCCCGTGCCTCCCGGCTTCACCATCACCACGGAAGTCTGCACGTATTATTACGCCAACAAACGCACTTACCCGCAAGTCCTGCAAGCCCAAATCGAGGCCGGCATCGCCAACATGGAAAAAATCATGGGCACCAAGTTCGGCTCCGTCAGCGGCACCCCGCTGCTGGTCGCCGT
>JAISCS010000104.1 GCA_031265365.1 Verrucomicrobiales bacterium
TCATTTGGGGTGGGGTATTTTGTGGCCGCCTCGACAACCCTAACTAACATGGCTCCTGCTTGATAAAATACCCCTATGGTTGTGGGTTGGGGGCGCACGCCGACGGGGTGTTTCAGCGTTACAGGGAAAACTGCCAACACCGAACGCTGAACTACCCCGCCCGCTGGCGCGGCACCCTTCTCGGAAGGGGAATTAAAGAGATTCACCCGCAAATATCATTCCATCATGATATATCAATATTTTTTCTTGACGCTGACAGTGAGGTCGCTAATTTTTCCCTCATGTCTAAATCTTACATCTTTTCATCGGAGTCGGTTGGCGAGGGTCATCCTGACAAAGTTTGCGACACCATCAGCGACGCCGTCCTCGACGCTTGTCTCGCGCAGGATAAATACAGCCGCGTCGCGTGCGAGACTTACGCCAAGAGCAATATGGTCATCGTCGGCGGCGAGATTACCACCAAGGCGAAACTCGATTACGAAAAAATCGTCCGCGCCGCCATTCGTGAGATTGGTTACACCAACAACGACGACGTGTTTCACGCCGACAAGATTTTCATCACCAACATCATCACCTCGCAAAGCCCCGACATCGCGCAGGGCGTTGACGCGCGCAAGGCGAAGGGCAAGAAAACCGCCGAGCAGGGCGCCGGGGACCAAGGTTTGATGTTCGGCTACGCTTGCAACGAGACCCCGGAGCTGATGCCCGCGCCCATCATGTACGCGCACCGTCTGGGGCGCGAGTTGACCCGCCTCCGCAAGGCGGGCAAGGCGAAGTGGCTGCGTCCCGACGCCAAGAGCCAGGTCTCGGTCGAATATGTTGACGGCAAGCCGGCGCGCATCACCGCCGTGGTTGTCTCGACGCAACACGCCGCTGATGTTGAGCACGCCGAGATTGAAAAATTCGTCATTGATAACGTCGTTCGCAAGGTGTTGCCCGCGAAAATGCTGGACCAGGACACCGAGTTTCTCATCAATCCGACCGGACGTTTCGTCGTCGGCGGGCCGCAGGGGGACACGGGCTTGACGGGGCGCAAGATTATTGTGGACACCTACGGCGGCACGGGGCGGCACGGCGGCGGGGCGTTCAGCGGCAAGGACCCGTCGAAGGTGGACCGCTCGGCGGCGTACATGGGTCGTTACGTGGCGAAGAATGTCGTCGCGGCGGGGTTGGCGGACCGGTGCGAGGTGCAATTTGCCTACGCGATTGGTTATCCCAATCCGGTCAGCGTGCATGTGGACACTTTCGGCACCGCCACGGTTGACGAGGAAAAAATCATCAAGGCGGTGTTGAAGACGTTCAGTTTCAAACCCGCTGACATTGTGCGGCAACTTGATTTGTTGCGTCCGATTTATTCGCAGACAACGAACTACGGGCATTTCGGCAAAGACGGTTTGCCGTGGGAGCGGACGGACAAGGTCGCGGCGTTGAAGAAAGCGGTGAAATAATTTAATCCGCGTAATCCGTGGAGAAAAACTTTTTTAGTTATGAGTGATTATAAAATCAAAGACATCAAGCTCGCCGAGTGGGGGCGCAAGGAAATCATCATCGCGGAACAGGAGATGCCCGGACTCATCGCCATCCGTGAAAAATACGCGAAGAGCAAACCGTTAAAAGGCGTCCGCATCACCGGCTCGCTGCACATGACCATTCAGACGGCGGTGCTGATTGAGACGCTGACGGCGCTCGGCGCTGACGTGCGCTGGGCGAGTTGCAATATTTTCTCGACCCAAGACCAGGCGGCGGCGGCGATTGCCAAGGCTGGCGTGCCGGTGTTCGCGTGGAAGGGCGAGACGTTGGAGGAATACTGGGATTGCACGTTCAAGGCGCTGTCGTTCCCGAAAGGTCAGGGGCCGCAGCTCGTTGTTGACGACGGCGGCGATGTGACGCTGCTCATCCACAAGGGCTACGAATTGGAGAACGGCGACCGCTGGGTGGACACGGTCAGCGAGAGCAGCGAGGAGCAAGTCATTAAAAACCTGCTGAAAAAAGTTCACCGTCAGCGCCCGCGGCATTGGCACAACGTGGTCAAGGAATGGCGCGGCGTTTCCGAGGAAACCACCACCGGCGTGCATCGTCTCTACCAGTTGCAGGAAAAAGGCCGGCTGCTGGTGCCCGCGTTCAACGTGAACGACAGCGTCACCAAGTCGAAATTCGACAATCTCTACGGCTGCCGTCACTCGCTGGTGGACGGGTTGAACCGCGCGCTCGACGTGATGATTAGCGGCAAGGTCGCGGTGGTGTGCGGCTACGGCGACGTCGGCAAAGGCTGCGCGCAATCGTTGCGCGGGCAGGGCGCGCGCGTCATTGTTACCGAGATTGACCCCATCAACGCGCTGCAAGCCGCGATGGAAGGTTACGAAGTCACCACCGTCGAGGACACGTTGGGCGTCGGCGACATTTACATCACGACGACCGGCAACGTGGACATCATTCGCATCGAGCACCTGGCGAGGATGAAAGACCAGGCGGTGGTGGCGAACATCGGGCACTTTGATAACGAAATCCAAGTGGACAAGCTGAACAATTACCCAGGCATCAAGCGGACGAACATCAAGCCGCAGGTTGACAAATACAAGTTCCCGCGCGGGCACGAGATTTTCCTGCTCGCCGAGGGGCGCTTGGTGAACTTGGGTTGCGCGACGGGGCATCCGAGTTTTGTAATGAGCAATAGTTTTTCCAATCAAACGCTCGCGCAACTTGATTTGTGGAAGAACCGCGACCGCTACCGCCCCGGCGTCTACATCCTCCCGAAAAAACTCGACGAGGAAGTCGCGCGCCTGCATTTGAAAAAAATCGGCGTCAAGCTGACCAAGCTCACCCGGCGCCAGGCTGATTACCTCGGCGTGCCGATAGAAGGGCCTTACAAACCGGAGCATTACCGGTATTAGACCTCTTCGGAAAATCATTTTGATTCGCGCCAAGACGCCAAGATAATTTACCAAGAAACTTGGCATCTTTGCGTCTTGGCGCGAGTTTTTTGCATTTCCCGAAGAGGTTTATTGACTTGTCAGCGGCAGCGGCGAAACTCGACGGATGAAAATTTCCACAGGCCGGCGTTGCGCGGGGATATTTGTGCCGGTGTTTGCCTTGCGCTCGGAGGATGACCTTGGGGCAGGGGATACCAAATCGCTGACGGTGATGGTGGCTTGGTGCGCGCGCGCGGGATTTTCGGTGTTGCAGGTGCTGCCGATTAATGAGACGAGCGATGACAACAGCCCGTACAACGCCATCAGCGCGAACGCGCTGGATATTACCACGCTGCACATCACGCCGGAGTCGGTGCCCGGACTGACGCAAAAAATTTACGATGAATTGTGCCCGCCGCTGACCGTGGAGAAATTGCGGCAAGGACCGGTGCAGTATGGCGCGGTGAAGAAATTGAAACGGGAATTGTGCCGGTGGGCGTTTGAGCGGTTTGAGAAGGCGAAGTCGAAAGTCGCTGACGGTCAGCGGGGGAAATTCGAGCAATTCATTCGTGACGAAAAATCATGGCTGGCGGATTATGGCTTGTTCCGTGTGCTGATGGAGTTGAACGACGGCGCGCCGACTTGGGAACGCTGGCTGCCGGAGCACCGGTCACCGTCAGCGGCGCGGTCATGGTTGGCAACATTGTCCAAACGCGAGCAAACGAAGCTCGCCGGACGTGAAAGATTTTTCGCGTTCGTGCAATGGCTGTTATTCACGCAATGGTCGGCGGTGCGCGCTGACGGTGACGCGCGCGGGGTGGCGTTGATGGGGGATATTCCGTTCGGCGTGAGTAGGCACAGCGCGGATGTTTGGGCGCGGCGGGAGAATTTTGATTTGCGCTGGAGTGGCGGTGCGCCGCCGGAGCCGTTTTTTCAACCGGACGAGTTCACGAAAAAATGGGGGCAGAATTGGGGGATGCCGCTGTATGACTGGGAATTTATGGCCGCTGACGGTCACTCGTGGTGGCGTCAGCGGGTGCGGCAGGTGAGCCGTTTTTTCCGAATTTTCAGGATAGACCACATCCTTGGCTTTTATCGCTGTTATGCTTTTCCGTGGCGACCGGAGGAAAACTCCGTTTACACGCCGCTGACGGTGACGGAGGCGAAGAAAAAGGCGGGAGCCTTGCCGCGCTTTTTCCCGCGTGACGACGAGACGGAGGAATCGTGCGCGGCCAACCGCGAGCACGGCGAGGCGTTGATTGAAATGCTGAAGGACGCCGCCGGTGACAGTATCATCGTCGGCGAGGACTTGGGCGTGGTGCCGATTTATGCGCGGCCCTCGCTGGCGAGGCTCAACGTCAGCGGGTTCAAGATTCCGCTGTTCGAGCGCGACGAGGAGAGCAAGGAGTATCTGCCGCCGGAGGAATACCCGTCGCTGTCGGTGGCGACGCTGGCGACGCACGACCACGAGACGATGGCGGGGATGTGGGCAACGTGGTGGCGGGAATTTGCGCGTTCGCGGGAATTGGCGGGGCTGCCGGACGCTGACGGTGAACTGGTGCAAAAGGGCGTTTACGCCAGTTGGGAGTTGTACCGCACGCAACGGTTTTGTCGTCTGGATGACCGGACACTGCTGAGTGTCAGCGACTACGAGCCGGCGGTGCGCGAGGCATTATGCCGTCGTTTGTTGGAAAGTAAATCGTGGCTGGCGACGCTGATGGTGACGGATTTGTTTGGCCTGAAAATTCGTTTCAACGTGCCCGGCCCGGTGGCGGAAAGTAATTGGTCGGAGCGGCTGCCGTTCAACATGGAAGCCGTCGCTGACGATGAGCGGCGGCGGCGGATTATCGAATTTATCAGCGGCTTGATTAAGCGGACCGGACGCAAGACCGAACGCTGAACTACCCCGTCGACTGCGCCGCCACTCCTTCGCGGAAGGGGAATTTTCAAGCGGCAACCGCGCGCCGCTGCTGTTAGTGGGCGGCGGCCGTAATAATCGATGTTTTCTTTTGTGCTTGGGCTGGCTAGTGTGCTGGCATGAATGGATTGGCAATCTGGTTGTCCGCTGTGTTGTTACTGGCTGGTTGCGGAAGTTCGTTTGGGCCGGGATTTTCTTGCTCGGACAAGATGTATTTTGCGGAGCAACCGGTGGTCATTAAAAAGGATGGACAGTATTTTTTGCGCTGGCGTTACGGGGAATGGGGGTTTTATTTTCAGCCGGAATATAAGATAAAAAACCATGCGCTTTGGTTTTCGCTGCAAGGAACGACCAGTAGCGGCGACTATCGCGGGAGAATGGTTGAAATGCCAATAGAGGGGCGGAAAGAAATTGAGGCTTTGCAAACCGGCGGGGCCTTTTGGTGGGAACGAGATGGGGCAGCGGTGATGGCCCTGACAATTCTGGAGATAAAATGACCAAGCAACAAATTATCGCGGTAATTCCCGCCCGCTTCGCCTCCACGCGGTTGCCGGGGAAGATGCTGGCGGATGTGGCGGGGAAGCCGCTGGTGCAGCGGGTGTGGGAGGGGGTGTCGGCGGCGACGTTGATTTCGCGGGTGATTATCGCCACGGACCATCAGCGGATTTTCGCCGCGGCGCGCAAGTTCGGCGCGGAGGCGGTGATGACTGACCCGGCGCTGCCCAGCGGCACGGACCGCGCGGCGGTGGCGACGGCGTCACTGTCAGCGGATTGGATTGTGAATGTGCAGGGCGACGAGCCGTTGTTGCGCGGGGAGGTGTTGGATGATTTTGTCGCGCGCCTGTCGCCGCGCTTCGGCATGGCGACGCTGGCGCGGCGGTTGCCCGCTGACAGCGCGGCGGCGCGCGACCCGAATGTGGTGAAGGTGGTCAGCGGGCTGGACGGGCGGGCGTTGTATTTTTCGCGCGCGGCGATTCCGTTTCGACGCGACGCTGACGGCGCGGCGCCGGAGTATTGGCAGCACATTGGCATTTACGCTTATCAGCCGGCGACGTTGCGACGGTTGGTGACGCTGCCGGCCAGTCCGCTGGAGCGGGTGGAGAAGTTGGAGCAGTTGCGCGCGTTGCAGAATGGCATCGCGATTCAGGTGTTGCCGACGGCGTTCGAGAGCATCGGCGTGGACACGGTGGAGGATTTGCGGCGGGTGGCGGGGATTTTTGGGGAAATGAAAGGGAAATAAGGTCATGCGCTTGGAACCGGCAGCCTGGGAACGCGGGGCTCCTGCCCCGCACGATGGCGGGGCGGGAGCCCCGCGGTCCCAGGACGTCAGTGACAACGCTGATGGTCTGATAAATGCGGGAGCCCCGCAGTCCAAGGGCAAGGGGTGGTATTCGCGCGGTTATCTTCCGCATTGTGATGAAATCGGGCTTATTCAGTCGCTGACGTTCAGGCTGGCCGATTCGTTGCCGCAATCTTTGCTTCGCCAATTTGAGGAGGAATTGCGGGCTATTCCGACTGGTGAGCGTGATGTTCAGCGACGGACTAAAATTGAACAATGGCTTGATGCGGGAATGGGTTGTTGCGCGTTGCGTCATCCGGCTGTGGCTGCGGTGATGCAAAACGCTTTGTTTCACGCTGACGGTCGGCGTTACCGCTTGCTGGCTTGGTGTGTGATGCCGAATCATGTTCATGTGTTAATCAAGCCGCTGGTGGCGCTGCCGCTGATTGTGCGGACGTGGAAATCCTACACGGGACACTGGGCGTTGGCGCATAATGAGGAGCTGGGTTTGGGCGTTGCGGGCGGGGTGTTTTGGATGAGTGATGTGTGGGATAGGTTCATGCGTGATGAAAAGCATTTGCGGACGACGCTGGTGTATATTCATGAAAATCCCGCGAAGGCGCGATTGTGCAAGAGGCCGGAGGATTGGCGGTGGTCGAGCGCTTATGTTGGTGCCGTGCGGGGCGGGAGCCCCGCGTTCCCAGGACGCTGACGCGCATTGTCGGCGTGGCAGTGTGTTATCGACGTGGCATTGTTAAACACCGCTGTTGCTGGTGGTGGCTGTCAGCGGGTTGTTTTACGCGGAATCGCGCCTAGGAACGCGGGGTTCCCGCCCCGCATGGCGTGAGGCGGCGGCGGCGCTGGCGCGGAATTTTTTAATTTGCTGTTGCGCTTCAAGCGTTGCGCCCTAGGTTGATTGTCGGCGATGCGCGCGGGGCGGTTGCCGATTTTTTTTGGAGTTGTTATGAAATACGTTTTTGTCACTGGCGGCGTCGTGAGTTCCTTGGGCAAAGGTCTCACCGCCGCGTCGCTCGGAACTTTGCTGGAACGGCGCGGGTTGCGCGTCGTGTTGCAGAAGTTTGACCCTTATCTCAATGTTGACCCAGGCACGATGAGTCCTTACCAGCACGGCGAGGTTTATGTGCTTGAGGACGGCTCGGAGACCGACCTTGACCTCGGTCATTACGAGCGCTTCACCAACTCGCCGCTGACCAAGCAGAACACGCTGACGGCGGGGCGCATTTACGAGGAGGTGTTGCGCAAGGAACGGCGCGGGGATTATCTCGGCGCGACGGTGCAGGTCATCCCGCACGTCACCGACGAAATCAAGACGCGCATCAAGGCGGCGAGCCAGCACGCTGACGGTGACGTCGTTATCACCGAAATCGGCGGCACCACGGGCGACATCGAGGGGTTGCCGTTCCTCGAGGCGTTGCGGCAATTTGCGCTCGAAGTCGGCGCTGATAATGCGTTGTTCATTCACGTCACGCTGCTGCCGTACATCAAGGCGGCGGGTGAGTTGAAATCCAAGCCCACGCAGCAGAGCGTCGCCAAGCTGCGCGAAATCGGCATCCAGCCGCATATTCTCGTTTGCCGCAGCGAGCATCCCGTTGAGGATGACGTGCGGCGCAAGCTGTCGCTGTTCTGCAACGTGCCGCTCGAGGCGGTCATTGAGGAACAAGACGTTGCCTATACCATTTACGAAGTCCCGCTGACGCTGCAACGGCAGCACATGGACGACCTCGTGTGCAAGCATTTGAAACTCGACCTGCCGCCCGCCGATATGCACGCCTGGCAGGTGATGGTCAATCACATCATCGCGCCCCGGCACAACGTGAACATCGCCGTCGTCGGCAAGTATATCGAGCACCAAGACGCTTACAAAAGCATCTACGAAGCGCTGACGCACGCGGGCGCTGACAATGACACCGGTGTCAGCCTGCACAAAATTGACGCCGAGGACATCGAGGCGGAGGGCGCGGGCAAGTTCCTCGCGGGCATGGACGGCGTGCTCATCCCCGGCGGCTTTGGCAGTCGCGGTGTTGAGGGGAAGATTCAGGCGGCGCGCTTCGCCCGCGAGAACAACATTCCGTACTTCGGCCTTTGCCTTGGGATGCAAATCGCGGCGATTGAGTTCGCCCGCAATGTTTGCGGTTTGCCGGACGCGCACAGCACCGAGTTCAATCCCGACACCCCGCATCCCGTCATCACCTTGCTCGACGAGCAGCAGCAAGTGACCGCCAAGGGCGGCACCATGCGGCTGGGAAGTTACCGCTGCAAACTTACCGCCGACAGTCACGCCCTCGCCGCTTATGGCGAGGACATCATCAGCGAGCGCCACCGCCATCGCTATGAATTTAACGGCGCTTACCGTGCGCTGATGGTGGAAAAAGGCCTGAAAATCGCCGGGTTGTTCGTGGAGAAAAACTTGGTGGAAATCATCGAGAACCCGCGCAACCCGTGGTTTGTCGCCTGCCAGTTCCATCCCGAATTTCAGTCCAAGCCCGACCAGCCACACCCCTTGTTCCGTGAATTTATCAAGGCGGCGCTGGCCAGCCACGGGCGAAAATAACGGCTTGGGGTTGGACGTTGAACTTTTTGCAAAAATAAACTTTCTTCACGGTTCGTTATGGCTAGTCTCGGTGGCATGAAACCTTTCACGCTAATCGCGGGCCCTTGCGTTTTGGAGGACGAGAAGACCGCGCTGAAAATCGGGCGCGCGGCGCGGGATGTTTGCGCCGGCCTCGGCTGGCGTTACGTTTTCAAGGCGTCATATGACAAGGCAAACCGCACGTCCATCAAGTCGGGACGCGGGCCGGGAATTGACCAAGGGCTGGCGCTGCTGGCGGTGCTGCGGGAAAAATTGGACGTGCCGGTGCTGACTGACGTTCACAGCCCAGAGGAGGCGCACAAGGCGGCGTTTTTCGTCGATGCGATTCAGATTCCCGCGTTTCTGTGCCGCCAGACAGATTTACTGGTCGCCGCCGGTGAGTCGGGCGTGCAGGTGAATGTCAAGAAAGGCCAGTTTCTCGCGCCGGAGGACGTGGACGCCATCGCGGAAAAGCTCACCGTCAGCGGATGCAAGGATTACTTCATCACCGAGCGCGGCACCTCGTTCGGTTATCATAATTTGGTCGTGGACATGCGCGGTCTCGCCACGATGCGCGAGCACGGGCACCGCGTGATTTTTGACGCGACGCATTCCGTGCAGCGTCCGGGCAGCCTCGGCGGCGCGACGGGCGGCGACGGCAAACTGGCGCCGGTGCTGGCGCGCGCGGCGGTCGCCGCCGGTGTGGACGGCTTGTTTATCGAGACGCACCCCGACCCGGCCAAGTCACCCTCCGACGGGCCGAACATGATTCCGCTTGCCCAACTGCCCAAAATTTTGCGACAACTAAACAGGATTCATGAAGCGCTCTAAATACATACTGGCATTGCTGACGCTGACCGTCACCTTGGCGCGCCAGTCGCCGGCGGAGAACCCGCAGTTTGCCATCGGCTCGATTATCAAGCAGTTCGAGCTGCCGCAGCGCAACTCCGACGGCAAATTGCAATCCACCATCTTCGGCAAGGAGGCCACCGTGATGAGCCAGAACCGCATCCGCGTGCGCGGCATGAAGATTGACATTTTCAACAGCAACGGCGAGGACATCACCACCAAGCTGCTGTCGCCGGAAAGCGATTTCTGGAGCGAGGAAAAACGGCTGACCACCACCAGCGGCGTCACCGTCACGCAGCCGGACTTCACGCTGACGGCGATGAACATGGACTGGGACATCAAAAATTCCAAGGGCGTGTTCACCAAGCAGGTGCGGGTGGTGATTACACAAAAGGAAAGTGTTTTGGGCGACAAACCAACACCGGCCCAAGGTGGGGAGAAAGCAAAACCATGAAACCAAGCGAGATTAAAAAACTATGGCGGCATGTATGTTGCGCGGCCTTGTGCGGATTGCTGGCCAGCGTCAGCGCGGCGCAGGAGCAGCCCGCGCCGGCGGCGGACGAGCAAAAAAGCGAGGGCGTCAAGGAAACCACGGTGGACAGCGACACGTTCCGGCTGGATTTGTCCCAGCACACCGGCGTGTTCACTGGCAATGTCGTGGTGATTGACCCAAGTTTCGAGCTGAACGCGGACGAGATGACGCTGTTCTTCGACAAGGACAACAAAATCGAGCGCATGACCGGCCACGGCAACATCAATCTCAAGCAAGGCGACCGCCAGAACGCGACCAGCCGCGAAATCGAATACTTCGTCGCCGAGAAAAAAGTCAAGCTGACCGGCAACCCCATTGTCCAGCAGGGCGACAACAAAGTCACCGGCGGCGTGATTTATCTTTACCCAGGCAGCGACCGCATGGACGTGGACGGGCGCAGCAAGGTCAGGTTTTACTCTAACAAGAAATAGCGGATGTCCGAGCCAATCGTCAGAGCCGTCGAATTGCTGCGCGCTTACCGCACCAAGGGCATGACGCGCAATGTGGTCAATGGCGTCAGCCTGCACGTCAATTCGGGCGAGGTCGTCGGCCTCCTTGGTCCCAACGGCGCGGGCAAGACCACCACGTTCAACATGATTGTCGGCCTCGTGCGCCCCACCAGCGGCGACATTTACCTCAACGGCGAGAACATCGCGCAGATGCCGATGTACCGCCGGGCGCGGCGCGGTATCGGGTACTTGCCGCAGGAGGAATCCATTTTCCGCAAGCTAACGGTGGAGGACAATCTGCTGGCGATTTTGGAAACGCTGTCCATGACCCATGCCGCGCGGTTGGAAAAACTGGAGACGTTGCTGGACGAGTTCGGCCTGCAACACATCCGCAAGAGCCGCGCCTACACGCTGTCTGGCGGCGAGAAACGCCGGCTGTCCATCGCCCGCTGCCTGTCCACCGACCCCGCGATTGTGCTGCTCGACGAGCCGTTCAGCGGCGTCGACCCGCTGGCGGTCAACAACATTCAGGACATCATCATCAGCATCCGCAACAAAGGCGTCGCCGTGCTCATCACCGACCACAACGTGCGCGAGACGCTGACCGTGGTGGACCGCGCCTACCTCATCTGCGACGGCAAGGTCGAGAGCGAGGGCACCAGCGAATTTTTAATCAACGACCCCGTGGCGCGCGAGATTTACCTCGGCGCACGGTTCAGCATGTGACCAATTTTTATGAAAAGAAGCACGAAACTATTAGTCATCGGCAGCGTCGCCTTGGCGCAGACTGCCGCCACCGTCATCACCAACGCCCAAACTTGGCAGGACGAATACGCCGTCCGCATGTACGAATCGCCGGCCAGCGAGAAGATGGGCTATCGTCTGCTCGCGCCCAAGCCGCTGGAGACCGGCAAAAAATATCCCGTCGTGCTGTTCTTCCACGGCGCGGGCGAGCGCGGCGACGACAACGCCCGGCAACTCGTCCATTGCGCCAACCAATTCGCCACCCCTGCCAACCGCGAGAAATACCCCGCCTTCGTCATCGTCCCGCAATGCCCGCTGAATCAACAGTGGGTTGATATGCCGTGGGGCGCTGACACCGGCGTTCGTCCCGAACAACCGAGCGACGCCATGCGCCTCGCCCTCGCCATTTTGGACAGCGTCGAAAAAGAATACGCCGCTGACATTGACCTCAACCGCGTGTACGTCAGCGGCATTTCAATGGGCGGCTACGGCACGTGGGACTGCGTCACCCGTTACCCGGCGCGCTTCGCCGCCGCCGTCCCCATCTGCGGCGGCGGTGATGAAACGACCGTAACCGCCGAGGTCGCCAAAGTGCCCGTCTGGGCCTTCCACTCCGCCGACGACGGCGCGGTGAAAGTCACCCGCACCCGCAACATGATAGCCGCGATGAAAGCCGCCGGCGGCAATCCGAAATACACCGAGTATGAAAATGTCGGCCACGGTTCCTGGGGTCCGGCGTACAACGACCCCGAATTATTCCCGTGGCTGTTTGCCCAAGTACGCAAATAAAAAACCGGGCAGCGCCGTTATGTACTTCCCCTTCCATGAAGGGGTGGCGCGTAGCGACGGGGTGGTTCGGCGTTAAGAATATTGGAAAGCCGAAGGCTGAAATATTTCTGTTTTTCAACTTTCGGCTTTCTGCTGTTTCAACGCTGAACTACCCCGTTCGTTTGCGCGGACAACCCCGCCCCATTGGCCGCGCCCGCCCAGGTAGGTGCAGCTTTAAGATGGCCCATACTTGGTCACTGATAGCGTGTCGATGATAGCGCGATGAAACGGCAAAAAACTTTCCTTGCGTTCGCGGCGGTTCTGAATAATTATATCTGGCTTCCCTGCACTATGGCTAAACGAGATTATTATGAAATCCTTGGCGTCGCCAAGGGCGCGTCGGAGGACGACATCAAGAAGGCGTACCGCAAGCTCGCCATCAAGTATCATCCCGACAAAAACCCAGGCAACAAGGCGGCGGAGGAGAAATTCAAGGAGTTGGGCGAGGCCTACGAGGCGCTGAGCAACGCGGACAAACGCGCGGCTTACGACCGTTTCGGGCATCAGGCGTTCAGCCCCGGCGCGGGTGGTGGCGGTGGCGCGGGCGGTTATGGTGGCGGCGGATTTCATGACCCGTTCGATATTTTCCGCGAGGTGTTCGGCGCGGGTGGCGGCGGCGGGTTCAGCGATATTTTTGGCGAGGCGTTCGGCGGGGAATCCGGCGGGGGCGGGAGCCGGCCGAATCGCGGGAGTGATTTGCGGTACGACTTGGAAATCACGCTGGAGGAGGCGGTCAAGGGTTGCGAGAAGGAAATTCCCATCCGCAAGTACGACACTTGCGACACTTGCCACGGCAGCGGCGCGGCGGCGGGGTCAAAGACGGTGACGTGCAAGACCTGTCGCGGCGCGGGACAGGTTTCCGTGTCGCGCGGCTTTTTTTCCATGGCGCAAACGTGCCCGACTTGTCGCGGCGCGGGGCAAATCATCGAGCGTCCCTGCCCGCATTGCCACGGCGAGGGACGGGTGGAGAAATCGTCGAAGATTAAAATCAAAATTCCCGCCGGCGTGGACACGGGGTCGCGGCTGCGTTCCAGCGGGCAGGGCGAGTCCGGCATGAGAGGCGGTCGGCCGGGGGATTTGTACATTGTCATCCATGTGCGCGAGCATCCGATTTTCCGGCGGGACGGGGAGGATTTGTATTGCGAGGCGCCGATTAGTTTTGTCAAGGCGGCGCTGGGCGGTGAACTGGCGGTGCCGACATTGGAAGGGCCGGCGATGGTGAAAATCCCCGCCGGCACGCAAAGCGGGCGGATTTTCCGTCTGCGCGAGAAGGGGATTCCCGACCTGCGCGGTCATAGGCGCGGGAATTTGAACGTGCGCGTGCTGGTGGAAGTGCCGGAGCGCTTGAATAGCGAGCAACGGAAGAAGTTGGAAGATTTCGCCGCGTCGTGCAGCGAGGACACGAATCCGGCGTCCAAGTCGTTCTTCGACAAGGCGCGGCATTTTTTTAGCTGACCATGAGCGGGTTTCATTTATAATAACATCATGAAAAATCCAACTTACACGTACTGGCAGGACGGGGATTTTTGGGTAGGTTATTTGGATGAATATCCTGATTTTCCGACCCAAGGACAAACCGAGCGGGAATTGCGGGAAAATTTGTTGGATATTTACAAGGATATTGCCAACGGCTTGGTGCCAAACGCGCGTCGGCACGCTGAACTGGAATTGGTGTGAAACGGCGCGATTTAATCAAGCGCATTGAGGCGCTGGGTGCTGAATTTGTCAGACACGGTGGCAATCACGACTGGTACGCATCCTGCGACAAAAATTCATCAGGCTGTTCCCCGTCATCAAGAAGTCAAGGAATACGTTGCCCGGAGTATTATTAATATTTTTCCCCAAACACCGAAGTTTTTTAGCTGACCATGAGCCGCTTCTATTGCCCCACTATCAGCGACGGCGTGTTGAGCCGCGAGGAATCGCATCACGTCTGCAAGGTGCTGCGGCTGGGCGTTGGCGACGAATGCGAAGTGTTTGACGGCTTCGGCACGGTGGCGCGGGTGCGGTTGACGCAGGTCAATAAGCACGCGACACGTTTTGTCACCATCAGCGTCAACCGGCAGCCGGCGCCGGATTATCGCCTTATCCTCGGCCAGTGTTTGCCGAAAAATAAAAGCTGGGATTTCATTTTGCAAAAGGCGACGGAACTTGGCTTGCACGAGATTTATCCCATCGCCGGCGAGCATTCCGTGACACGCGCTGACGGTGCCCAACCGGGGAAGTGGCGGCTGACGCTCATCGAGGCGTGCAAACAGTGCGGGCAAAATCGCGCGCCGCTGCTGCATTCGGTGACGGACCTGCGCGGATTCCTTGACCGCGTGAACGTCAGCGGTTTCAAGGGGTTGCGGCTCATCGCCTCGTTGCAATCCGACGCGCGTCTCCTGTCCGCCGTGCTCGCCGTCGCCGCTGACCGTGAGGTGTTGTTCCTTGTCGGACCCGAAGGCGACTTCGGCGCGGAGGAAACGCGGCTCGCCATCAGCGCCGGATTCCAGCCGGTCACCCTTGGCGACTTGGTGCTACGCGTCGAGACCGCCACGCTGTTCCTGACCAGCGTGTTGACGAATCACCTGCGCCGCTGACGGTCATAAAAAACAGGCGGCCTGACGGCCGCCTGTTTTCCAAGAAATTACTTTCCGCTTGCCTAGAAAGTGTACACCGCCTCAACCGCGACACTATGCGCGACATCATTGTCATGATACGACACATTGTTGCCAACATCGATGCGATACTCTGCGCGTAGCACCAAATTCTCCACCACGTTGAACCCCGCCGTCAGCGTGAACGAATATAAATCGTCGCTACGGAGACTGCGGTCGCCCAAGTCGTAGACGAAGTCCGCGTTGTTTGTGTGCGTGTATTCCACACGGCCCGCGAGACTGAGTAAATCGGTAAATTGGTATTTAGCGTATAATGCCGCCGTCACGAAAGTGACCGAATCGCCGGTGATTCTATCCACCCGCTCGACATTCCACAACGAGGTGTTGAATGCCAGCAGCAGCCGGTCGTTGGTGAATTTTGGCGCCCACGTGCCCCACCAGTTCACGCCAACCGCGCTGACATCGTCAGCGGAACCGGAGCCGGTGTCACCCCACGGCGCGTATTGCACGGCGATTTGTGATTCCACGTTGCCGCCCGCGTTGCCCCAATTCACGCCAAGGTCGAACGCATAGCCGTCATTGCTGCGGTCAATGCCTTCGTTGACGGATAAGCCGTTGCCATTGTTCACGCCGGCCAGCAACTTGATATGCTCAGTCAGCGGATAAGTAATCAACACACCGGGCGACGGCCCCGGGTCAAACACCGAGTTGGCACCCAGCGTGATGTTAAGATTCGCCGGCCGCTCATCCGCCTCAAAGCCCAGAATGGAATTGATTTGGCCAAGCTGCACATCAATCCCATTGCCATACGGCAACCGGAAAATGACATACCCTTGTTGCAAATACAACGAACTGGCACCGTGGTCATTGCCAGTGAATCCCCCGGCATCCTGGCCGAGGAACAAGTCCGTGCGGAAACCCGCTTGCAACTTGTTCTCCTCCGTCAGCGCCTTCTCCAACGTCAGCTTCACCGCGTTCACGTTGAAATTGCCGAACGAATTACTGTCCGTGGCGTGCCCGTGGGTGCGGGCTGCGGCACCGAAGTTATAAATATAACCCACGTCCACATAGCCCGACAACTTCACACCGGTCACATCGGTTTCCACGTAATTTATTTTCTCCACCGCCCTCGAGAGGTCCTTTGCCGAGGGTGCCGGGGCACCCGCGTCAGCCAACGCCGTCGAGACCGTCAGCGTGACACCAAATAATCCACAGATTAATTTATTCATTTTTTATTTTTTCTTTGTTTTTGTTATTGGAACATTGAAAAAGTAGCCAAATCACTGAAAAACACAATCCCTTAATTCAACTACTTTCTAAGTAGTTCACAGTTGTCTCGGCAAGCATTAGTCATGCCAGATAAAGTCCGAGCCATTATCTAGCTTCGATTACCGTCTTGTTATCATTGAGGATTGATTGCAATAAAGCGTTTTTCCGCGCGATAATTTTCAACAAATTACCATGTAAGGGTTCTTCATGATTTACAGTGGAATGGGGGATGTGGGAGGAAGGGGAAGGAGAGTTTGGCGGAGGTGAAGTAGAGCATGGCGATGAAGTAATTGATGGAGCGATAGCCGCGGGCCTTGCGTTTGGTGGCGGAGAAGAGGGAGTTGAGGCCCTCGAGGAAGGCGTTGGTGACTTTGGCGGACCAGTGGGCGAGGATGCCTGGGAGGTGGGAGGAGATCATATTGGCGACCCTGAGCATGGGGCGGAGGAGGTGAGCCGGGGCGAGGATGGCGGCGCGGTTGACCCAGCGGCACCAGCTAAGGAGGCGGCGTTTGGCGCGTGGGAGAGGGAGGAGATAGATGGCTTGCAAGGCGAGGCGCATTTGGTAAGCCTTGGCGGTCCAGAGGGAGTGGCGGTCGATGCGGGCGAGTCTGCGTTGTTGGAGAGGGGAAAGGTTGTGGGGGTTTTTGAGCCAGAGCCAGCGGGAGTCTTTGAGGAGGGCTTTGCGGCGGCGGTCGAGGTTGGTTTCGAGCCTGCGGACGGCGTCGACGGCGGAGCTGGCGTGGCCGATGAGGTGGAACTTGTCAAAGACGGTCTGAGCATGGGGGAAGTAAGCGTTGACGCCCTCGCGGTAAGCGGGGCTCATGTCGACGGAGACTTGGGAGACGGAGCTGGGGTCGCCGCCGTGGTCGCGGAGGGATTGGGCGAACTTGTCCCAAGTGAGCGCGTCACGGCCCGGGGTGGCGAAGAGGAGGCGTTTGGCGGAGAGGTCGCAAAAGAGGGTGAGGTAATTGTGACCCTTGCGGCGGTTCATTTCGTCGGCGCCGACGATGGAGACGGAAGCCATGTTGAGCTTGGCGTAGGCGCGGTGGACATGGGCGAGCAACATGCGCCAGAGCCTGCCATCGGCGACGCCGACGATGTCACTGACGCGGTTGACGGGCATCTCGCGCATGAGGGTGAGGGCGAAGGCCTCGAAGTCGCGGGTGAAGTGCTTGGAGAGGCCCTCCCAGGGAGGAGTGACGCGATAGACGCGGCCGCAGGCGCGGCACTTGGCGCGAGGGAGGTCGCAGATGAGTTCACAGGCTTGGTTAAAGACGTTGAGGTGTTTCCAGCGGACCGGGCCGACATGGTCGTAGCAGAAGACTTGGCCACCGTCCTTGGGGCAGCGTTCCTTGCGCCAGAGGAGGGCGGTTTCGCGGATGGTGATGAGAAAGGTATGCGTGGCAGGAATGAAGCGGCAAGAGAGAACCGCCCATTCCATGCCGAGGCCCAACATAGAGTGCATCGTCTGCTCGATTTCCATGTTCCTTTTTAGCCGTTCCACTCCAAATAACGAAGAACCATATTCAAAAAAACTCCGCGTCTCTGCGGCTCCGCGCGAGGGTAGTTTTTTGGGTTTTAATAAGTCTTGGCGTCTTGGCGCGAGTTATTTTTGTTTAATATTTTGACAGCGGGGCATGAGCGGCTACTCTTTCTAAATCTTATGTTGAAAAAAATCGACCATCTGGGGATTGCCGTCACTTCCATCGAGCAATCGTTGCCGTATTATGAACAGGTTCTCGGCTTGAAATGCGAGAAAATCGAGACTGTCGAGTCGCAGCATGTCAGGACCGCTTTCATCACCATCGGTGAGGTGCATCTCGAGTTGCTGGAGCCGACCTCGCCGGAGAGTACTGTCGCCAAGTTCATCGAGAAAAACGGCGGGCGCGGCGGCATTCACCATGTCGCTTATTACACGGATGACATCGCGGGCCAACTCAAGCAGGCCGCCGATGGTGGCGCGACGTTGCTCAACCCGCAGCCCATCGCGGGGGCCAATAACAAGCTCGTCGCCTTCCTGCATCCCAAGTCCACCGGCGGCGTGCTCACCGAGTTTTGCACGGACCAGAAATAACCTTAACCGAGACGATTATGGCCATTGACCCCGCATTGTTGGAGACTTTGAAACAACGCCGCGCCGAGGCGCAACTCGCCGGCGGGCAGGACAAGCTCGACGCCCGCCGCAAGAAAGGCTTGCTCACCGCGCGCGAGCGCCTCGCCGCGTTGTTTGACGCCGGCACGTTCCAGGAGTTCGGCGAGCATGCCACGCATAGTTGCACCAACTTCGGCATGGAGCAGAAGAAATTCCCCGCCGACGGGGTGGTGTGCGGCACCGGCTTCGTCAACGGCAGCCCCGTCGCGGCGTTCGCGCAGGACTTCACCGTCGGCGGCGGCTCGCTCGGCGAGCGGCACGCTTGGAAAATCTGCGACGCGCTGGACTACGCGCTGAAGGCCGGCATCCCGGTCATCGGCATCAACGACAGCGGCGGCGCGCGCATCCAGGAGGGCGTCGCGGCGCTCTCCGGTTACGGCAATATTTTCTACCGCAACGTGCAACTCTCCGGCGTCGTCCCGCAAGTCACCATCATCGCCGGCCCGTGCATCGGCGGCGCGGCCTACTCGCCGGCGCTCACCGATTTTCTCATCATGGTCAACGGCAGCGGTACCATGGCCATCACCGGCCCCAGCGCGATCAAGGCCGTCACCGGCCAGGACGTGACGATGGAGGAAATCGGCTCGGCGGCGGCGAACGCCAGCATCAGCGGCAACGTCCATTTCGTCGTGGACAATGACCGGCAGGCCGTCGAGTTGGGCAAGCTGTTGTTGTCCTACCTCCCGTCGAACAACCTCGCCGACCCGCCGCACCGCTCCATGCCGCTGCCGGCGGGCCGCGACGAGAGCATGAACGACCTCATCCCCGCCGCGAACAACAACCCGCTGGACATGCAGGCCGTCATCCGCAAAATCGCCGACGACGGGCAGTTCCTCGAAGTGCACGCCAGTTTCGCGCGCAACCTCATCGTCGGCTTCACCCGCGTCGGCGGCATCGTCACCGGCATCATCGCCAACCAGCCGATGGTCAAGGCCGGCACGCTGGACATTGACGCCTCGGACAAA
Organism: Verrucomicrobiales bacterium; assembly: GCA_031265365.1. Taxonomy (GTDB): domain Bacteria; phylum Verrucomicrobiota; class Verrucomicrobiia; order Methylacidiphilales; family JAAUTS01; genus JAIRPN01. Next base: position 19,085 of record JAISCS010000104.1, read on the forward strand.
GGCGCGCGGTTCATCCGGTTCTGCAACATCTTCAACATCCCGATAGTCAACCTCGTGGACGTGCCCGGCTTCCTGCCCGGCGTGCCGCAGGAACACGGCGGCATTATCCGCCACGGCGCGAAAATGCTGTTCGCCTACGCGAGCGCGACCGTGCCGAAAATCACGCTCATCGCGCGCAAGGCCTACGGCGGCGCGTACCTGGCGATGTGCAGCAAGGACTTGGGCGCCGATTTGGTGTTCGCGTGGCCGACCGCCGAGATTGCGGTGATGGGCGCGGAGGGCGCGGTCGGCACGCTGTTCAAGCGCGAGATTGACGCCGCCGGCGAGGCCGCCGCCGCGAAGACCGAGGGCGGCGAGGCCGCGAAGAAAGCCGCCGCTGACGCCGCGAAGCAGGCCAAGCGCGCGGAGATGCTGAAGGATTACCGCGACAAATTTTACAACCCGTATGTCGCCGCCGGGCGCGGTTTTGTCACCGATGTCATTGACCCCGCCGAGACCCGCGCGACGCTGGCGCTGGCGTTGCGGACGACGCTCTCCAAGCGCGAAATCCGCCCCGCGAAGAAACACGGCAACATCCCGCTTTAATCTATGGACATGAACATCACATTTGTTATCTGGTGGGTGGGGCTGGCACTGTTCTTCATCTTCTTCTGGCAGATTGCCAAGGCGTTGCAAAGCGTCGCCACCACGTTCAGGAAGTTTGAGGAGCTCATCAAGAAATTCGAGAACTTCAAGCTCACGGAATTGCCGCCCGTCGCGTCCGTGCCGCCGCCGCTGCCAGTGAGCGCGCCGGCGTCAGTATCAGCGGCTCCGGTCGCGGTGTCACCGTCAGCGCCCGCCGTTGACCGCGGCGGCATTCCCGGCGAAATCGTCGCGGTCATCGCCGCCGCCGTTGACGCCGTGATGGCCGGCCCGCACCGCATCCTGGCGATTAACCCGATTAGCGGCCCGAACCCGTACCAAACTTCATTGGCTTGGGCCGCCGAGGGACGGCGGCACATTTTCCAATCACATAAACTGAGGTAACCATCCATGAGCAAGAAATTACGCATAACAGTCGAAGGCAAAACATACGAGGTGTTGGTCGAGGCGCTGGACGCCCCGGCAGCGGCCCCCGCGCCGGCCGCCGCGTCGTCAGTCGTGGCCGCGCCGGTCATCGCCGCCGCGCCGAAAGCCGCCGCGCCCGTCGTCGCCGGCGCCGCCGGTGACCTCACCAGCCCGCTCGCGGGCAAAGTCGTCGCCGTGAAAGTCAGCGTCGGCCAGGCCGTCAAGGCGGGGGAGGAAGTCGTCATCGTCGAGGCGATGAAGATGAACACGCCCGTCAACGCCGCCACGGACGGCAAAGTCGAGGCCGTCTACGTCGCCGCCGGCGCCGCCGTGACTGAGGGGCAGCCCTTGGTCAAAATCGGCTAGGTCATTTTATAGGACCTATACGACCTATAAGTCCTATACGACCTATGAACTGGCGCATCGAAGACCACGAAGAACTAGACTCCACCAACACCACCGCCGCCGCCCGCGAGCCGTGGACCGTCATCCGCGCCCGGCGTCAACGCGGCGGGCGCGGCACGCACGGGCGGGGCTGGGTGTCGGGTGAGGGGGGCCTATGGATGTCAGCGGTGCTGCCCGCCACCGCCGACAGCGCGACTTGGTCACTGTCAGCGGGCATGGCGTTGTGCGAAGTGTGCCGCGCGCTCGGCGGCGAGGAGGTCCGCCTGCGCTGGCCGAACGACCTGATGATTCGCCACCGCAAAGTCGCCGGCATTTTGCTCGACCATCCCGCGCCGGAAAAAATCGTCATCGGCATCGGCGTCAACCTGACCCAAGACCCGTCGCTGACCGTGAGCGAACTCAAAGGACAAGCCGGGCGTCTGCAAGATTTACTCCCCGCGCCACCCGACCGCGACGCGCTGACGGTGAGCATATTGGCGAAGCTGGCGGAAATCCAGGCGCGCGATTTCGCCTTTTTCGCCGCGCGACTGTCAGCGTGCTGGGGCGAGCCGCGCTTGGTGGAAGTGGAAACCGGCGGTCAATTCATCACCGGCCTTTTTCGCGGCGTGGACGCGCGCGGCAACCCGCTACTACAACCCGCCGGCGGCGAACTACTCACCATCAACGGCGCGCACATCTGGAAACTGCGGGAGTTGGAATAATTTTGAGGGTTCCTCGCGGTTAGCAGTGGAAGCGCTGACGCCGGAATACCCTCCACCGCCCATGCTCCTGCGTTAGCTAATTCCCCTTCCGTGAAGGGGTGGCCGCGGAGCGGACGGGGTAGTTCAGCGTTAAAGGAAGTACCAAAACCGAACGCTGAACTACCCCGTCGCTCCGCGCCACCCCTTCACGGAAGGGGAATTATGCCGCGCTTACCACACGTCGGCACGGTTCCGCCCGACTAAAAAAAGGTTCCACGCCGTTAGCGGTGGAATCATCAAGCCATCCGTAAGCCCGCCCCGTCATTCCGAGCGCAACAACGAAGTTGTGGCAGTCGAGGAATCGGTTGGGCCTACCGCAACCCAGCGCTACAGTCAGCGCCGTTCGCCCAATCAACCCGATGCTTCGACTGCGTTGCTGCGCAACTTCGCTCAGCATGACGTAACCTATTCCACTGTTCATGGGCAAGAACCAAAAAAAATAAAAAAAATCCCTTGACGCCAACCAATCAATCCGTTATTTTACCTCCCATGATTGTCGGGCTAGACAACAAAAGAGACGCGAGTAGATGTACACTCGCTACCTCGCTACCTCGCTACCTCGCTACCTCGCTACCTCGCTACCTCGCTACCTCGCTACCTCGCTACCTCGCTACCTCGCTACCTCGCTACCTCGCT
>JAISCS010000164.1 GCA_031265365.1 Verrucomicrobiales bacterium
TCCTGGGAGAAAACCATCTTCTCCTGGGAGAAAACTATCTTCTCCTGGGAGAAAACTATCTTCTCCTGGGAGAAAACTATCTTCTCCTAGGAGAAAACCATTTTCTCCTAGGAGAAAATCCCCTGTTCCCAAGTCATTTCACCCGGCTCCCGCACCCTATTTTTCAACCCAACCAACTAAACCATAACAACTAACCAAAACCCGCATGACCCCCGGCAAACACCCCAACGTAGCACAGGCAATCTTGCCTGTGTTGGTGCGCGCGCGTAGCGCCAAAAAGAGCGGCTCCGCCGCTAATGGCACGGACACAGGCAGGATTGCCTGTGCTACGTTGGCGCTGACCCCCCGCGTCATCCTGAGCAAGCGCAGCGCGTCGAAGGACCGGTGCGCCCGACCTCAGCGGCCCGCTCACCGCCAAACGGATGAACCATGCCCTGCCGGTCCTTCGACTCCGCCGCTATGCGGCTCCGCTCAGGATGACGGGGGGAGCGGGAAGATAACGCGTTAACCGAAAACTTTTAACCCTTTCCCCACGGGGAAAAACAACAAACAAACAAAATAGAAAGAAACATATGCAAACATCAATAATAAATAAAATAAGCAAACTAACCCTAATCTTAACCTTCATCGGCACCCTCGGCGGTTCCGCGTTGAACGTCTTTGCCGCCAGCACAGACATCACTGAAAACACCACCGAGACCGGCGCGTTCTACGACGACAGCGACACCGACAGCCGCGCGGCCCTGAACGTCACCACCGGCGGCGTCACCTACACCGGCACCAACATCACCATCAACACCACCAACGGCGGCCCCGACACCTCTCCCATCGGCGACGGCGCTTATATTATCAACGGCGCCGGCCTGTCCCTCACCAACAGCACCATCACCACCAGCGGCAGTCGCGGACATGCGGTTTGGCTCGACACCAGCGGCGGCACCTTGAACAACGTGAACATGACGACGACAGGATATGGCGGCTACGGCGTGTCTGCGACCAACGCCTCCCTGCTGCTGACCGGCGGCAGCATCCACACCAGCGCCAGCAACGCGTATGGGATTTCGCTCAACTTCACCAGTAGCGGCACGGTAAGCAACGTGAATATTCAGACCGAGGGACGTGTCGCCTACGGCGTACGGGTGGGCAACTCTTCCACGCTGACGATGGCCGACAGCAGCGTCACGACCAGTGGCAGCGAAACGTACGGGTTTTATATCAACAACGCCGCCAGCGGCACCTTGAACAACGTGAACATTGAGGCGACCGGGAATAGCGGCGGCGCCGTGTATGCATACAGCGGCACCTTGGTGATGACCGGCGGCAGCATCAGCACCAACGGTACCTCCGGGCGCGGTATTTATCTCCGGGACGCCAGCAACATTACCTTGAACAACGTGGACGTTCAGGTCGAGGGGGACCTTATCCACGGCATATCCGTGAACAGCCACTCCGCCCTGACGCTGAACAACAGCAACCTCCGCGTGACCGGTAACAGCGGGGTCTATGGGCTTTATGTCAGCGGCACCAGCACCGTCACAGTGGAATTGAACGGCAACACCCTGAGCAATACCAACGGCAACATCATCTCCTCCACTAGTGACTCCACTGTGACCGTGACCGGCAGCAACGGCAGCATCATCGCCGGCAACGTGGGAACCAGTGGCATCGCGCGCATTGACATTACCCTCACCGGCGCCGGCACCGAGTTGCACGGCAACTTCAGCCAGGGCGACGTCACCAATGGCGTCATCAACCTCAGTATCGGCGCGGGGGTTCTGCTCGAAGGCCGCGGCATCTTGGACAACCTGACCTTGGCAAGCGGCGCCATCATCGGCTACGCGGACGGCGTGCTGACCGTCACCGACAGCATCACCATCGGCGACGGCATCACCATAGACTTCAGCAGCTTGACCGAGACCGACAACTACCTCGTGCTCGACTGGGCCGGCGCGAGCATCACCGGCGGCAGCATCAGCGACGGCCAATTCACCATCGCCGGCGCCGGCGTCGAAGGCACCTTCAGCGTGCAAGGCACCCAACTCTACTTCAACGCCACCGCCGTCCCGGAACCCTCCACCTGGTTCCTCCTCGGCGCCGGCCTCGGCGTGCTGGCCCTCATCCGTTGCCGCCGGCACCGGTGCTAAAACACAAGGTTCGCGCAGAGACGCGGAGACGCGGAGTTTTTTATTAAATAAATTCTCCGCGGCTCCGCGCGAACCTCAAAATCAAACGTCGGGGTACGGTCAGCGGCGATAGCCGCGCTTCTCCGTCTCGCGGGCGACTTGGAGCTTGTGTTTGCGGGCGGTGACGGTCTTGGTCTTGCGCTTGCGCAACTGGCGGGCCAGCTTTTCCACGGCGAGGTCAACGGCAGCGTACATGTCGGCGTTGTGCTCCTCGATGTGGATGTCGGGGCCGGGGACGCCGAGGTGAATCTTGACGCAAAACGCCTTGGCCGGCGCGCGGTTCTCGTCGTGCATCAACACGACGTGGGCGCCGATGATGTCTTCGGTCAAATGTTCGAGGTGGCTGACTTTTTGCGCGACATAGGCTTGAATCGCGCCGGTTAGTTTCAAGTGTCTTGAACTGATATGGATTTGCATAACATCCTAACTGTAAATCAAAAGCGGAAAGTTGAAAGCGGAAAGCGGAAATTATTTCACCGTTCGGGTTTTTGGGTTCTATAACAATTTTCCGTCATCCTGAGCGTAGCGCCGCAGGTGCGTAGTCGAAGGAGCGGTGTGGTCAATATCAGCGGATTAGTTACCGCCAGCCGGTTAGTCAGTACTTAGCCGCTCCTTCGACTGCGCCCTTGCAGGGCTGCGCTCAGGATGACGGGATAGTCTGCCAATGTTATGAGGAATTACTATATCCCGTGAACAGTGGAATAGCGGTGAATTCCCCTTCCGTGAAGGGGTGGCCGCGGAGCGGACGGGGTAGTTCAGCGTTCTGTGCTAAGATCCATTAACGCTGAACTACCCCGTCGCTCCGCGCCACCCCTTCACGGAAGGGGAATGCGCTGGCGCAGAAGGCCGGGGCGGTGAGGGGGGCGTCAGCGCTGCCACTGCTAACAGCGAGGAACCGGTTTTCATTCCGCGCCGGATTTTAGCATCAGCCACGCCGCCACCCGCCGCCGGAGGCCGCGCGGGGATAATTCCGCCACGACTGAGGAAAACCGTTGGAACGGCGAACTCCACGCCACCGGCCGGCCCCGTTCCAGCGCGCGCATCCCGCTGGCAATCACCTCCGGCACCGACTGGCTCCGCGCGAAAAATCGCGGACTCATGCCGGCCACTTGCTGAAACTCCGTGTCCACCGGCCCCGGGCACAGGCACGTCACCAGCACGCCGCGCGGCTTCAGTTCCTCGTGCAATCCCTCGCTGAACGTCAGCACGAAACTTTTCGTCGCCGCGTACACCGAGAAATACGGCACCGGCTGGAAACCCGCCGTCGAGGCCAGGTTCAACACAAAACCTTTGCCCGCCGTCACCATCGGCGGCAGGAACAGGCGCGTCAATTCCACCAAGCTCACCATGTTCACCCGCGTCATGTTATGTACCTGCGTGGCGTCAAGGCGGAGGAAACTCTTGTTAATGCCCAGGCCGGCGTTGTTAACCAACCCGCCGACCCGCCAGCCTTCCCGCTGACAGTGGTCGAAAATTTGGCGCGGCCCATCGTCAGCGGCCAGGTCCGCCGCGATGATATGCACTTTCCCGCCGTCAGCGGCCAGTTCCTCCCGCAACGCCGCGAGCCGTTCCGCCCGCCGCGCGGTCAGAACCAGCGAGTACCCGCGCCGCGCGAACTCCCGCGCGAACCCCGCCCCAATCCCGCCGCTGGCCCCGGTAATCAACACATGACTGTCTGGCGCTGTCAATGCCATGCCGGACACCTTAGCTGCTCCGCCGGTTCAGGCAATCCAAGAATTTGACGCAAAGGCGCGAAGGACGTGAAGGTTCGTAAAGGTTTTTTAATTATTTCTTTGTGTGTCTTTGTCCCTTTGCGTCTTCGCGTCAAAAAATAACTCGCTTAATCGACGCGGCTGGCTACATTTACCCGCTTACTATTATGAAAACAGGTGTTATTTTCGCCGGCCAGGGGGCGCAATTTGTCGGCATGGGCAAGGATTTGGTGGAGGCTGGCGCGGAGGCGCGCGCGCTGTTCGAGCAAGCTGACGCACTCCTGCAAAACGGATTCAGCGAGGTGTGCTTCAGCGGCCCCGTGGAGCAACTGACCGATACCAGCTATTGCCAGCCGGCGCTGTTCGTGCACGGGCTGGCGCTGCTGGCAACGCTGAAAAAAGAGCGTCCGACGTTCACTTTCCAAGCCACGGCGGGGCTGTCGCTCGGCGAGTTCACGGCGCACACGGCGGCGGGGCATTTTAGTTTCGCGGACGGGTTGAAACTCGTCGCCAATCGCGGGCGGTTGATGCAGGAGGCGTGTCTGCGGACCAAGGGCGGCATGGTGTCGCTCATCGGCGCGACGCCGGAACAGGCGGTGGCGCTGGCCGCTGCCAGTGGCCTTGAGGTGGCCAATTATAATTGCCCCGGCCAAATCGTTTTGTCCGGCGCGGCGGAAAACATCGCCGTGGCGGTGGAACAAGGCAAGGCGCTGGGCTTGAAGCGCGTGCTGCCGCTGAACGTGGCCGGCGCGTACCATTCCAAGCTGATGCTGACGGCGCAGGAGGGGTTGCGGCCGATTTTGGACGAAGTCACCGTCAGCGCCTCGGAAATTGCGACGTACAGCAACGTGACCGGCAAGCGGGTGCTGGGCGACGCGGAGATTCGGGAGACCTTGTTGCGGCAGGTGACCGGCAGCGTGCGGTGGCAGGATTGCGTCGAGGAGATGCTCCGCGACGGCGTGGAGCGGCTGATTGAGCTTGGCCCGGGCCAAAAGCTCGCGGGTATGTGCAAACGGATTAACCCGAACCTCCCCGTGGTGAGCATTGGGACGCTGGCTGAGTTGCAAGCGGCGTTGGGGGAGATTTAACAGGGAATCCCGCGCCAAGACGCCAAACCGCAAAGTTAATTTAATTTCAAAAAACTTGGCGGCTTGGCGTCTTTGCGCAAGGAAAGATTTATGAAACTATCGAATCAAACAGCAATCGTGACCGGCGCCAGTCGTGGCATCGGCAAGGCCATCGCGCTGACCTTGGCGCGGGAGGGGTGCAACATCGCGGGGGTGGCCCGTAGCGCGGCGTCCGCTGACAGTGTCGCCGGGGAAATCCGCGCGTTGGGCGTGAAGTTCAGCGGCTACGGCGTGGACATCGCGTCATCGTCAGCGGTCAACGAATGCGTCGAGCAGGTACAAAAGGAATTTGGCGGCATTGACCTTCTCGTCAACAACGCCGGCATCACCCGCGACACGCTGTTGCTGAGAATGAGCGACGCGGATTGGGCCACCGTGCTGCAAACGAACTTAACCGGCGCGTTCAACTGGACCCGCGCCGTCACCCGCCCGATGATGAAAGCGCGCAAGGGCAAAATCATCAATGTCGGCTCCGTCATCGGACTGCACGGCAACGCCGGCCAGGCCAATTACGCGGCGGCCAAGGCGGGACTCGTCGGCTTCAGCAAATCCGTCGCCAAGGAACTCGCCGCCCGCAACATCACCTGCAACGTCATCTGCCCCGGCTTCATCCAAACCGACATGACCGCGACGCTGGCGGAGGAGTTGAAACAAAAATTGCTCGAACAAATCCCGTTAAAACGCCTCGGCGCCGCCGATGATGTGGCCGCGCTGACGCTGTTTCTGAGCGGCAGCGGCGCGGATTACATCACCGGTCAAGTCTTTACCGTGGACGGGGGCTTGTTTATTTGAAAATTTCTCTTGCCCCAACCCGCAACAATCGCTAGGAATATCATCATGTCCGATAAAACCATAGAAGATAAAGTCAAGGAAATCATAGTGGAACAACTGAGCGTCAACCCCGAACAGGTGACGCCCGAGGCCAAATTTATCGAGGACCTCGGCGCGGACTCGCTGGACGTGGTCGAGTTGGTCATGGCCTTTGAGGAGCATTTCTCCATCGAGGTGCCGGACGAGGACGCGGAGAAACTCGCCAGCGTCGGCGACGTGCTCAAATACATCGAGGAAAAACAGGGAGGCCGATAAACCGTAATCGTGGCCGGGGCGTCAAAGCGGCGCCCCGCGCGATAAAAACTCAAAACGCGAAATCCGCAGCGCAAAATACTCTGTCAGGCAACGCCGGCCACCGTCAGCGACGGCAAATCCAAGGCACGGCAGACCGCGACAGGCTCGGATCTCGCCTTGGGTTAAAACCAACCGCAAACAGTCACGCCCGGCGGCGCGCGAAATTACCAGCCGCTGACCATGATGTTTGCCGGATTTTGATTTTGAGTTTTTATGAACAAACGCAGAATAGTAGTCACCGGCATCGGCGTCCTGACGCCCTTGGGCAACGATTTGAACACCACGTGGGACGGCCTCATCAACGGTCGCAGCGGCATCGCCCCCATCACCACGTTCGACGTTTCGCAATATTCCACCAGATTCGGCGGACAGGTCAAAAATTTCGAGGCCGCGCAGTTTTTCAGGAACCCCAAGGATGCGCGGCGTTGCGACCGTTATACCCAGCTCGCCTTCGCCGCCACCAAGCAAGCCTACGCTGACAGTGGCTTGGAGCCGGACAAACTGAATCCCGAACGCTGCTCCGTCCTCGTCGGCAGCGGCATTGGCGGCTTGCAAACGCTGGAAGACCAGCACAGCGCGCTGGTGAACCGCGGCCCGCACCGCGTCTCGCCGTTCATGATTCCGATGATGATTAGCAACATGGCGGCGGGCCTGCTGGCGATTGATTATAATTGCCAAGGCCCCAGCTTCAGCGTCGTGACCGCGTGCGCGACCTCCAACCAAGCCATCGGCGAGGCGTGGCGGCACATCATCACCGACGAGTCCGACGTGGTCATCGCCGGCGGCAGCGAGGCGGCGGTCATTCCGCTGGGCCTCAGCGGCTTCGGCGCGATGAAAGCGCTGAGCACACGCAACGACGCGCCGGAAAAAGCGTCGCGCCCGTTCGATAAGGACCGCGACGGATTCGTCCTCAGCGAGGGCGCCGGCATTGTCATCCTGGAGGAACTGGAACACGCCAAAAAACGCGGCGCGCGCATCTACGCCGAGATTGTCGGCTACGGCGCGACCACAGACGCCTATCACATGACCGCCACCGCGCCGGAGGGCCGCGGCGGCGCGCGCGCGGTGCGGCGGGCCTTGGAGCTTGCCCGGCTCAACCCCGCTGACGTTCAATACATCAACGCGCACGGCACTTCCACGCCGCTCGGCGATGTCGCGGAGTCGCAGGGCATCAAGTCCGTCTTCGGTGACCACGCCAAGCGCGTCTGGGTCAGCTCGACCAAATCCATGACCGGCCACATGCTCGGTGCCGCCGGCGCGGTCGAACTCGCCGCGTGCCTGAAAGCCATCGAGACCGGCATCGTCCCGCCGACCATCAACTTGGAGCATCCCGACCCCGAATGTGACCTTGACTGCGTGCCAAATGTCGCCCGCGAGGGAAAAATTGACGTCATCGTGAATAATTCCTTCGGTTTTGGCGGACACAACGCTTGCATAGTCGCGAAAAAGCTGCTTTAATCTCCGCCCTTTTATGAAAACAGACATCCATCCAGAGTATGTTGAGACGACGATAACCTGCGCGTGCGGCGCGGTGTACCACACTCGTTCCACCCACCAGGACATCCGCATCGGCATCTGCGCCGCGTGTCACCCGTTTTACACCGGCCAGCAAAAATTTGTGGACACCGCCGGGCGCGTCGACAAATTCAAAAAACGTTTCGGCACCGTCAAGGCGTCCGAGGCCGTCGCCAGCGCGAAGACCAAGAAGAAAAAATAGCGGCGGCAGCGCCAGCGTTGAACAGGCTGTGGTGAAATTCGCCACAGCCGTTTTATTTTTCGCCGTATGAACCTGCAACCCCATCTCGACCGCCTGCAAAAACGCTTCGCCGAGCTTGAGACGCGAATCGCCAGCCCCGCTTTGTTCAACGACCACGCCCAGGCGCAGGCGGTGCTCAAGGAACACGCACAGGTCAAGGCCACGCTGGCGTTGCAAGCGCAAATCGCGCGGCTCGAACAAGCCATCGCGGACAACCAAGCCCTCATCTCTGCTGACGATGACCCCGAACTCACCGCGCTGGCGCGGGAGGAACTGCCCGCCTTGGAGCAACAACTTCCCGCGTTGCGCCAGACCCTGCTGACCAACCTCCTGCCGCCAGACCCCAACGATTCCCGCGACACCATCATCGAAATCCGCGCCGGCACCGGCGGCGACGAGGCCGGCATCTTCAGCGCCGACCTGTTCCGCATGTACACCCGCCACGCCGAGACCGCCGGCTGGCACATTGACGTGATGAACAGCAGCCCCTCGACCATGGGCGGTTACAAGGAAATCATCTTCACCGTCAGCGGCGACGACGTGTTCAAAAAAATGCGCTTCGAGAGCGGCGTCCACCGCGTCCAGCGCGTCCCCGCCACCGAGAGCCAGGGCCGCATCCACACCAGCACCGCCACCGTCGCCGTGTTGCCGGAAGCGCGGGAAGTTGACCTCGTCATCCGCCCCGACGAAATCCGCGTCGAAGTCTGCCGCGCCGGCGGCCCCGGCGGGCAAGGCGTCAACACCACCGACAGCGCCGTGCAAATCCTGCACCTCCCCACCGGACTGATAGTGCGCTGCCAGGACGGGCGTTCCCAACTCAAAAACCGCGACAAAGCCATGAACATCTTGCGCGCGCGTCTGCTTGAGCAAAAACAAAACGAGGAAAACGCCCAATACGCCGCCAACCGCAAACAACAAATCGGCAGCGGCGACCGCAACGAAAAAATCCGCACCTACAACTACCCGCAAAACCGCATCACCGACCACCGCATCAACTACACCATGTACAATCTTGAGGCGTTCATGGAAGGCGACATCGAGGAACTACTCCGCGCTCTGCAAGCCGCTGACGTTGAACTACGTCTCGCGGGGTTGGATAAATAAACTTTCTCGCGCCAAGCCGCCAAGACGAACTTGTTATAATTAAAAAACAAACCTCGCGCGGAGCCGCAGAGACGCGGAGTTTTTCTAATTTAATTGGTGCTCCGCGTCTCTGCGTCTTTGCGCGAGGCTGAGTTGGTCGCGCCTGTTCCACCCCCAGCCTAACCGCCACCATCATCAGCCGCGCCAGTTCTACCTGAAGTCTAAACACCGCGACTTCAAATCTAACCGTTTAGACCTGAAGTCGAACCCCTTCTACCCAAAGTAGAAACGGCGATTTTCCCGGACGAGAACCCACCGCCGAAAGTATAACTCATTAACTATCATAAGATTATCGGAGAACGTTTTTTGGTTTTCTAGTTTTCAAAATTCCCCTTCCGTGAAGGGGAATTAATTTCCTGCTTCGCAGATGACCCCACGCGGATAGCCTACTCGCGCTCCGCAGCTTCCGCTCACGGCGAGGAACCAAAATATTTTTCAAAATATTCAAAATATTGCTTGCTTCCTTTCCATAAAAACAATATTATTGTGTTATATGAAACAGCAAACAGCAAACACTAAGCGCCTTATAAAATCAGGCGTGGCGGCGTGGTTGTTGCTATGTTTGACCACCACCGTCAGCGCGCAGTGGCTCAGTTCGGCAACCAACAATGCCGATTACAACGACCTCAATAACTGGACCAGCGGCACCATCAACGACCAATTCGTCCCCGTCAGCGGCAGCACCTACGATTGGACGGCTAATTACAAGGTCACCGTCAGCGGCACGCGCGAGTTGCCTGGCAATTTTGTGTATAACAACGCTGACAATGTGGAGTTCACTTTGGAGCCGATCAACGGCAGCGTGTGGAAATTTTCATCCGCCAGCCCGAAAATTCAAGTCCTCATGGGGCCATACAACACCAGTAAAAATTTTACCTTCGGCGCCGCCAGCCGGACGTTCGCGCTGGATTTGGCCGGCAAGGATTTGACGTTTGAAATTGACACGCTCATCAGGGCGGGAGCGGCGGTTGACAAGCCGGAACAATGGCAGATTTCCGGCAACCGCGACAACTTCAACAACTATGTCGAGTTGCTGAATGTCAAGAATCTCAACAAAACCGGCGTCGGCAAACTGCGCTTGTACAAAGCCAGCGCCGTCAGCGGCGATGTCAACGTCAGCGGCGGCTGGCTCGATGTCAATGCCGCCATCACCGGCGCGAAAAACATCAACGTCACCAACCAGGGCGTGTTCTTTGAATTGCTCGCGTCCAGCCCCGCCGACCTGCTCGACGCCGCGACCAAAATCAATCTCTACAGCGGCGGCTTCAATCTCGCCGCCAGTAACAGCCAGAATGTCGGCGATATGACGCTCTACGGCGGCCACGCCCTGCTCGGCAACACCACCAACGCCGCCGCGACCAAGACGCTGACGCTGCACTCGCTGGACCGGAAAAATTTCGCCACGCTAACGCTGGCCGGCTACGGCTATGGCGCGACGGTAGTCGGCATCGGCAACGGCAACAATTTCATCAAGGTCACTAACGATGACAATCTGACCGCCGCGCTGGTCGGCGGCGGCGGCGCGGCGGGTTCCACCACCATCAGCATCATTCCGTGGGCGGGTTCCATGATGAGCGGCGACAACGAACTCGGTAATCGCTGACGCGGGAAGCACGGTCAGTGGGGTTAGTTTCCGCGCGAGCGAATTCCCCTTCCGTGAAGGGGTGGCGGCGGAGTCGACGGGGTAGTTCAGCGTTCGTTTGGAATTTCGATTTTGTGATTTGGGATTTACTTGAAGTTTGGAGCTTGAAGCTTGGAATTTTGCGCCGTGTTCCTTCCGCGAGGAAGGGGAATTATCCTACAAGATTTCCCCGTCGAAGAGTACCAAGCGTTCGTGATAGAGGTTGCGGACGGTCGCCAAGGGGTTGTGCCGGGTGAAGATGAGGCGCGGTTTGAAGCCTTTTTCCACGGAGCCGTAGGGCGGTTGGCCGGGGAGTAGGTGGCGGTTCCCGTAGGTG
>JAISCS010000078.1 GCA_031265365.1 Verrucomicrobiales bacterium
TCCCACACCAACGCCGCCGCCGCCAGCGACCACGCCGCGAAGTAGGGCCACGAGAAATTCGCCAGCCAGCCGAACGCGAAAAACCCGGCGACGGCGAGGACGTGCAGCGCGCGCGCCAGCCGCAGCGTCCGCGGCACGCCGAACCGCGCGGGGAAACTGTGCAACCCCCGCCGGCGGTCGAAATCCGCGTCCAGCGTCGCGTAAATCAAATCGAAGCCGAACACCCAGCACCACACCGCCGCGCCCAGCGTCAGCGGCACCGCGTCGAACACTTCCCCGCGCACCGCGCACCACGCGCCGACCGGCGCGATTCCCAGCGCCAGTCCGAGGAAGCCATGCGGAAATGACGTGAAGCGTTTGGTCAGGGAATAAAACAGGATGATGAACAGCGCCAGCGGGCTGAGCAGCAGGCACAGCCGGTTGAGCTGCGCCGCGCTGACGATGAACAACCCCGCCGCCACCGCCAGCAACAGCGCGCCGCCCGTCTTGGAAACGAGCCGGTGCCGCCCCGCCGTGCGCGGATTGAGCCGGTCCGACTCCCAGTCCGCGAGCCGGTTGAACGCCATCGCCGCCGTCCGTGCCGTGACCATGCACGCCAAAATCCACCCCGCCACCGGCAGCGCCACCCGCCCGCCGCCCGCCGTCCACATCGCCATCAACGCGAACGGCAGCGCGAACACGGTGTGGGAGAATTTGACAAACTCCAGCGCGTTGACGAAGCGGTTAACCATGAGAAAGTTCTAGCGCGGAACCGCCGCCGCGCACGCAAATTTCCCACTCGCAATTTCAGGTTCCTCGCTGTTAGCAGTAGAAGCGCTGACGCCGGCCTCCCCCGCTCCGGCCTCCTGCGCTAGTGAATTCCCCTTCCGTGAAGGGGTGGACGCGGAGCGGACGGGGTAGGTCAGCGTTAACAGGGACCTAGCACTAAACGCTGAACTACCCCGTCGCTCCGCGCCACCCCTTCACGGAAGAGAAATGCGCTCGCGCCGAGTCATCGTTAGTGAGAAATCACCACTGCCGGCGTGGTTTGGCATTGTGGAAAACGCGGTGGTGCGGTAGTTTTTTCGCATGGCTGAAATTTCCCCCCCGACGGTGTCGTTGTTGTTGTGGCGCGAGTTGTTGGCGGTGTCGCTGGAGTTCAAACGGTTGGCGCCGTGGCGGTTCATGGCGGATGATATGGTGGCGCATGTGCCCGATGATGGCGGCCAGGCGAATTTTGCCTCGGTGTTGGGGGCGAACGGGGAGTTGTGCGGGTTGGTGTTGTATCGCGGGGAGCGCATGATTGCGGAGATGAATGATATTTGGGCGGATGCCGAGTCGGGGTTGGAGCCGGACGCGGAGTTTGAGTTTCGCCAGAACGCGCTGACGTTGTGGTTCGGGCCGAAGGATGAGTTGGTGTGGCACGAGCGGAAAATCCTGCTGGCGCTGCATTATAAGCCGCGCTTTGACCGCGCCAATGCTTGGCCGAAGTATCTTAGCCATTTGCCGCATTATGCGCCGTGGGATTTGGACGCGGGTGAGGTGCGGTTGTTGACGGACGCGTTGCGGCGGGTCAATTTGTTCGCCAGGCAGTTGGAGAAGAATCCGGGCGTTTACGCGGAGCACGGGGTCGGGGAGTTGCCCACGCTGCCGGCTGACGGTGAGGCGCGGGAGTTGGCGCGGTTGGAGTGGCGCGATTGGGCCGGGGCGGGCCGCGAGCCGCCGGCGGTGGCTGACGGGGTGTGGCGCGGCGCGGGGTTGGAGCACATCGCCGGTCTGCCGCAGGAGGCGGGCTGGTGTTTGGAGACGGATTTTGTGTACGCGCTGGTGGCGGCCGAGGGTGAGGGGATGTCGCGCCCCTGGCAGCCGCGGCGGCTCGGCGTGGCGGAGAGCGGGGGGCGGATGTTGTCGCTGACGGTGTTGCATCCCGCCGACGGTGATGATTTGAGTGTCAGCGTGGCGCGGGAGTTGGCGAAGGTCATGGTGGCGCGGGGGCGGCGGCCGGCGAAAGTTTTGCTGGGGCGCGAGGAGTGGGAGCGGAGTCTGGCGGCGGGGTTGGCGCGCGTCGGTGTTCCCGTGGAGGCACCGGATAATTTGCCGACGATTGACAATTTGTTGTATCAACTGCCGCACTTGATGTTGAGTGTGGATAAGGCGCATTTGCCGGGCAAGAACTGAGGCCCGGGCCGGCCGGGGGCAGCGTGAATGTCAGCGTGAATTTTTGCGGTTAACCAAGGTGGAGAGGAAATTATGTCAATAAAGAAGGAAGCGCGGGATTTTTTACAGTTTCTGCATAAGAAGTGGAATTATTCGCGGGATTTGTTGGGGCCTAGGGAGTTGGAGCGGGTGGCGGCGTTGCGCGGCGAGTTGCGGCAGGCGGCGGAGGGCGGGTTGCCGGAGGGGGAGGCGCGGCGGTTGTTCGAGCAGACGCCGCAGCGATTGGAAAAAATCTGGCCTGGGTGCACGAAGTCGAATCCGTGGGTGGAGAATATCGAGACGATTTTCACGGTGCTGGTGATTGTGCTGGGGTTGCGGTGTTATTTTGTGCAGCCGTTCAAGATTCCGACGGACTCGATGAAGCCGACGTTGTGGGGTATTTACCGCGAGCCGACTGAGGTGGCGAAGCCGAATGTGGTCAGGCAAATCCTTGATTACGCTGTCAGCGGGCGTTCGTATCACGCGCTGACCGCGCCGGCTGACGGTCACGTGGAGCGCATCAGGCCTGGCCGGTCGTTTTTGTTTGTGGGCACGAGCAAGGTGCAGTTTGCCGGCCGGGAGTATACGTTGTGGACGGATTATGAGAACTTGGTGCGCTCGCTGGCGATTAAGTATGGTATCCCGCAGAATCAGCCCTTGTCGTCACTGTCAGCACAAATTACAACGCGGCTGGCTGGTAAGGGTTTTCGCCGTGGTGAAACCATCGCGAATTTCACCGTGGACGCTGGCGACCATGTGTTTGTCAACAAACTAGCCTACCATTTTCGCTTGCCCAAGCAGGGCGGGGTGTTTGTTTTTACCACCAAGGACATCCGCCATCCAGAACTCCTGAAAAGCACCCAAGGCATGACGCAGTATTACATCAAGCGTTGCGTCGGCGTCCCAGGCGTAACGTTGCGGCTCAATCCGCCATATCTGTACAGTAACGGTGAAATTTTCCACAATGCCGCCGTTGACCGCATTTACTCCAAGCAAAACGGTTACAACGGCTATGTATCGGGCGGCTACTTGGCCACCGCTGACGATGAGGTGCGCTTGCCGGCGAACCAATTTTGGGCGATGGGTGACAATAGCGCAAACAGTCTGGACAGCCGTTATTGGAAATACGTCCCGCGCGAGAACTTGGTCGGCAGCGCCACGATGGTCTATTGGCCGTTCACCAAGCGCTGGGGGTTGATTAAGTAAGGATTGCTTATGGCCACGGTTCATTTGCCCTACGGACGCGAGACGCTGACGGTCACCATCCCCGGCGCGACGGTGTTGCAATCGCGCTTGGAAGATTACGCGCCGCCGGCGGGGGAAGGGGAGTTAATCCGCGCGGCGCTGGCGCGGCCCATCGGCGCGCCGCCGCTGCGGGAGCTGGCCGCCGGTAAAAACAAGGTGGTGGTCATCATCAGTGACCACACGCGACCGGTGCCGAGCAAGTTGCTTTTGCCGCCGATGCTCGCGGAAATTCGCGCCGGCAATCCGGCGGCGGACCTCACGCTGCTGGTGGCGACCGGCTGTCATCGCGGGTCAACGTCGGCGGAGTTGGCGGAGAAACTGGGGCCGGAGATTTTCGCGCGCGAGAAAATTGTCATGCACGATTGCGCCGACCAGTCCGGCATGAAAACCATCGGCACGCTGCCGTCCGGCACGCCGCTGTCGGTCAACCGGCTCGCGGCGGAGGCGGATTTGCTCGTGGCCGAGGGCTTCATCGAGCCGCATTTCTTCGCGGGTTTTTCCGGCGGCAGAAAAAGCGTGCTGCCCGGCGTCGGCGACCGGCTGAGCGTCATGGGCAACCATTGCGCGCGATTCATCGCGCATCCCGCCGCGCGCGCCGGCAGTCTGGACGACAATCCGATTCACCGCGACATGGTGTGGGCGGCGGGCCGCGCGGGGCTGGCGTTCATCGTCAACGTCGTACTCAACCACGAGGGGCGCGTGATTCACGCGGTGGCTGGCGCGCACGAGCCGGCGCATCGCGCGGGCGCGGATTTTCTGAAAAAACTGTGCGGCATCGCGCACGAACCCGCTGACATTGTCATCACCACCAACGGCGGCCATCCGCTCGACCAGAATATTTACCAGGCGGTGAAGGGGATGAGCACCGCCGAGTTGCTGGTCAAGCCGGGCGGCGTCATCATCATGCTGTCGCGCTGCAACGACGGGCATGGCGGCGAGGAGTTTCATCACACGTTCAAACAAACCACCGACCTGCGCGGGTTGATGGAGAAATTCCTGGCGACGCCGCAAGAGGCGACGATTCCCGACCAATGGCAGTCGCAAGTTTTGGCGCGGGTGTTGCTGAAGGCGCGGGTCATCCTGATTTCCGCCGCTGACACTCAAGTCGTGCGCGATTTGCATTTACTCCCGGCGGATGATGTCGAAACCGCGCTGACCATCGCCAAAACCCTGCTCGGCAAAACGGCACCGTCCATTCTGGTCATCCCCAACGGCATTGCCGCGATTGTGGGGTGAGCGGCGGCGGGAGATTTTATGATGAACCACACACTAAAAAACACCCTGTCGGCCCTCGCGCTGACATTCACCATGCTGGGCACCGGCGTCATCGTCAGCGCTGAGATTGAAACCGGCCTGCAAGCCTACACCTACCGCGCGCTGACGTTCTTCGAGACCGTGGACAAGGCGCGGGAACTCGGCATTCCGCTGCTGGAGGCATACCCCGGTCAGCGGCTCGGCGGCGGCTTGGATGGAAAATTCGGCCACGACATGAGTGACGAGCAGCGGCAAAAAGTCGTGGAAAAACTCAACGCCGCCGGCGTGACGTTGTGCAGTTACGGCGTCGTCGGCGCGGGCGACGAGGCGTCGTGGCGCAAAATTTTCGCGTTCGCCCGTGACATGAAACTGCGTTGGGTCACCGTCGAGCCGCCGCCGGACAAACTGCCGCTGCTCGACCTATTGGCCAACGAATACAACATCCCGCTGGCGGTGCACAACCACCCCACGCCCTCGGCCTACGCCAACCCCGCTGTCACCAAAACCGCGCTGGCGAGCCTCAGCGACAAAATCGGCGTCTGCGCGGACACCGGCCACTGGGGGCGCTCCGGCTTCGTGCCGGCGCAAGCGCTGGCCATGCTCAGCGGCCGCATCCGCTCGCTGCACCTCGCCGATGTCAGCCAGTTGGCCCGTGGCGCGCGCGACGTGCCGTTCGGCACCGGCGCCGCCAACATCAGCGCCGTGCTGGCCGAACTGAAGCGGCAAAACTTCCACGGCGTCGCCATCATCGAATACGAGCATCAATCTCCCGACCTCGACAAAGACGTGTCACAATGTGTCGAGTACTTACGCGCCAACAAGCCGCAATAATTTTTTGGTTCTTGCCCATGAGCAGTGGAATAGTCCCCGTCATGCTGAGCGAAGTTGCGTAGCAACGCAGTCGCAGCATCGGGTTGCTCGGGCGAATGGCGCTGACCGTAGCGCTGGTTTGCGGTGGGCCAAACCGATTCATCGAGTGCAACAACTTCGTTGTTGCGCTCGGAATGACGGGGCGTGCTTACTGACGGCATGATTATTCCACCGATAACGGCGAGGTTCAAATTGCGTCAAATTATGGCGCGAATGCATTGTTGGCGATGACGCGCCATTGGTAATAATCATCCAGCGGTTTCCATGCGGACGGGGTGGTGGTGGCGTAATCCATGATGTTTTGGGTCGGGTTGATGTAGCGTTCAATGGTGGTGGAACCACGGTATTCGCCGGTGATGGCGGCGCGGCTTTCGTCCCAGATTTCTGGGTCGCTGTTGTTATTACGCAGGGATTGCACGGTGTAGTGGACGGTGTAGGTGTTGGATTTGGTGGTGAGGCGGGGGTAGATGTCGGCGTAAGGACGTTCGCGCACGTTGTCGCCGACGAGGGCGAAGTCGTCGTCGTACCAGTCGTTGGCGAAGCCCGGCCATTGATAGCCTTTGGGGACTAGATAAATGTCGCAGATTTCCGCTGATGATTTGAAGATGTTGCCGGTGGAAAATTTGTCGTCGAATTGTTTGAGGGTTTCGTCCAAATCCACGGGTAGGCGGGCGAGGGTGACGTCCCCGTTTTTGCCGGCGGCGGTTCTGACAAGGTTGCCGCTGCCGATGAGACCGGTGTAGGAAGCCGCGGCACCTTTGGGAATGCGGGCGATGAGTTCGGTGCCGAGCACGGCGCGGATGCCGGTGCTGCGGTTGATGTAGGTGAACGGGACGATTTGGTAGTTCAGGTTGATTTTGCCAGCGGTGGAGAACGGCTCGCTGATGGCGTAAGGTTCGACGACGGGCATGTTGAACCAATCCAGCAGCAACCAGTCCGGCGGGCTGTCTTTGCCTTTGTGATTGAGGGCGTGGGGGCGGAACAGGAGCGTTTGCCACGGGACCCGCGCCTTGACGCCGGTGGGCAGGGAGCCGAACATGACGGCGGAGGGGATGACGCGGTTGGCGGTGAAATAACTCACTCTGCGCGCCGTCGAGGTTTCTTGGCTTTCAAAGTTACCGTAGGGCATGCTGGACGTGGTAAAGCCACCGGTGTATCCGTCCCTGCGGCTGTCGCCCTCGTCGGCTTTGTTGGCGTAAGCGCCGTCCGCGAGTTGCATGTAACCGTTGTCCCAATCCCAAAGTCTGCGGTCAGCAGTGGTGCTGACGATGGGAGGGATTTTGGGTTGTTTCTTGTGGGCATACTTGACTCCCGCGACCAACTCGCCGAAGGTCGCGCCAACGGGTCCTTTGGAATTGTCGTTCTTAGGACCGCTGAGGCTATGGGTGATTTTTAGCGAACTGTCGTAGACGGCAGGATTGGGCGGACGCATGTCTAAATTACCATCAGCTTCGACGGTGTGTTTCGCCATAATCAGCCGAATGTCCCCGTCCTTGGCAATCAAAGTGCGAATAGTATCGCCGCCGATGAGGGACGAGCCTGAGACGGTGGTGGAGGTGTCGCTAATCCACGCGGGACTGTTGATGCTGACGGCGGCGTCGGGGCGGAACACGGAGGAAGAGACGACATTGTTCTTGTCGTTCGTGCTTATACCTCCGCCGATTAGTCGCAGGCGGTGGTCGAAGTTCCACCACTGCGGGGCGGCGGCGTTGGCGATGCCGGTTTTTATCAACTCTGGAATGGGGAGTCCGATGGCGGGAGAGGGAAACCTGACGTTGAAGACTTGGTAAGCGTCGGCGCTGGCGGTGGAATGGGTGGAGAGTTTGATATTGCAGTCGGTGATTTGCAAAGTGTTACCGCTGACAGTGAAGGGATTGCTAATCAAGTCGTAACGGTCAGCGTCCGGTGAGGAGGCTTTGCTCCAGCCGTTGACTCTGGCTTTTGCGCCGCCCCACTGTCCAGTGCTGAGATGATATTGGAACGCGGACGAGCCGCCGAGGCCACTGCTGGCGTTGACGGTTTTATCGCGGGTGCCCATGGTGTGGACAGAGACTTTGTTTCTGCCAAAGAAGGGTCTGATGTCGTCGTTGATGATGAGAGTTTCAAGGTCAGCGGCTTGCAGATAGAAACTGGCGGCGGGGATTTGCCTGAAGCCAGCCATCGGGTTGTAAGGCTCGACGAGAAACATGATTTGCACCCGCCTTTCGCCAGGGTTCAAGGCTTGCAAGTCGTTGGTGGAGCTAGGATATTTACCAGTGGTGGTCAAGGTAGGATTGGCGGGGTAAGGGCCGGCGGGATCGGGGGGAACCGTGGATACGTTGCCGGTGCCAGTGACGGCGTTGGTGATGAGGGTGTCGTAGCCGTAGTAATCGGCGACGGCACCGGGGACGGAACCGGTGACGCCGACGATGTAGCCGTTGCTATTACGCAAGTATTGCGGAACGGGCAAGTTGCTGACGTAGGCTGGGTCATTGGCGGAACCGATTACTGGAGAGACCCATTTGGTTCCACTATCGCTTGGGATTGGCACTGGGGCATAGTAACCGGCTGGCGAGGCGACGGTAGAACTGTCGACAAGCAGGTTATGCGTCACGGCGCTGCCTTCCGCCGTGCAGATGAACAACATGCCGATTTCCGAGATGGTGTACTGGCGTCCCAAGCCTTGGGTGTTATTGCTACTGAGGTAAGCCGGACTCACCACGCCGCTGTCATTGTAGGCGGTAGCGTCGGTGGCGGAAACCACGGCCAGGCCGGTGCAGCGGATGTAATCAAATATCTCCGTGAGAATCTGGTCACCGTCAGCGCTGTATTTACTTTGGAAATTACCGCCGAAGCCTGGGATGTTCAACCTGGAGAGTTGTTGCAGGTAATTGTACAATTCTGTGTTGCGTACAATCTCAGCGTCATAAGTTGGCGTGCTCCATTGGGAACGCTGGAAATAATATTGACGGCGGTTGCCGCCGGTGCCGGTAGTGGTGCAAAAGGCGATGGTCTTGTCGAATGGAGTGGCCAGTTTGGTATTGTTGCCGGCGACAGGATTGTTGGCATAGGCTTGATTGATGGGCCAAATGGATAGACGCGGCGTGCCAAACAAGGTTTCCTCGGGAGCACGGCTGTGGGCGGACAGAAAGAATTTACCGCTTTCGATTTGCTGGCGGGTCAAGCCGCTGGCCTCGCGTTTATGGGTTTTGTCGTTGTAATCGTAAAGCAATTCACCGACGGAGGTGTACAAGCGGCTGTTTTTGGAACTGATGGGAACTAAATCGCCAAAGATGTTGCCAACTGTGCCTCCTCTGGAAGAGGCGTTGTTGTCGTTGTAACGGGGCAGGAATTTGAAAAACAGCGGCGCGGCGCCCCCTGACGCTGAGGGCAGGTATTGGTTGGCGGCGTAATGGTCTAATTTGGGAGGATAGGAAGGGATATCCTGCATCGGCACGTGCAACGCATTGAATATTTGGTAAATATCCGTGGTGGCGGGGTGTCCCGGATAACGCTGATATTCACCGTGATAAGGCTGGCTTTCTGAAAAAACGATGCGGTCATCCCAAGTGAGGAAACGAGACACGTCCCACGGCGCGGGCAAAATCATTTTGCGATTGGCAGACGCATCATCCGGGTCAAGCCGCTCGCTGAAGCTGCCGCAGGCGGTGTTGATGTTGACTTTGGCGGTTTCATCGTCAGTCCAGAAGGCGATGCGACCGATGATGGGACTTCTGTCGGCACCGGGGATTCTGATGTCATCGCCGGAAATTTCGGGCGCGACGATTTGCCCATTCTCCAAAACATACAGCCAGCGCACCGGCATTGGCAGCGGTTGCAACGGGTTTTTGCCCAAGTCGGCGGGATTGGCGTTGTCGCTGATAGAAAAGCCGGGCATACCGCTGGTGTTGTTTTGCACCAGATTGGCGCTTGGCGCTTCCGCGCTGGCGTTGTCGGGGTCGCGCGGGTCGAGGATGGGAAAAACCAAGTAATCGTCGGCACCGGCGGCACCGGTGACTTTGACCGGCGCGTTCAAGTCCACCCACAGCGCCGGTTGGTCCATCCAAGCGGGCGGCGGCTGGTCGGCGGCCAAAAGGCCGGCGGCGGAAGTGGTGGCGACGACTTGGGTTTCAGCGGAGTAGAGACGGTAGAATTTTTCAAGGCTCCCGCCTTGGTCAAACACGCGGATGGCGCCCGGTTGCGACGCCCACGCTTTGAACGTGTTCCCGCCGTCATGACAGGAGGCGATGGCCTCGTTGATTTCAGCTTGCACCAAATTCACGGCGGTGTCAGCCAGCAAGCGAGTGGTGGAACCGGCACGATAGTTTCCCGAAGAAGCCCCCTCGTAACCGGCGCGCACCAAGAAGCCGATGACCAGCGCGGTTACCAGCACAATGACCGCCAGCACACTGATAAGGGCGACACCGTGGTTAGTATTCGGGTGGGATATTGGGTTCGTTTTCATGGTCTGAATATCAGCGGAACGCCGGTGTTAGGGTTGAGTTGCACGGTCAGGTAATTACTCGGCAAATTGCCGTCCTCCGCATCCCTGGCGCGCAATACCGTGAGATAGAGGTCGCTCATCGGCAGCGTCGGTGTGACCAGACCGGACGGCCGGATTTGCAACGCGACATACTCGGCGTTGGGATACAGATTGCTGCCGAGCACGCCACTGTCAGCGAACTCCAGCGCCTTGGACAAATTGGTCGTGTCATCGGAAACGACAATGCCCGTGGGGAACGAGGTCAGACGGTTGAGCGGCTTGGCCTCGCCGTTGGCGGAAGTCATCCACAGTTGCATCGCGTCATAACCGCGAGCGTCAGCGGACAGTCTGATGAACCGAATTTCCACGGCGCGGTTGCGGGCGGAAGCGGTCTGGCGGGCGAGGCCGATTTGGTCGGCGACGGTCTGCCCCGCGCTGGTCAAGTTGCTGCTGTTCATCAACCCGTTCATCGCCGGTATGGACACCGTCACCAGCAAGCCAATGAGCGCCACCACCGCCATCATCTCGACGAGCGTGAAGCTACGACGCTGACGGTGCGTGTTCATGGCGTGCCGCTCCATTTTGATTCCCGCATGGTGATGGACGTGTTGAAGATTTGATACTCGATGTGGTCGGCGTTCAGCACGGCTTCAAGGTCAGCGAGGTCACGCTTGAAATTGACCACGTTGGTAAATTTGTCTTTCAAAGCCGAATCAATGATGTCCGGCGGCGTGGCGGAGTCGGTGTTCAGCCGCTTGGCGGACGCCTCGCTGATGGAAATCAACGTGACTTGAATCGTCGGCGGCAGTTGATTGGCCGTGACCGGCTGTTTGGGATTGGTCACAAAGGCATCCTTGCGGGAGTCGTAAGCGTAATCGCCCGTCAGCGCCGTGCCGTCCGGATCTTCTCCCGCGGACAAACGCGGCCAGAAGATGAGGGCGATGACATTGTCAGCGATGGGAGTGACGCACGTTTCAATTTTCTCCGTCCCGCCGTTGCTGATGTCCTCCAACCACTCCGTGCCGGTCTCCTTCTTGTCAGGGTCGACATTGGTCTCATACGTATACTTGTACACCGACAAATCCTCCGTGGGCTGGTTGCCCTGCATCAAGCGGTAACGCCAACTGGGCACACTGTCAGCGCCACGCAACGCGGCGGGGCGCAGTTCGCTATTGTCACAGTATTGAACGAAAAAACTGCACGCGTTAAGCAAGCCTTGGGTCGAGCGGATGTCGGGATTGTTGGAAAAACTCTCCGGCGACTGGAAATAAATCTCCTGCCCGTAGCCAGGGTTTTGCGTGTTGGCGCGGATGAGAAAATATAAATCGGATTTGCGTAAATACGTCGTGGGCGGCTTGGTGGTGGCACTGGTGTCGAGCAACGAATTACCCATCGGATTATAATCATAATCCCAGTAGGTGCTCAGCGTGGCGGTGGTGAGCCGGTTGGCGATGATGTCGAACGACGAGCGCGCGGCGGCGAACGCTTCCAGCTTGGAATTATTCCACCGCACGGTTTTGGTGACCGAGTTGGTGATGGCGATGATGATGCCCATGAGCAGCGCCAGCACGGCGACAGCCACCATCATTTCCACCAAGGTGAAAGCATGCATGTGACGGCGTTGATAATGACTGGTCATGGGATTAAAAATTCCTTTGCCGCGCGGCGAAGAGTGAAAATTGGAGTTGCTTTTGATTGTCAACGGGAGCGCCATAGGGATAACGCATGGTGACTTTCACATTATACGCGCCGGGGATTTTATCGGCGGGAATGTCACTGGGAACCTCGGTATCAATGTCGCCCACCTCCTTTTTCTGCGGGTCGAACGTGATGACATAATAAGCATCCTGATTGAAGCTGGTCGACGTTTGGTCAATCTCAATGCCCTCGCGCGTGTAGTAGTATTCGGCGGAACTGAGGTCGCCGATGCTGAACGCGGGCGTATTGCTGTCGGTACTGAACGGGATTTGTTGCAACTTAGAGCGCAACTGATTGGTGATACTCGCCCGTGCCTGTTGCACCAAGGACTCCTGCACCATCTGAATACCGGTGGGCAACACGCCGATAATCGCCAGCATGGCGAAAGCCACAATGCCAATGGCGGTGACCACCTCGACAAGGCTAAAGCCTTTAGCGGATTGTCTCATGTCTTCACTATAGGGGAATTGCGGTAAAAAAGTAGTGCAAGCCTGATAAAAAATATGTTGTTTGCTGACATGAAAATGAACCTTTTACAACGAGAACCTGGAGGAATTGGAGGGGGCGGTTTAGTCAAGGTCAACTTTCTCCAATAACTTCAGGCGCTTTTTGTAAAAAATAATGGAATATTTGAATTCGTTAGGGCCGGATGTTTTCGTGTATGGAGCGCGGGCATCTTGTCCGCAGCGGACAGGACGTCCGCGCTCCATACGACGAACGCTGAACTACCCCGTCGGCTGGCGCGGCCACCCCTTGTCTGTTGCCGTTGGTGTATAATCGCGCTCGATTGCCATGAGTGTGGCCGTTAACCAAGGAGCCTGTCGGCTTGCAGGCC
>JAISCS010000081.1 GCA_031265365.1 Verrucomicrobiales bacterium
GCGACACCGACAGCGCCATCCTCCCGCTGGCGGTGGGCGAATTAAAAAAACACTGGCAAGGCGTCGCCGTGCTGGCCACCGTCAGCGGCGGCAAAGTCGCCCTCATCGCCAGCGTCGCCCCGGAGTTCACCAAGCAAATCCAAGCCGGCAAAATCATCCAACAAATCGCCCCCATCGTCGGCGGCAAAGGCGGCGGCCGCCCCGACCTCGCCCAGGGCGGCGGCACCCGCCCCGCTGATGTTGACAAGGCCCTGTTAGCCGCGGCAGCCTTGCTCAATGGTTGACCGTCAACGGCAGCGGTGGTAATTGGCGGACGAGTTCCACGGTGCAAACGCTGAGGCTAATGATGCTGAGGAGGAGGTCGAGGATGTAGCGCGGGTGGTTTTGTTCGCGCGGCCAGTCGTTGGGGTCGTTGGTGATGCCGCTGTCTTTGTGCGTGGTCACTTGGTAACGCTCCATCACCCATTCGATGGCGCTTTTGCCGTTGACAGTGTAATCGTAGACGATGGCGGGGATGCCGCTGATGGTAATGGTATCGTTGTAAATAATTTGGGTTTTGTCGACGATTTTGCCGGTTTTGGGGAAACGCATTTTGGTCACGGGGTAATCGCAAGGTAGCACAGACAAGCTTGTCTGTGTTTTTGCGGACACAGGCAGGATTGCCTGTGCCACGTTAACACCGAGTTTTTTCGCGCCGTCAGCGTGTTGCTCGTAGTTCAGGTGCAAGTCGGCTAGGGTTTTACCGGCTTTGACGAATTGCCAAAAGTCGGCGGAGTTTTCCGGTAGCGGGAGGCGGGGCAAAGTTTTTTTGAGGTCGGCGGCGAAGGTTTGGCGGTAGTCGGGATGGTGCAGGACGGCATAGACGTAGTGGAAAATGTCCGGTTTGGTTACTTTATCGCCGGCGAGTTTGCGGGCGACGCCGAGGATGTGGTCGCTGATGCCGTCGCGGCGGGCGTAATAACTGCCCTGCGGCTCGGATACGCGGTCGAACAAGGTTTCGGTTGCTTTGTCGCGCGTGTCCTCGTACCAGTAGAGGGGGAAGCATTGGGTGCCGCCGTCAAAATTATTTAAGTCAGGAATTTTATCGGTGATAAGAGAGGCAAAACCTCTTCGCTCCTGAAGTCCAGACACGCAAATCACCAAATTTTTCATGGTTGGCGTGGGGAAAAGTTGGTCGAATTGACCGCGCCGGTGAATGAAATGTTCCCCAAAATAAAGATTCTGTGAATTAAAGGGACGATAGAGCGATTGGCGAATTTTCTGTGGTTCAAAATTTGCGAGAACATTTCTTTCCACTTTGGGAATCAAGCTGCTGCTCCATGAAATTTTTGCGGCATCCATGTCAATAAAGTCTTCGATTTTGAGCTTGGGATTGGTGGTGTGAGCTGCTGCGTATGCCTTAACTTGCCGATTGTAGAACTTGACCATGTCGCTGACAGTGTCGTTTAATTTTTCTTTGGAATAATTATAAACCCAAGCGTCCCGATTGGTGTTCAAGCCAAGTGAATAAACAGTAAAGATGGATTTTGTTTTGACCTCAAATTTTGTTTCCGGCGCGAGCGGGATGAAATCATTGAAAATATCATTTCGTTGATTGAGCCAGTCATTGTGTTCGTTGGGTGTGAGGATTTGCCAATTCATGTCACAGTCAGCGATGGAATGAAGTTTTTTTATTTTTTCAAATTTTTCACTACGAGTGAGATAATCGCCAATGTCATGATAATGAATGGTGGCTTTGCCATTATCAGCGGGCTTTTTAACCAGGATGGTAATAGCCACGCCAGTCATGATGTCGAAAACATTTTGTCCTTCTTTTTTGGCGGTGATACCACTCTTGCCACGAATAGCGCCGCGCAAATTGAATATATAGATGGAACTAAATTCTTTCCCAAGACAATGGCGGAATCCTCCAGCACCATTACTTTCAAGCCAACCGTTGTTAGTGATGAAAGCAATGATGCCGCCGTGTTTCGGGTCGAGGCGGTCGCTGCTCCAGCGGAACGCCTTGATATAGGAATCATATAACGATTTTACCGAAGATGCGTCACTGTCAGCGGTATAGGTTTCCGCAACACGTTTTTCCAATTTCGGATATTTCAAATTTTGCGCGTTGTCGTTGGCGGATTTTTGACCAATGGAATATGGCGGGTTGCCGATGATGACTCTCAGCGGGGCTTTTTTCTGCGCGGAGACGCGGGCGGAGTTGACAGGGAAAATCCTGTCCTCGAAAGTGCCGCCGGTTTCACCGAGTTGGAAAGTATCGGTGAGACAGATGCCATTGAAGGGAGCGTAACCGGAGCGCTCCGCTCCGGTCGAAAGCGAGACGCTCCCGCTACCTTGCAAATCGTGATAAACGTTTTCGATGTTTACCGAGGCAATGTAGTAGGCGAGGAGAACAATTTCGTTGGCGTGGATTTCCCGCGCGTATTTGCGCGACAGGTCGGCGCTGTTGATGAGGCCGCTTTGCAACAGGCGCGTGATGAAGGTGCCCGTGCCGGTGAATGGGTCGAGGATATGCACGTTTTCGTCGCCGAGCGTGCGGTTGAATTCTTTTTGCAACACGGCGGCGACGCTGCGGATGATGTAGTCCACGACCTCGACGGGCGTATAGACGATGCCGAGCCGCTCCACCATCAGCGGGAAGGCGGTGCGAAAAAATTTGTCGTACAACTCGATGATGATGCGCTGGCGCGCCTCGGTGTTGTCTATGCCGGCGGCGCGCTGGCGGACAGAGTCGTAGAATTTTTGCAAGACTCCACGGTCGGCGGTATTTTGTTCGCGCACCAGCAGCGCGAGCATTTTTTCCATGCTTTGCGAGACGGCGTTGTTTTTGACGAAGGAATAATTTTCAAACAGCGCCTCGAAAACAGGCTGGGTGATGAGATGCTGTGCGAGCATTTCAATGGCGTCACCGTCAGCGATGGACGGGTTGATGTTGCGGCGCAGTCCGTCGAGGAATTTGGCGAACTCGGCGCGGTGTTCGCCGCTGCCGGTGACGAGGGCGCGAATGCGCTCAATCTGGCGCGTGGCGATGTCGGCGACATCGCGCGCCCATTGCTCCCAGTAACGGCGGTCGCCGACTTTTTCGACGAGCTTGGCGTAGAGCAGGGTTTGCATTTTGTCGAATTGCAAACCCATTTGGATGAGCGCATGGTCAGCAGGTGTTTTGCCAACCAACTCGGTGCCGCTGACGGTGAGGTTTTCGCCGTGCGATGGTCCACCGATGACAATGGTGTCAGGTTTGTTTTTGTTCAGTTCGATTTTGTTGACGGTGGCGGCGAAGCGGTCATCATGCGCGCGCAAAGCGTTGAGCACCGTCCAGACGACGGCGTAATCCGGGTTGTTGTCGAGCGCGGCGGCACCTTCCACGCCGCTGGGCGTGACGATGGGGATGATGATGTAACCGTATTTTTTGCCGGGCGCGCGGCGCATGACGCGGCCGACGGATTGCACGACATCCACTTGCGAGTTGCGGGCGGAGAGGAACATCACGGCGTCGAGCGTGGGCACGTCCACGCCTTCGCTGAGGCAGCGGACGTTGGTGAGAACGTGGCAGCGGCGGGTGTCACGGTCGGCGGCTTTAAGCCAGCCGAGTTTTTGTTCGCGGGCGGGCGCGGACATGGTGCCGTCCACGTGGTCGGCGGTGATGACGACGAGGTTGTTTTGCGCTGACGGTGA
Source organism: Verrucomicrobiales bacterium (assembly GCA_031265365.1). Taxonomy (GTDB): domain Bacteria; phylum Verrucomicrobiota; class Verrucomicrobiia; order Methylacidiphilales; family JAAUTS01; genus JAIRPN01. The sequence goes on from JAISCS010000081.1 coordinate 3,679, forward strand.
GAGCGTTTTATAATACAGGTCGCCCATTTGATTGAACGCGGCGGTGGTTTTTTTTGCGACGGCAATGTTCTGGCAGAATGCGACGGCGGCGCTCATCGGCGGCGGGTCGGCGCTGACGGTGACACCACGGTCGCCGATGATTTGTTTGCTGAGGGCGTTGACGCAGCCGATGAGTTTGTTGACATGGGCGGCGCGGATTTCGGTGGTGCCGTTGGCAATCATTTGTTGCGCGGCGGGCGGCAGGTCTTGGTCGCTGACGGTGAGGACGAGGACTTTGTAATCGGAAAGCAAGCCGAGATTCACCGCCTCGCCGAAACCGATGTGGTAGAATTGTTCGCCGTAAAGTTTCGGGTCGTCCATTGAGCAGAGCACCATGTCATTATCAGCGGCGATTTTTTTCGCGCTGTCGCGGTAGAGGCGCGGCGTGGCGGTCATGTAGAGGCGTTTTTTCGCGGAGAGGAACTGGTTGTGGTGGACTTTGACGAAGGCGGATTCGTCCTCGTCGCTGAGGGTGACGCCGGTGGTGCGGTGAGCTTCGTCGCAGATGATGAGGTCGAAGGTGATGCCGGCGGCGCGTTGCGCTTGGTGGACAACGTCAATGGATTGGTAGGTGCTGAAGATGACGGTGAGACGGTCAGCGGGAGCGGCACGCAGTTGTTTGACGATGGCGCTGACGCTGGTGGACGCGGGCAGGGCGAGGTCAACGACGCTGAAGCTGTCGGTGTCGGCGTTTTTGGTTTTGCGTTTGGAAACTTCGGGGTCGGAGCAGACGCAAATCGGCGTGAGGTCACGGTCAGCGTGGGTGAGCCATTCGCCGAGGGTTTGGCCGAGCAGCGCGATGGACGGGACGAGGAACAGCACGGTGCCGCCGCTGACGGTGGCGTGTTGCTCGGCGATTTTCAGCGCGGTGAAGGTTTTGCCGGTGCCGCACGCCATGATGAGTTGTCCACGGTCAACGGCGGTGAAATGTTTTTTGGCGGCGGCGATGGCGGCGAGTTGATGCGGCCGCGGCCGGTGCTTTGGCGCGCGCGAACGCTGACCGTGGAGACCGTCGGCGAGTTTGTTCCAATTCACGGGGCTGTTTTCCAACTGGTGTAGCGACAGGCGCGAGACGGACGGGGTGTGATTGCGAATGGCGGCCTCGGCGTTTGCGCCCCAGTTGTTAGTCGTCGAAATCCAGAGGCAATGCTCGAATTTGGTGGTCTCGCCATTGTCAGCGACGAATGAACGACCGGCGGTGGTGAGGAAGGTATCCACCTCGGCTTTGTTGATGACAGTGTTAGCGGCATAACATTTGCACTGTACCGCCCAGTACGCGCCGCTGTCGGTGAGTGCGACGAGGTCAATGCCGGTGTCCTGTCCGCCGAGGTCAGCGTGGAAAGGAAATTCGTTCCAGAGCCAGACATTTTTGAGCTGGCAGGCGTAATGCGGCTCGGTTAGCAGGTAATTTTGCATCAGTCGCTCGAAGCGGGAGCCTTTGTCGCGCTCGGAAGTGGCGTCGTGGCGGAAACACGCGAGAAGATGTGCAAAAGTGCTCGCGCGGCACTCCCGCGATAGCGTTATGGTGTTTTTTTCAGACATAGGCAAAAGCTTGCGCAAATGCTTTGCCAGTGTCTGCGGGAGTTACTCCATGACTCAAAGGGTGCCAAAAAGAGGGACGTGTCTAATCACGCCCCACCACAGGCACCACTACGAGCCATAGAGAGAACGCTTTCAACACGCCCCCCAGTCGGGGCGCACATCCAGCGCCGTCTCTCTTGTGCGAAAATAGTGGTTTCGTGGTGGACAGCAGCCGAAGCTACGCAAAATATTTATGGTTGTTTTATCTATTTTTCAGAATCCTGTTAAAGTTTCACGCTGCCAGCGGCCATCGTTGGTGCCGACGATAGTTTGTTTCTACAAAATCCCAAACTGAAAGTCAAGTACCGTAATCGCTAACGTCACGGTCAGCGGCGCGCGGGCTGCTTGGATAAAATAATCGCGCCTAGCCGCAAAGACGCCAAAGTTCTTTTATTCAAAACTCTTTGCGGCTTGGCGTCTTTGCGCGGGTGCGGTACCGCTCCAAAAAATCATTCTGATTAGTGGAGTATAAGATTGCGTTTTTCTCGTTCCTATAGTTAAATGTCACGCATGACACGTTTCTTTTTCGCGGCCATGCTGTTGGCGGCGTTGGGCTTCTGGTGCTCCGCGCCGGCTCAAACCGTCTCGGCGCAGGACCAGTATTTGCAAATCTACGTCCTGATTCTGGAGACCGACAAGCTCGAGGCATCCGGCCAGAAAGCCACCGCTCGCGGGCGTTACCAACTCGCCCTCGACCGCCTCATCAAGCTCCGCGAGGCCAACCGCGACTGGGAACCCGCCATCGTCGCCTACCGCCTCAAATATTGTCAGGACAAAATCAACGCCCTGCAAGACGCCAAAGACGCCAACCCCGACGCCATCCCGCCGGTGCCCGTAAAAGCTCCGCCCGTTAATTCCGAACCGCCCCTCGCGCCCGCTGACAGCCAGCCGCCCGCCGTCACCGTCAGCGCCATGACCGGCGCCGACGACGAAGTCCAGTCGCTGAAAAAACAACTCGCCGAGTTGCAAACCAAGCTCGCCGCCACCACCGAGCAACTCACTCAAGCCCAGACTGAGGCCGCCACCCTGCGCACCAAGGTCGCCGGTTTGGAAAGCTCGCTCGCCACCGCGCGCGACGGCACCACCGACGAGAAAACCGCCGCGCTGCTCGCCGAGAACCAAAAGCTGACCGGTCAGCTCAGCGCCGCCCAAGCCACCATCGCCACCTTGCAAAGCGGCGGCGACGCCAACTCGCTCGTCACCTTGCAGGAGCAACTCAAAAAAGTGCAGGACCAGCTCGCCCTCGCGCGGCAGGAAAACGAGGCGCTGCGGCAGACCGGCGACGACTACAAGGCGCGGCTGGCCGAGGCGCAGAAAAATCTTGAGGCCGCCAACGCCCGCCTGACCGCCGCCGCCGGTGATTCCGCCGTGCGGCAGGAAAACCTCATGCTGCGCGACATCATCCAGCGCGAGATGGCCGAGCAAGCGCGGCGCGAGATTGCCAAGCGCATCGCCCTGGAGGAACTGCAAAACCTCGCCGTCAACTCCGACAAACTCAAGGCGCAGATTGACTTGCTCGGCTCGCCGCTGACGCAGCTTACCGACGACGAGCGCGCCCTGCTCAAGGCGCCCGCCGCGGCCCAGCCCGTTGTGGAGGTTGCCGCTGACGGCGGCAATTTCAGCGCCAAGCGCCCGCAACCCGCTGACAGTAGCGCCGTGGACTACAGCACGCAGGCCAAGGTGCCCACCGAGTTCCGCGACATCGCCCGCGCCGCCAACGATTTTTTTTCCAGGCAGCAATACGACGAGGCCGCCGCGCAATACCAAACCATCCTCGACCAATACCCGAACTCGCTCTACGCGCTGTCCAACCTTGGCGTCGTGCGCTTCCAGCAGCAGAAGTACGCTGACGCTGAAAAATATTTGCGCCAGGCCACCAGCCAGGCCGGCGACGACGCTTTCGCCCATTCCATGCTGGGCATCACGCTGTATCAGGAAGCCAAGTACGACGAGGCCGTGCAAGTGTTGACCCGCGCCGCCGTCCTCGCGCCGAACGACGCCAAGACGCACAACTACCTCGGCATCAGCGCCTCGCAAAAAGGCTGGCAGGAAGCCGCCGAGCAGGAGTGCCGCAAAGCCATCGAACTCGACCCCCAATACGGCGACGCGCATTTCAACCTGGCGGTGATTTACGCCACTCAAAACCCGCCCGCCCGCGAGCTGGCGAAGCGTCATTACGAGCGCGCCCTCGAACGCGGCATCCCCCGCGACGAGCAGTTGGAAAAAATGATTTACGCCAAGGACGCGGGGAAGTAAAAACTCGCGCCAAGACGCCAAGTCGCAAAGAATTTTGATTAAAAACTTGGCGTCTTTGCGTCTTGGCGCGAGTTCCTTCTTCAATAAAACTCCGCGTCTCAGCGCGAACAAACAGCGCTAACGGCGGTCGGCGTCAAAAATCTCCGTCCCGTCCTTCACCGGCAGCGGCCACGGCGCGCCGCAATGCTCACAATCAGCATCCGCCACCGAGCGCTTCTTCCCGCACCGCGGACACGCCAGCCGGGTCGGCCAGTCGTTCACCAACCAGAACGCCAGCAGTCCGCCGACACCGTAGAACACAATAAACACCAGCCACACCGCCCGCCCCGTCAGCGACAACTTCAACCGCCTAATAAACCTCGACGCCACGCCCGCGCAACCCACGCCCGCTAACAGTGAAATCCCCCAACTAACCAGCCGGAACTGGCGGAAGTCGGCATCCTGCCAACGCCTGACCAGATATGTTTCACGATAAACCACCCGCTGCCGAAATTCATTCCACAATGATTGCCCCAAAGCATCCAGCGGCGTGAATTTCAAAGTGGCCAAGGTCAGCGGATAATTGCTTTTCCACGGCTCCCGCTCCAATTCCAACCGCCTGACTTCTTCACCCTTGGCATCCAACTCCACGAACAACGGCTTGACTTTGACTCCTAACTTCCCCCAAGGGGCCCCAAAAATCAAAAAAGTTTTCGCTTTGTCCGGCATACGGAACAACCGCATCGCTCCCAACCCTTTCTTTAACAACTCATCCGTCGGCAATTGCAACGTCACCAACCCCTTACCGTCCAGCACACGAATAAATTGGTCCGTGGCGACCAGCGAATCATAAAACTCTTCCTTGCCGCGCTCATAAATTTGATGCGCCATAATCAACTCCTCGCCATCCGGCGCCTTGAACAACTCATCCACCCGCCGTTTGTCGAAACTGATTCGGTATATGGTATTGCCATCCACCCACGGCTCATTTCGATTCCAATAGCCGCGCCATTGATTACGCGTGAACGCCCCGGCTGGCACGGATTGTTTGTCGAAGCCATGCGGCCCCAGATAACCGGACACTAATCGTGTTTTCAAATCATAGACCACGAACTGCTTTGCTCTTATCAGATAATACCATGTTTCACCCGGCACATCACTGTATATACGCTGATGAAGCGCCCGCTCATAACGATACGTCTCGCCGCCGCGCCGCAAAAACCACGGCGGTAAAACCTCCTTTTTCGGCGGCGTAAACGTCGCATAGGTGGCATTAAGAAAGTCTTCCCAAGCGAACTTTTCCTTGCCATCCGGCGGAGTCAACTTCTCTCCGTCCAAAGTCATCACCGCTTCCACTCCGTAGCGAGTATCAATTTTCCGCGCCAACTCGCCCTGCTTGGTTATGACATAATCGCGCGATTTTCCCCGCTGTTCAGGAAACAGCCAGCCGCATAGCGCCATCAGCCAACTTGACAACAACCCCAGCGCCAGCAACACCGACAACACCGTCGCCGCTTTTCCCCACCACGGCTCTTTTTTGAAATTCCCGGACGTCCGGTATCCCGCCCACGCCGCCAAGAACAACGCCAGCGCCGTCACCACCGTCACATCCCACATGCTCCGTAAATTAACGTAATCGCCGCCGGTCATTTTCAACGCGAAATACGCCGCCAACAACGGCAGCATCCGCCGCCCGTACCACGGCCCCCGCATGATGCCCGACCACAGCGCCGCGAAATAAAATCCCAACCCTATCACCACATCCACCAATCCGGGCCACACCATCCGCCAGTCAAACGGCGCGGGTCGCACCCCCGGCGTGGACACCCACCACGCCATCGCCAGCAGCGGCGCCAACGTCGCCAGCAAATACAACAACGCCCCCGGCGCCGCCTTGCCAAAGAATATCGTGTTCATCGTCAGCGGGCGATGCGTTAGAAAAGCCCATTGGTCGCGCTTCAATTCCGTCAAAATTTGCACCAAGCCCAGCAGCAAACCGACCAGCAAAAAACCGAAGTCCGTCACCAACAAAAACGACTTGGAACACAGCAACATCGCCTCTTCCTCGCTGATATAACTGACGTCACGCAATCGCAACGCATACAACATCGCCCCGCTGACGATGACGCCGGCCAGCAGCGCCCACTTGAAATTCTCCCGCAGTTCTTTCCAAAACAAGGTCTTCAATGTTTTCATTTTACCCCCTCCAAATC
>JAISCS010000027.1 GCA_031265365.1 Verrucomicrobiales bacterium
GCGGCCAATTCTGGCATGAGTGGCAACTATAATAGTAACTGGTTGAGCTATGACCTGTACCAATACGCCGGCACTGATTTGGTGACCTACACATCCGAGGATGGCTTCCGCCCGCTGACAGCAAGCGAATACGACAACACTTTCACCGCCGCCGCCTCCACCGGCACCAACAGCAATGTGTGGTTGACTGGCCCTAACACCCTCAACAACAATCAAACCATTAACGCGCTAAAGATGGGGCACAACGTGACGCAGACCATCAACGCCAAGCTGACCGTCACCAGCGGCGTGTTGCTCGGCAATCATTACAACAACGCCCCAATCAGCATCGCCGGCACCGGCACCATCAGCAGCGGCACGCGCGCGTTCATCGTGTACGGCTCCCAGAACACCATCACCTTCGGCCCCGAACTGACGCTGACCAACGACCTCGAAGCCGACGACCCCGCGCCCGGCCTGATTTTGGCGCAAGCGGGTACCACCACCATCCTGTCCGGCTCCAACAGCTATGGCGGCTCGACTTTGGTGCAGGGCAAGGCGCTGGTCAATAACTCACACGCCATCACCAACAGCGAATTGCGCGTGGACCTCGGCGGCGCGTTGAGCGTGGGCAACAACAGCCACGTGGAAATCACCAAGCTCAGCGGCAACGGCACCGTGAATTTTTCCGATACACCTCCCGGCAACCAACTCAACATCGGCGGTACGACAGGCACGGCGGACACCGTCACCGTCAACAACGGCGGCATTGTCGCCCCCGGCGACCTCAGCGGCAAGCTGCAAACCGGCACGCTGTTCCTCGGCGATTACGTGGAGGCGCTGACGTTCAAAGCCGGCGCGTTCCTAGACCTTGACATCGCGGACGACCTGACCAGCGACATGATTGTCAGCCTGAATAACCTCTCGACGCTGACGTTCGAGAACAACGCCACCATCCGGCTGAATTTTCTATCCGCCGACTACACGCCGGACTTTGACACGGCAAGCTGGCAAATCGTATCCGGTTTCGAGAGTGTGGTCGGCAATTTGGACAACCTCAACGTGACCGACACACGCGGCTACGATTACCACTTCATACTGGAGGGTAACAACCTGCTGTTGCACGCCCAAATACCAGAGCCTTCAACGTGGCTGCTGCTGACCATCGGCGCGACGCTGCTGGTGACCACCCTGCGCCGCCGCCGCTGACAATGTGGTTCCGCGCCGTTGCAATGGAAGCGCGGACGCCGGCACAATCTCCACCGACCATCATGCCCCTGTGTCAGCAAATTCCCCTTCCGTGAAGGGGTGGCCGCGTCAGCGGACGGGGTAGTTCAGCGTTTGGCCTACCCCGCAGAGGGCGAACTAGGCACTGTTATTCGCCCCCTGCGGGAACGCTGATACTCTCTTGCGCGAGCCGTGGGTTCCGCTCGGCAGACCTCGCTCTACCCACGGTTATTCATGGTTTAGCCCCTGCGGGGCATCACCTCTTCACGAAAGGGGAACGGTCATATATTCCATTAACAATAATTTTTTTTAAGCATATAACATTAGTGCTTTACCGTCAGCGAATATTTACTTATTATTCACCGTGATATGTCAGACGCTAACCAATATTTTAATTTGTCCCTCGCCGCCAGTGAACTGAAACAACCGCTGCATGTCAAGGTGCGTCAGTTGCTGCGCGAGCGCATTCTCAACGATTTCCAGCACGGCCAGCGTTTCTATTCGGAGCGCGGCCTGATGCAAAAACTTAACGTCTCGCAATCCACCGTTCGCCGCGCCCTCACGGATTTGGTGGACGAGGGTTATTTGCTGTCGGACCCGCGGCGCGGCCTGTTTGTGCGGCGGGTGGCGGACGGGCGTTACGTGGGCCTGATTTCGCCGTCCGGCTCCGGCTCGCGATTGGCTATGGCCCACTCGGACGCGGCGGTCATTTGCCGCGAACGCAATTTTTCGCTGAACACCTACGGTTTTAATAAGACCGACACGGCGGAACTCATCGTCAAGCAGTTGCGGTACAAGCCAAGCGAGGAGCGCATTTTGCTGACGGGGCTGACGGTGGAATTGGCGTTGAAACTCGACTTGGCGCTGAAGCTGGCGGGGTACCGGCATGTCATGCTCGGCTCCGACATTCCAGGCTTCAGCAGCGGTTTGGTCTCGCTCGACCACGAAACCGAGGTGGAGATGATATTAGATTACCTGCTCAAGCTGGGACACCGGCGCATTGCCTTCATGATTAACGAGCCGAAAATTTTGCTGACCACCAACCAGCGCATGGAAAAAATCCAGCGCAAGCTGAAGGAGCGCGGGCTGGTCGAGGCGCAGTTGGTGTCCTGCGACACGCCCAACTGGAGCGACTCGTTCGAGGCCGCGTATCGCAAAACCCACACTCTCATGCAGGGCGAAAACCGTCCGACCGCGATTGTGCCGCTGTCCGGCGTCGGCTCGTGGGCGGTGCTGCGTTACGCGGTCGAGCATCATATCAAGGTGCCGCAGCAACTGTCCATCATCAGCTACGACGCCATGAGCCACGCCGAACTGCTGCCGGTGCCGATGACCGAGATGACGTTTTCCGCCGAGGAGCGCGTGAGCACCGCGCTGGACATCTTGTGGTCCGAGCCGGCCTCGACGCGCCACGCTTTTGTCGCCCCGCAACTCATTGTCCGCGCCAGCACCGGCCCCGCGCCGAAATCTCTCCCCTCTCGTCATCCTGAGCGGGGCGCCGAAAGTGCGCAGTCGCAGGACCCGCAAAACATTGACTGACCGGCGTGCCGTAATTATCCCGCTGACGCCGGCCAGTCCCGCCGCTCCGTTTAGGATGATAGAAAAACCTTGTACTCAAGCGTCACAACGATTACGATTATTCCGTGATGAAATCAACCTTACAGCGTTTTCTGCCGGCCGGTGCGTTGGGTATTTCCTTGTTATTGCACTTGATGATTTTCCTCGGCATCAGCGGCGTCATTCTCATTCAAGCCGTCGTCCCGAAATTGCCCTTCGTCGCGGACGGCGAAGCGTACGCGCCCGCTGACCATCAGCCACTGCCACCGGACTTTTCGGATGACCTACAGCCGGACAATCCGACGGTCGAGCCGATCGCGTCCGACCTGCCGTCCATGCCGGTCTCCAACCTCGACCCCATCGTCAGCACCGCCGCGTCGACGCTCGCGCCCAATATATTCGTGATGCCGACCCTGCCATCCGGTGGCGCTGTCGGCGGCGTCCGTCCGGCGTCCGCCGCTGACAGTGACGACCCCAAGCCGGCCAAGACTTTTTCCGGCCCCCGCCAGATGACCAATCCCTTCGGCAACCTGGACGCGCAGGGCGACCCGCACGCGCTCGTCGGTTATATGTACGATTTCAAGCAAACGCCGGGCCACGTCAAGACCAACATCAACTTCGAGGACTACCGCAAAACCATCCACCGCTACGTCACCAACGGTTGGGACAACGGCCAGCTCCGCAAGTTCTTCCGTGTGCCACAGCCGCTTGCGGCCTATCAAATTTTCATCCCCACCATGAAGGCCGACCTTGCGCCCGCCGCGTTCAAGGCGGAAAAATATGTCGAGCCGCGATTGTGGATTATTGTGTACAAAGGCAAATTTGTGGCGCCATCCACCGGCACCTACCGTTTCGCCGGGCTGGCGGACGACATCATCATCGTCCGCCTCGGCGACCAAAACGTGCTGGACGGCGGGCTGTTCCCCATTAGCGAATACACTCATAATAGCAAAACGTTCAAGGACCCACGTGCGCGGGTGAACGGCCTGTTTAGCGGCGAATGGTTCCAACTGGAGGCGGGCAAGAGTTACCCGCTGGCGGTGCTCATCGGCGAGCAACCGGGTGGCGGGTTCAGCTCATTGCTGGTCATCCAGAAAAAAGGGCAGGATGATTTTTCCGCCTTCCAAATGGCGCGCACCAAAATGCCGGACAGTTACAAAAACTGGCCCCCGCTGTCAAAAAAAGCCTTTATCTCCCGCAGCACCGGCGAGGAATAACCAAGGCAGCTCCAGCCAATTATCACTGTTTAGCTTGGCGCTCCATGCGTCTTCGCTTGGTTTTGGTAGTGCCTCAAGTTTGATTTTTTGTGCCTTTGCGTTAAATTTCTACAACTGATGCGCTACCCTTGTTTGTTTTGCCTTGATTCTAAAAGCGAGGGTGAGATAATAAGTTTGCCAACCGGCGCAAAAACGCGGAGGCTTTGCCTTGATTCCAAAAGCGGGCATTGCTAATCAATATTAACAAAGCTAGTCTGCTAGGGCGAATCGACATTCAGAAGGTTGAGTCAGATGAGAGAGCAGGAGGTGGCGACGAAGGCGCTGAAGTAAAAGGTTCTGCGATCAAAGCGTGTGGCAAAACGGCAGTTGGTTTTGCCGCGTTTGCAGGTACGTTCGATGCGGTTTCTGGTTTTATAGAGATTGGCATCATGCGGGATTGATTTACTTCTGTTGCGTTTGGCGGGAATCACCGCCTGTATGTTACGTGCGGCCAATTCAGCGCGCAGATCGTCGGTATCGTAACTGTTCAGTCCCAGAGAGAGGAGGAGGGGATTTAGCGTAAAGCGTTCGGGTTCTTTTTGGCAGCAGGAACCGATAAAAAAAGGGGCTGTCCTAGATAAGGAAGCTATTTAGGCTGAGGCATGGGTCTTGGACGCTGTAAAATAGAGGCTAAGCAGCAGTTTCGGCTGTTGGAATTGTTTGTGGCAGAAGTGACTGCCCG
>JAISCS010000052.1 GCA_031265365.1 Verrucomicrobiales bacterium
CGAGCGCGTCGGCGGCGGCCTTCGCGGTGGCGAGGGAGACGCCGAGGATGGCGTTGGCGCCGAGCTTGGACTTGGTCTTGGTGCCGTCGAGCTTGAGCATCGTCTTGTCAACGGTGACCTGGTCGAGGGCGTCGAGGCCGGTCAGGGCGCTGGCGATGACGCCGTTGGCGTTGGCGACGGCCTTGAGCACGCCCTTGCCGCCGTACCTGGCCTTGTCGCCGTCGCGCAGCTCGACGGCCTCGTTAACGCCAGTGCTGGCGCCGGAGGGCACGCTGGCGAGGCCGAACGCGCCGCACTCCAAATGAACTTCCGCCTCCAGCGTGGGGTTGCCACGGGAGTCGATGATTTCTCTTGCTTTGACTGTTGTAATTTTGGTTGAACACATAGGGAAGGCACTATAGGGGATGGCGCGGGTTAACGCAAAGAAAAATTGTCTATTAATCACGCAATTTGTTTTGCTGTTCGCGCGGAGACGCTGAGACGGCGGAGTTTTTCAAACCGCCGGTCATCAGGCGTTAGCCGCGGAGCGCGGGATTGTTTCCCGCATGACGCCATTTATTTACATAGCTGCGCCCGATTCCTCTGCCGTTTTCTGGGCGGCGGAATAGAACGCTGAACTACCCCGTCCGCTACGCGGCCACCCCTACACGGAAGAGAAATTATTATGCGCCTACCACCGCCGCTGCAATTTCACTGTTCACGGGATAGAATCTCAAAACTTTGCGCCTTTGCTTCTGCGCGCCTTTGCGTTAAATTCCACAACGTGATTGCTCAGCCGACCCCAGAAAATATCCGCCGCGCCGTGGCGTTGTTGCGCGACGGGCAGTGCGTCGGGATGCCGACGGAGACGGTGTACGGGTTGGCGGGGGACGCGCTGAATCCGGCGGCGCTGGCGCGGATTTTTGCGATTAAGAACCGACCGTTTTTTGACCCGCTGATAGTACACGTCGCGGAAGGATTCGCGCTGGAGCACATCGTGAAAAAAATTCCGCCGCCGGCGTGGACGCTGATGGCGAGTTTTTGGCCGGGGCCGCTGACCTTGTTGTTTCCCAAGCGCGAGATGGTGCCGGACTTGGCGACCGCAGGGTTGCCGACGGTGGCGGTGCGCTGCCCGGCTCATCCGGTGGCGCAAGCGTTGTTGCGGGAGTGCGGCGGGCCGCTGGCGGCGCCGAGCGCGAACAAATTCGGGCGCCTCAGCCCGACGTCAGCGGCGGCGGTGGCGGCGGAGTTGGGCGCTGAGGTGCCGCTGACGCTGGACGGCGGGCCGTGTCGCGTCGGCATTGAGTCAACGATTTTGGCGGCGCGCGACGACGGGATTTTTTTGTTGCGCGCGGGCGGGGTGGCGCTGGAGGAGTTGGAAAAAATTGTCGGGAAGATTGAGGTGAGCGGCGGCGGCGCGGTCACGGCGCCGGGTATGTTGAAAAGCCATTACGCGCCGCGCACACCGCTGGCGCGGCTGTCGGCGCCATGGCCGGCGGGCGCGGAGTTGCCGCCGGACACGGCGTTGCTGGCGTGGCGTGGTTTCGCGGGCGCCGACCGCCGGCGGGCGCGGGTGCTGGCGCCGGAGGGCAAGGCTGCGGCGGCGGCGGCTCGGTTGTTTCAAGATTTGCGGGAGCTGGACGCGCTCGGCGTGAAACAAATCCTGTGCGAGCCGGTGCCGGCGCGGGGTTTGGGGCGCGCCATCAATGACCGGCTGGCGCGGGCGGCGGTTGGGGTAGCGGATTGTCCCGGCGTTGGCGCTTTCATTGCCGGTGGCGGGGAATCAGTCAAAGCACCTTCACGCCCTCATTGTCAGCGGAGAGGATGAGGCTTTGCGCCGCGCCACCGCCGGCGGCGCACAGGGCGTGCTTCATGCTTTCGGCGACGAACTCGGCGCGGTCGAGCGTCACCGCCATCAATGTCGAGCCGCTGCCGCTGATGAACGCGCCGAGCGCGCCCGCCGCCGCCGCCGCGCGGATGACGGCCTCGCAGCCGGTGATGAGACGCGCGCGGTACGGCTGATGCAGGTGGTCGGCGAACGCGCCCTTGAGCAGACGGTAGTTTCTGGCCAGGAACGCGCTGATGATGAGGCCGCTGTTTTGGATGTTCTCGACCGCCAGCGGCAGCGGGACGCGCGCGGGCAGGATGGCGCGCGCGTCCTTGGTCGCCACCTCGCGGTCGGGAATGACGGCGACGAACTTGACCGCCGGCTCGACGCTGACGGTGTGGTGGGCGTGCCGGCCACTGACGGCGAACCCGCCGTAACACGCGGGCACGGCGTTGTCAGGATGGCCCTCCAGTTGCACGACCAAGTCCAGCGTCTCCGCCACCGTCAGCGGCTGGTCATAAAAAGCATTCAGCGCCGCGATGAGGCCGAGCCGCACGGTGACGCTGCTACCGAGGCCACGCGAGCACGGCACGTCGCCGCTGATGGTGACGGCGAAAGCGCGCGGTGCGCGGTCGGCGCGGCGGAAAAAACTTTGCGCGGCGGCGGCGATGAACGGGTCCGGCCACGACCCGGCGGCGGCGCGGACGGTGACCACATTGTACAATTGCAGCGCGACGCCGAGGCAATCGAAGCCGGGGCCGAGGTTGGCGGTGGTCGCGGGCACGCGGACGGAAACGGCGTTCATTGCGGTTTGGGTTGTACTTGAATGGCGCGGACGGTGAAGCGCAGCTTCAAATCGCCGTCGAGTAAAATTTCCACCGGATAATCGCCGGGCTGCGGAAACTCCAAGCCGCCGAACACCGCGACATTGGTGGCGTGCAAATCCTGATTGTGCAAGACAAATTGCGTCTCCACGCGCCCGATTTCCTGCTCATCATCATTAAGCAAGCGCGTCGTCTGCTTGAACTGGCCCTGCCCATTAGTCCAGCGCGAGTACACGCACAACTTGAGCACGCGCAGCGGATACTGCGGCGCGGCGATGACATTGACGACCCCGACGAGCGTGTTCGCGCCCGACGCCTCAATTCGCACATCCTCGCAAACCAGTGCGGCCTGTAAATCGGGTGACATCATGGGGGAAGATGTTCGCGCAAAGAAGCCGTGCCGCCAAGTATTTTTATTTCCCGCCATCGACAATGAAAGCGCCGCCGCGCCCCGCCTCCCACAGACACCAATTCCCCTCCCGTGAAAATTCCCCGCTCGTAGAGGGGAATTAGCTCGTGCAGAAGCATGGCCGATGAAACCCAAAACAACGCGACGCTGGGGCAAGTAAGCTCCGCGCAACCGCGCAAATTTTCCCTAAAGGTTTTGCCCGCGCCATTCCCCATCCGACTGTCACGGGGCGCCACACCAACGCCGTTGGTAACCTTACCAACTCAGTTGGTTGCCCGACCAACGTCATTGGTAGCCTTACCAATCGAGTTGGTAACACGACCAACGCCGTTGGTAATCTCACCAACGCGATTGGTAACGCGACCAACTCAATTGGTAGCCCTACCAACTTGATTGGTCACCCCACCAACGCCGTTGGTAACGTTACCAACGCGATTGGTAACACGACCAACGTCGTTGGTAACCTCACCAACGCCGTTGATTTACCCATTTGTGGCGCTACCCGCGTCACCAACAAAAAACATAAGTCATTAAACCATAGGAGTATTCCGGTTGTTTGGTTGGCACGCGACCGCGTCACCCAAACCATCAGCGACCAGCAAACTAGAAAACCAGTAAACTAAAAAACAGCAAACCGAAGAAAGAAACCATAAAATGAAATCATCAATAATAAACCAACTAACCCTGACCTTAACCCTCCTCGGCGGCTTCACTAAAACACCATGTTCACGCAGAGACGCGGAGCCGCGGAGTTAATTAAATAAAAAAACTCCGTGTCTCTGTGTCTCCGCGCGAACATCAAGTTTTTCCCCTGAAACACCCCGTCGGCTCGCGCCGCCACCCCTCTACGAGCGGGGAATTTGCTCGCGCAGGGGCATGGCCGATGAAACTAAAAAACCTCCGCGCCTCCGCGCGACCCGCTCGCCGCAACGCCGGATGACGCCGGCGCGGGCAACATTTTTTTATTGCATCCTGGAAAATTCCCCCCATTGTCTTTTCCCGATATTATGGCCAAATATGTTTCCAAACTATTGTGTCTCTCGGCGGCAGTCTTGGGTTTTGCCGCCAGCGCCCACGCGGGTGAAGCTGACATTAACTTACCCGACCTCAACATCGTTTCCTTCGAGAAACTCGGCGGCATTGACGGTTTTCAACTCATGTTAGTTGGCATCGTGATTTGCGCCGTCGGGCTGCTCTACGGGTTGTACCAGTTCGCCCACACCAACGGGCTGCCCGTCCACGAGTCCATGCGCTCCGTGTCCAACACGATTTGGGAGACGTGCAAGAGTTACCTCATCCAGCAGGGCAAGTTCCTCGCCATCCTCTGGGTGCTCATCGCCGTGTGCATCGTGTATTACTTCGGCTGGCTCGAACACAAGGGCGGTGGCGCCGTCGCGCTGATTCTGGCGGCGTCCGTCCTCGGCATCCTCGGCTCGTACATCGTCGCGTGGTTCGGGATGCGGATTAACACGCTGGCCAACAGCCGCTCCGCTTTCGCCGCGTTGCGCGGGAAGCCGTGGGCCGCCATCGCCATCCCGATGCGTTCGGGCATGAGCGTCGGGCTGCTGCTCATCACGGTCGAGTTGTTCTTTATGATTGCGATTTTGATTTGGGTGCCGGTGGAGTTGCGCGGAGCGTGCTTCATCGGGTTCGCCATCGGCGAGTCGCTGGGGGCGAGCGCGCTGCGGATTTGCGGCGGGATTTTCACCAAGATTGCCGACATCGGCTCGGACTTGATGAAGATTGTGTTCAAGTTGCCGGAGGATGACCCGAAGAACCCCGGCGTCATCGCCGATTGCACGGGGGACAACGCCGGCGACAGCGTCGGCCCGACCGCCGACGGCTTTGAGACCTACGGCGTGACCGGCGTGGCGCTGATTGTGTTCACCGCGCTGACGGTGGGCGGGTACAGCCAGGAGTTGTGCGCGCAAATCATCGTGTGGATTTTCTCCATGCGCTTTGTGATGTTGGTGACGTCGCTGGTGTCCTATCTCCTCAATGAGAAATGGGCCGCCCGCCGCTACGCCAACGCGGTGAAGTTTAATCCCGAAACCCCGTTGACCTCGCTGGTGTGGCTGACCTCGGTCATCTCGATTGTGATGACCTTCCTCGCCAGTTACCTGTTGCTGCCCGGCGGCGACGGCGTTCATGAAAACCTGTGGTGGATTCTCTCCATCATCATCTCCTGCGGCACCGCGGCCGGCGCGCTGATTCCCGAATTCACCAAAATCTTCACCAGCACCGAGGCGCGCCACACGCGCGAAATCGTGACCTCCTCCAAGCAGGGCGGCGCCTCGCTGAACATCCTCAGCGGCCTGGTCGCGGGCAACTTCTCCGCGTTTTGGCTCGGCCTGCTGATGCTCGTGCTGATGCTCATCGGCGCGCTGGTTGCCGAGAATGAGGCCGTGCAGCAGCTCATCAACTACAGCGGCGAGCTGTCGTTTGCCGCGCCGATATTCGCCTTCGGCTTGATTGCCTTCGGCTTCCTCGGCATGGGGCCGGTGACTATCGCGGTGGACAGCTTCGGCCCGGTGTCCGACAACGCCCAATCGGTTTATGAATTGAGCCGCATCGAAAGCATCCCCAACATCAGCGCGGAAATCGAGCGCAACTACGGCTTCACGCCCGACTTCGAGAACGCCAAGCTCAACCTCGAACGCAACGACGGCGCCGGCAACACCTTCAAGGCGACGGCGAAACCCGTGCTCATCGGCACCGCCGTGGTGGGCGCGACGATGATGATTTTCGGCATCATCCTGACGCTGAACAACTCCATCGACAGCGGCGCGGTGATTGAAAAACTCAGCCTCGTGCGACCGGAAATCATCCTCGGCTTCCTCATGGGCGGCGCGGTGATTTATTGGTTCACTGGCGCCAGCATCCAAGCCGTCAGCACCGGCGCCTACCGCGCGGTCGTCTACATCAAGGACAACATCGACCTCCAAGCCGCGACCGCCTCGCTGAAAGACAGCAAGGAAGTCGTGAAAATCTGCACCATCTACGCGCAGAAAGGCATGTGGAACATCTTCATCGCCATCTTCTGCCTGTCGCTGGCGCTGGCGTTCTTCAACCCGCACTTCTTCATCGGCTACCTCGTCAGCATCGCCTTCTTCGGCCTGTACCAAGCCATCTTCATGGCCAACGCCGGCGGCGCGTGGGACAACGCGAAGAAAATCGTCGAGGTCGACCTGCGGCAAAAAGGCACCGACCTGCACGCCGCCAGCGTGGTCGGCGACACGGTGGGCGACCCGTTCAAAGACACGTCCTCCGTGGCGATGAACCCCATCATCAAATTCACCACCTTGTTCGGCCTGCTGGCGGTGGAAATCGCCATCGCGATAGAAGAACCGCGCACCAAATACCTCATCGGCGGCGTGTTATTCCTAGTGGCGCTACTCTTCATCTACCGCTCCTTCTACGGCATGAGAATCCCCAAGGATGGCGCGGGGGCGAAGTAAATTGCCTGACGGGGTTTCAGCGTTACGGGGTTAATTGCCGGCGCTGAAACTAAGTGACTTTCGCGTGAGCAGATTCCCCTTCCGTGAAGGGGTGGCGCGGAGCGACGGGGTAGTTCAGCGTTTCAGGGGAAAGAGCACCGAACGCTGAACTACCCCGTCCGCTAACGCGGCCACCCCTTCACGGAAGGGGAATTTGCTCACGCCGAGACTAATCCCATCGGTCATGCTCATGCGTCAGCGAATTCCCCTCGACGCGGAGCGACGGGATGTTTTAGCGTTTCGGGTGGGGGAGCGCTGAAACACCCCGTCCGTCTACGCGGACAACAGGTATGCCAGAAGGTATTATAACAGCGGTCTGAGCATTACACAGGTAATCGCTTTGTTGGAGTGCACTAAGGCGTATAATCCGCGAAATGCATAACAATGAGAACGATGCCGTTGACGGTGAGGAATGGAAACCAGCATGAAAATCATCGAACATACCATCGACCTGCTCAACGACCGGCGTGCGATACTTCGCTTGTCAACAGTTGTCGACAGCAAAAGTAACACTTGTCCATAAAATATAAACACCACATCGAGTGGTTGAATCACCTTAAAACCGGCATAAACACAAGACTTGCAAGCACTGAAGCGGGGGAAAACGTGATTGGTGAACCGGCTCCGGAGGTAGGGCTCGAACCTGTGGGGTTTACTCTGTTGGATAATATTTTGTCCATGATTGTCTATAAAATTTGCAGAATTTGTGAATATCTAGCTGCTGTGACGGTCACTTTCGCCTGGCATTGCGCTGTTCGTGTTTCCATTTCTTGGCTTGGTAGAGGGCGTAGCTGACGCATGCGCGAATTAGCACGCGCTCGCCATCCCGCATGGGGCCGTCAGCGAGGAAGTTTCTCATGCCGGCGCGGCTGCTCCAGAAATGACGCGGCAAACTTTCGGCAATCTCATCGTATTCAAACTGGTCTTGTGGGTTGGGTTTCATGTTATTTGAACTAATGGTTTTTAATCTGGGGAAAGTAGTTTTGTCGGAGGTTGTCGGAAGATTTGTGTTAATGTGCTTCAAACAAACGGTTGAGTGCGGCCAGCGCTTCCATCACCGTCGGGCGGGTGACGGCTTTGCTCAACTCACGCCATTGGTCGTCGGTGAGCTTGGCGAGGGCCCGGCGGAAGGCGGCGGATTCCTTGAGCGTGGCGGCCTCGTGGACGGCACCGTACAAGATGATGTCTTGGGCGCGGAGCGCGGTGCCAGTGCTTTCCGTCACCCACAGGGCTTGGATTTCCTTCCACTCCGCCGAGATTGGGGCTATGCCGTAACCGTGGAGACAAAGTTTTTGCAGGGTGGAGCCGCGCGGTCGCTCACCATTCTCGGCCTTCCAAATGGTGGTGCGTTCGAGCTTGGTTTTCTTGGCAATCTCCGCCAGTGACAGGTGTTGCTTTTCGCGCAGCGTTTTTAATTTTTGGGAAAGGGTCATTTTATTTCCTTTTCATAAATTTTCTTGTTTTGTGTACTTCAAAAAAATTGGAATAATCCAATCCGGCGGAGCCGCTTGGTTGGCAACGCATTGATTAATAATTGAAACAGCACCTAGGTCTATTTCATCTATAACCTTGAATCCTTCCAAATAAACCACAAGAGAGTGAAGATTATTTAAGACTTTGTCATAACCACAAGAAATGAAGGTTTCTTCACTCAGTTTCCTTAAGCTCTGGTAGCTGAGGATTTCCTGCCAAAGAGCTTTATGGATAATTTCTTTTGGATAAGGTAGAGTTTTTTCATCAGCGATGTAGCCTATCTTCCCATCCGCCAATAAATTCACATACGCATTGACAATTTCTGTTGAAGTCGGCTTATCTTCAGTATCCATTTGCTCAACAAATGGATTTTCTTCATTATTTGCTCTGGCGCGACGACCTGATGAAAGGTTGGCATCGTTCATTTTGTTCTCCTTACAACCAAAATTTAGGCAAATATTTTGATTGTTCATGGTTGACTATTTTTCCGGCGGATTGATGCGCTGCCAGAGTTGGTAGTAGAAGCAGTCTCGACATGAAGACGGGGGGTGTGTTCTGCCGGCGTGCGCTGGCTGATGATGGTAATATTTTCCGGCGGTGGCGCTGGCATTGAGGAAGCAATCGAGACCGCCGCATCATTTTTCAACGCTTCTTCCATCAAATGATTCATCATTTGTGAAGCACTACGCCGATGTTTTTTGGCCAAAACCAAAAATTTTTCATAAATTTCTTCATCCAGATTTAATGAGGTTCTTTTCATAGGGATTATATATACCGTAAAACACGGTAATAGAAAGAATATTTTACTAAAAATCAACCGCTTACGCGACGAACTAAAAATTTATATTGCTGTTACCATGTTGTTACTGTATTATGTGGTAATAATGCGGTAAAAAATATGAAAAAAACATCCTTATATATTGATGAAAAACTATTACCTCGGTTCAAGCGTTTGGCAAAGAGTCGTCGGCAAAGTGCTTCTGCGTTACTCAATCTTCTTATAGAGAAGTTTGTTAAAGGTGAGTTAACCGACTTATTGAAATCATAACTTATATGAGGCCGATAATCATTAGCGCGGCGGAGGTGCGACGGCTGGTACACCCGGAGATCAGCCGGGCGACATTGGCGCGTTGGACGCGGGAGGCAGGTGTCAAGCCGGTGTTTTGCCGGGGGCGGGCTTGTTATTACAAGGTTTCGGCGATGGCAAAGATGTTGCAGGTGGAGCAGGCGGATTTTTACGACCGGGTGGAGGCGGTGGGGGGATGAATACGTATGTGGCAGTTAATTTTGGGCTGGGCGCGGTAGCGCTGGTGTTGCGGCTGGGGCTAATAATGTTGGCTCATTACCCGCGAACGCAAAAGGTTTCCATGCGAGTTGACTTTGTTGAGTTTTTAGTTTGTTTGGGCTTTGTGGTTTGGGCGGGAATTTTGTTGTGGGGGAAGGCATGAGCACGGTGACGGTCAGCATTGAACGCGGGGATGTCGTGACGGCGGTGACGGCGCGGTATTGGACGCACGGGGTACCGGCGGAGACGGTGCCGGACGCGTTGGGCGGGCGGTTGGAGGTGGCGCGGGGCTACACGGGGGTCAGCTTTGGGGAATGGCGGGATGCGGCGGGAAGGTTGTGGGAGGTGACGGAGGAAGAGGAAGAACGGGCGGCGGAGGAAATTTTTAAGGGGGAATGAATTTATGAAAAAGACCAAAAAATATCGGATGGTGCTGACGGCGACGGGACGGCGGCGAGTGGAGGCTGGGAGTCTGGCGGCGCAAATCGCCACCAGAATGGCTACTGGCGAGATGTCGAATGCGGACGCGCGGAACAGCAACGCGGTGACGGTTTTTAATCCACCTTTGCCGGCGGCGGGGACAACGGATTCAACGCTTATTGCTTCAGTGCCGCGATTGCCGCGAGGAGGTCGGCGCGGACGGCGATTGGGTCAACCTGCACGGACAGCACGGCATGGCAAGTTGAGTTCGGGCAAACGTAAGAAACGCCCTTCCACTGGGTCTGCGGAAAGCTCCCAACGGTCACTGACTCGCATCGGACGGAGTTGATGACTTGGCCGCAATGAGGGCATTTACCGAAATTCATGCAAGAAAACTAAAACGCGGAATGAATTTTGAAAGAACAATTTAACCGAAACAATCTCCCCGTCGCGGGCGCGGCGGGGAGGTTGGGAACAAAACCATGAAAGGTAATGTATGAACGAGAGACAAGATCGCGTGCCGGCGGGGCCGGCGCAAGCAGAAAATGAAGTGCCGACGCTGGTCATCACCAAGGATGACCTTGCGGCTGGGAAATACAATGAAATGACCGAAATCAAGTTTGCCGGCAACGTGGAGTTTGCTGCCGGGCTGGGCCGGGTAAAAGTCAAGTCGCTGGTGGTCAGCGGCTATGTCCGTGCGGAGGCTGGCAGTGGCATCGAGGCTGGCAGTGGCATCGAGGCTGGCGGTAGCATCTAGGCTGGCAATGGCATCGAGGCTGGCAATGGCATCAAGGCTGGCTGGGGCATCGAGGCTGGCATTGGCATCAAGGCTGGCTGGGGCATCGAGGCTGGCAATGGCATCAAGGCTGGCTGGGGCATCGAGGCTGGCGGTAGCATCAAGGCTGGCAATGGCATCGAGGCTGGCTGGGGCATCGAGGCTGGCAATGGCATCAAGGCTGGCTGGGGCATCGAGGCTGGCTGGGGCATCGAGGCTGGCGGTAGCATCGAGGCTGGCTGGGGCATCAAGGCTGGCAATGGCATCAAGGCTGGCTGGTCAATTCACGCAAAATTTATTAGTGCGAAATTACGCATTTTCGCGGGGCTGTGTCTCTGGCGTTTGCCGAGCGCGGAGGAACAGCAAATTGTCGCCGAGGTGCGGAGCGGGACGGTGTGTTTCGGCACGGTGGTGGCGCCGGAAGTTCAAAAATAAACCAATAAAAACAGGAAAATCTTATGTCGAAAAAACAAGCGAAAGTGACGGCTGACCGCGAGGTCAGGAAAACGAAACGAAATCTGCAATACCAGTTCAGCGACGCGGAGTTGCTGGCCAGAAGCAGGGAACTGGCGGAGAAGCAAATCGAGGTACGCCAGCTGGAGGACGACCAGAAGCGGGTGGTGAGCGGCTGGAGGGCGCGCATCCTGGGGGTGAACACGGAGATTAGCACGCCTGTCGAACGACGTGCACAGCGGTTATGACTACCGCGACATCGAGTGCGAGGAGACGCTGAACGAGCCGGTCGGGAGGAAGACGGTGCGGCGGTTGGATACTGGCGCGGTGGTCAAGGTGGAGGAATTGAATGACGTAGAGCGGCAACGGCCGCTGGCGTTCGAGGAGGAACCCAAGGCTGGCGAAACGGCGAAATGAGGAAAGGTAACAGTATGAACAACGAAACGACAATATCATTGGCCAAGATTCAACGGGGGCGGGTAACCCTGCCACACTTCCTGCTGATTTACGGGGTGGACGGGGTGGGAAAAACCACGTTCGGGGCGCAGGCGCCGGCCCCGATTTTTATCAGCGCGGAGAATGGGTTCGGGGATTTGACGGTGGACCGCTTCCCGACGCCGAAGACTTTTGCGGAGGTGCTGGCGGCGGTGACGCTGCTGGGCAAGGAGCGGGACCAGCACCAGTATCAGACGCTGGTAATTGATTCGCTGGACTGGCTGGAGCCGCTGGCGCACCGGCACGCGTGCGAAAAATACGGGTGGAAAAACATTGAGGAACCGGGTTACGGGAAGGGGTATGTGGCGGCGAACGAAGCCTGGCTCGAACTGGTTAACCTGCTCAAGCGGCTGCGCCACCACCTGAACGTGGTGCTGATTGCGCACGCGGCCATTCGCCCCTTCACCGACCCGGAGCGGAACGCGGTGTATGACCGCTATCAGCTCAAGCTGTCGGGGCAAGGGGGGAAGACGGACGCGTCGGCGTTGTGGCGCGAGGCGGTGGACACGGTGCTGTTTGCCAACTTCGCGGTGACGGTCACGACCGCCAAAAACGAGCGCAAGGCGAAGGCGTTTGGCACGGGCGAGCGGGTGATGTTCACCGAGCGACGCCCGGCGTTTGACGCGAAGAACCGGTTTAACCTGCCGTTTGAACTTCCGCTGTCGTGGGCGGAGTATGAAAAATTGTGCGCGGCGCCGGCGCGGGCGGATGAGGCGGTGGCGCGGGTGCGCGAGCTCATCAAGGGCCGCGAGGACTGGGCCTTGTCGTGGCTGCGAGTCAATCACTGGCTCAAGGACGGCGAGGACGTGGACCAGCTCACCGAAGCCCGGCGCGAGCGAATTTTGAAGAACCCGGAGGGGTTCCTGGAGACGATCAACCCTAACAATAATGAGGAGACCAAATAAATGAGCAGTTACACATATAAAGAGCCGGAAAAA
This sequence comes from Verrucomicrobiales bacterium, assembly GCA_031265365.1. Lineage (GTDB taxonomy): Bacteria > Verrucomicrobiota > Verrucomicrobiia > Methylacidiphilales > JAAUTS01 > JAIRPN01. Next base: position 12,377 of record JAISCS010000052.1, read on the forward strand.
ATTTTTAAGCCGCTGGTCGGCGAGTATCCGTTCACGGTGACGGAGGTGGGCGCACTGGGGCCGAGCAAGAGCGGGGCCGGGGTGGTGTTGCCGGTGACGCTGACGGTGCGGGACGGCGGGCGGGACGTGCCGGTGCGGGACTGGCTGTTTGCCGGGCCGGATCGGAGCGGGGGGCGGGTGGACAAGATCGCGCCGTTTTTGAAGGCCATCCGGCGGGCGCCGGCGGTGGGGGAGGAGCCGGACTTGTCGCGGCGGGCGCTGCTGGGGTGCGCGGGCACGGCGAAGTTCAAGGCCAACGAAAAGGATTACAGCGCGGTGCAGTATTACTTGTACGAGGACGGCCAGGCGACGGTGTCGCGCGGGCCGGACGCGCCGCCGCGCGCGTATGACCGGCCCCGGACGCTGGACGAGGCGCGGGGGAACCGGCCGGGGGACGACGGGATTCCGTTTTAAGTTGGAGGATTAATTTTATGAACCTTGAATTTTCCGATGAATTGCTGGACCGGCTGGACACGGCCCAAAGCGCCTTGGCCGAGGCGGTGGAGGAGGTGCGGCGGTGGACCGGACAATATGCGCTGGTTGGTTTGGAAGTAAGAAAATCTGCCGCGGCGGGAACAGTCTCCGCCGAGTGGAAGATTTACGTTGCCCAACACGAGCGGATTCACTGGGGCGCCGGGTTGAACGAGGTGCTGTACAAAATTAACACCTGTGACCGGCTGAAGAACAGGAAATTGCGGGCGGCGGAGTTGCGGGCTCAAGCGGAGCAGCTCGAACAGGGAATCGCCGATGAGGAACGGGCCATCGCCACCGCGGACCGGGAGGGTTTATGAGCCAGTTAATCAACACGGAAAAAGCCTCGCACTGGTACTACCCGGACGGGCGGGCGTGTCACACGGTGCCGCGGGCGGACGGGGCCGGGGAGCGGGCGACGACGTTGCGGGACGCGCGGAAACTGGGGCTGCTGCCGAGTGTGACACAAATTCTGAAGGTCAAGGCGAAGCCCGGCCTGGAAAACTGGAAGCTGGAGCAGGCCATTTTGAGCGCGCTGACGTTGCCGCGTGGGACGGAAGAATCGGACACGGCGTTTGCGCAGCGGGTGGTCAAGGACATGGACGAGGAGGCGGCGCGGGCGGCGGCGTGGGGGACGAAAATTCATGCGTGCTGCGAGGGGTTGCACGCCGGCGGGGTGCTGGTGGCGGACGAGCAGACCCGGCCGTTTGTGGCCGACTATGAGCGCTGGGTCAAGGCTGAACTAAGCAACACGGCGCAGGCCGAGGTGACGCTGGTTAATCAGAAACTGGGTTACGCGGGGCGGGTGGACTTGGTGGCGGTGCACCGCGAGCACGGGCCGGTGGTGGTGGATCTCAAGACGCAAAAGGTCAGGGATGGCCAGGCGGTGTTTTACCCGGAATGGGCGTTGCAGTTGGCGGCTTACGCGGCGGCGCTGCCCGGTCAATACCGGCTGGCGTCGGTGGTGATTAATTCGCTGGAGCCGTCGGCGGTGGCGGTGAAGTTTTGGGCTGAGGCGGATTATCTGGCGCTGTTTGAATGCTGTCTGAAACTTTGGAAATTTGAGAAAGGACTGTGATGACCGATAATTTTACCCGGCAAGACTGGGAGTCAATCGCCCTGGCGCGGCGGCTGAAAAAAGGCGGCTGGCTGGACGCCATGATTGCCCGGCGGCTGGAGGAGGGCGGGGTCCCGCGCGGGCGGGCGCGGCGCATGGTGGCAGAGCTTGGCGACGATGACCGCGCGTTGCGCCGGCTGGCGGCGGCGCGGGCGCGGCTTGACGCCAAGGCCGGTCAAGCAAAACTAAAACTTGAGGAATAATTATGATGACGACTGACGAAAAAATTGAAGTGTTACGGGCCTTTAAGGCGGGCCAGAAAATTAAACGGCGGGCGAGGGGTTTGTTTGTGAGTTGGCTTAAAGACGAAAACCCAGACTGGAATTTTGACAAGTTTGATTATTGCGTCACGCTCTCGCCGGTGGCGGCGGGGCACAACCCACATAAGATGACCAAGGCCCGGGTCGGAGTCGCTGACGGTTGGCGGTTGTTGAACGTCGGCGAGAAAACTGAGGCGGCTGATGAGGCGTGGGTCCTCCCTGGCGAATGGATGCGCTGGCCGTATTACTTTTTGGTGGGCGAGAGCGATGTTGTTTTTCGCACCAAGCGCCCGCTGCCGGTGAAGAAAATGCGTTGTGTGCGGGCGGATGAACTGCCGCCGTTTATCCAGATTTGCCGCAATACCGCCCTGACGACCAAGGTTTGGTGCGTGGCGATAACCAGAACGGACCGGTATTTGCGTTACGGCGCAAGGGGGAGAATGGAGTTGGGGTTGGCGCCGGCGACTTATGCGGGCATGGCGTGGCGCGGGGTGGACGGGGTGGAACATGCTTTTGTGGTCGAGGAGGAGGCGCCATGAGCGCGCTGACCATCAATCTGCCGTGGCCGCCGGCGGCGGTATCGCCGAACGCGCGGGTGCATTGGTCTGAAAAACATGCCGCCATCAAAAAAATGAAGGGGTGGGCCATTTGGGAGACCAAATGCCAGGAGGATTGGCCGCATCTAAAGGCCGCTGGTTACCGCATCGTGGCGGTGGTTGACGACCGCCGGCGGCGCGACCGCGACAATCTCGCGGCCAGTTGCAAGGCGTATCTGGACGGGATTGCCGCCGCGCTGGGGCAGGATGACAGCGCGTGGGAGTTTTACGGGGTAGCCATTGAGCAGGGCGCGGAGAAGCGGATAAAAATTATTCTGGAGCTTGCAAAATGAGCGCCACAGAAAAACCAATCCTGTTTTCCGGCGAAATGGTGCGGGCGATTCTCGCGGGACGGAAGACGCAGACGCGGCGGAAAATTAAATCCAATCGCGGAAAAATTTACGACGTGCGGCAACTCCCGATCGGCGGAAAGTGGTATGCGGAATTTTTGGATGAAACTGTGCCGATAAAGCAGTCTGTCGGTTGGGGTGATGTGCTGTGGGTGCGGGAAACGTGGGGCAGCCGGCAGGCTGACCATCCGCTCTGTAAAAATGGCCGCAAGCCACAAGTAGGCGATGAGTTGTTCTACCGTGCCAATCCCGCTGACGATTACCAATGGGGCGTAGGTAAACCAAGCCAGGGTAGTTTTGTCTGGCGCCCCTCCATTCACATGCCGCGCTGGGCCTCGCGCCTCACGCTGACGGTGACCAGGGTGTGGGCGGAGCGGTTGCGGGACATTAGCGAGAGTGATGCGCGTGCGGAGGGGATTATAGACGGCGGTTGCCTAACGTGTGGCAATCCTGAGCCATGCGAATGTAAGAATCCCAAACCTGCGCCAATAGAAGGCTTTGTGCGCTTGTGGGAGGCTGTTAACGGCAAGGACAGTTGGTGTGAAAACCCGTGGGTGTGGGTTTATCAGTTCGAGGTTTGGAGGTTAAAAAATGGGCGCGGTCGTTGCGTGACCAGTGCGCTGACGCCGGGGTGCCGTTCTTTTTCAAGCAGTGGGGCGGACGCGGCCAGTCAGCGCCCGCGTTGCTCGATGGCAAGGAGCACCAGGAGTTTCCAAAAGTTGGAGAATAATTTATGAGCTATCAAATGTTTTTTGAGTTGTCACTTGGGTTGAAAAAAAATCTGCACGCGCCTAGGGGGACGTTGAAAGGGATTACCAGCCATGTTGCCGAGGTCGAGGCCGCGCTTGGCTTTAAAACCGAACGTTGCAAACCAAACCCCGCGCGGTGGAACCTGCGCGTCAAGGACGGGGTGAGCGATGAAACGCTGTGCGAAATCGCGGAAATGCACAACAATTGGGTCAGAGGTCTCTACGCGGACTTTGCCAAGTGGTATAAAAATCCGGTGGCCGACGGTGAGGTAATTACTCCGGCGCAGGCCCAAAAATTCTGGCGGGGCATGGCGCGGATTATCGTGCCGCCGCAACGGTGGACTGGCGATTATTATCAATGTCGCATGGAGGAGTTGTACGCGGTGATGCGCGAGCACTCCACCGCCGACACCGCCTTCGGTGCGCCGCCGCTGACGGTGCGACAGGCGCGAGAGGTCATCATTTTATTCAGCGAATTTTTGGACCGGGAAGATATCCGGCTCGATGTGCCGGTGGGGTACGACCATTTGCGGCCCGGCGACGACTACTGCTGGTGTAGCAAGTGTGGGGCCATCGCCGAGGAAGATGTAGCGGGGCGGTTGCGCCGCTGTCGCAAGCGCGGCGGTTGTGATTTGCGTGAGAATTACGGTGATGATTACAAGGATTAACTTTTAACCACGGATTAAGTATGAGTGTTGGCGACATTCAAAATAATTTGTTGCGGAAAACGGCGGTGGTTGCGCTGGTCGTGCTGACGCCGGCGTTGTTTTTTGTGGAGTGCGGGGTTTGTCTTTACGTGCACCGAGACGAGTTTTCCTTGAATGGTTATTGGACGGGGATGCGCCACGCATGGCGCGGGGAACGACCGGGGGTGTTGTTGCGAGGGAAATAATTATGGATGCTGATTTTAAGCGGGATGCGGCGGCGGCGCTGAAAGAGCTTCGTCGGGCGGGTGTGGAGGTACAGGCGGCATTCGTGTGGTTGTTGACGCTGGCAATCCACGAACCCAAATTCCGCGCTGATTTTGAGCGGTTAACAGGGCTGCGTTTTATCTTTTCAACCGCGCCGATTGACCGGTTGATTGACCAGGCTTGCGGCGCGGACCAACACAACATGGAAGTGATGGATTATTTTGCGGCGTTTGTGTGGATTACGGTGTGGACGCGGCTGGCACCGGCGGCGCGGAAAGAATTAATTGGGAAGGTTAAAAAAAACGGAGGAGCGACATGATGAATGGTTTGAAATTTAGCGCGGGCAGGGCGGTGGCCGTGTGGCGCGGCGACACGCAAATAGGCCTCATCTATCACGACGGCGCGACCTGGTTTATCCATTGCTGGGGCGGGTGTCTATCCAATCGAGAGTTGGAAGAGTTGAACCGGCACTGCCGGGAGTTGCGGGCGCGGGACAAGACCGGAAGGAAGAAAAATGCCTAACAGAATTTTACGGGATTGGAGTGATTCGGAAAAAGTCAACGCGTTATCATGGCAGGCCGAGGTGTTGTTCACCCGTCTCATCATGAAGGCGGATGATTTTGGCCGGTTCACGGGCAATCATAAACTAATCAAGGCCGCTTGCTTTCCGTTGCGGGAAGCGGTAAGGGACTCCGACATCTGCCACTGGCTCACCGCGTGTGAGCAAGCCGCGTTGCTCCGGGTTTATGTCGTCGGCGACAAAACTTACCTGCAAATCAGCAACTTTGGGCAGCGGGTCCGCGAGGGAGTCAAATCCAAATATCCGCCGCCGTCCGCCGCAGGTCGCGGCGGTTCGCCGCAACTCGCCGCGACCTGCGGCAACTCGCCGCCTTATTCGGAGGCGAAGGCGAAGGCGAAGACGAAGACGGAGGCGGGAGCGGCTGCGCTGCCACTCGCTGACGCTGAGGTGCCCAAGACAGCACTGACGGCCACCAATGCGCCACCGTTCGGGGATTGCTTTGCCCAGTTGCGGGTGTCCAGCCCGGACGTGCCGGAGGGCTTTGCCAAGCTGGTCTACGCGGATTGGGTGGGGAACGGGTGCAAGCCGCGCTACCCGGACTACGTGCGGAAGCGGTGGATGAAGAGCGAGGGCGAGGAGTGGCGCGCTGGCGTCCATAGCGAACAGAAGCGCCGGGCCGAAACCAAAAAGCAGGGAGGGAGTCATGAGCGAAAGAAGACGTTCGGGCAGCTTGCCGCGGAGGATTGACGTGCGGCTCGCGGAGCTGGTGGAGCCGCGCGGCGAGTTCGCGGAAAAGCAGACGCTGGCGGCGATGGCGCAGGACGCGGGGTGCCTGGATTTGGCGCTGGAACGGTTGCGCGAGGATGATTTTTGGCATCCGTTTCACCGGCGCGTCTTCGCGCTGATGGGCGAGTTGCGGGGCCAGTCAAAGGCGGTGGACGCGGTCTCGTTGCTGGCGCGGTTGCCGAATGACGCGGCGGCGTTGGGCGAGTTGTCCGCCGGCGTGGTGGCGGTGCTGGTGTTCCCCGATTTGCTCGAGCAGGTGGCGCGGCTGGGGCAGTTGCGGCGCTGGCAGCGGGCGGCGGCGGAGATTTGCGCGCTGACCGCCGGCGGCGCCGCTGACGACGCGGAGGACATCATCAGCCACGCGGAAAGCCTCGTCAGCGCGGCGCAAATGGCCCAGGGCGCGACGAGTTTGCGTCCGGCGTCCGAGGTGACGGCCAGCGTCATCGAGACGCTGGATGGGGCGATTGCGCGCCGCCACGCGGGGGTGGCGGCGGTCGAGTTGTCCACCGGGCTGGACAGTCTCGACCTGAGCAGCGGCGGACTCAAGGGCGGATGGATGGTGGTCATCGCCGCGCGGCCGGGGCAGGGGAAGACCGCGCTCGGCTTGCAATGCGCGCGGCACAACCTCGCCAAAGGCAAGCGGGTCGGGTTTTTCACGCTGGAGATGACCGCCGAGGAGTTGCAGCGGCGCAATCTCGCCGCCAACACCGGTGTCAACCTGCGCAAAATCATTGACGGTCAGGTGAGCGCCAGCGAGCGCGATTTGATTTGTCAGCACGCGGCGGAGCAACAGCATTGGCCGTTGTTCTTCGAGGATTTGAGCTTGCTCAACGCCGCGCAGTTGCGCTCCAAGGCGCGGCGCATGGTCGGGCTGCACGGCGTCGACCTCATCGTGCTGGACTACCTGCAGCTGATGGAGGGCAGCGGCGAGTTCAACCGCGCCACCGAGCTTGCCGCCATCACCAAGACCGTCAAGAACACGGCCAAGGAACTCAAAATCCCCATCGTCACGCTCGCGCAACTCAACCGCAAGACCGGCGACGGCGAGACCAAGCCGGCGCCGCACCATCTGCGCGAGAGCGGCAGCATCGAGCAGGACGCGGACATGGTGCTGTTGCTCAGCCGCGTCGAGAAGACCGATGAGGACGAGCCGGCGGCGAGCGTCAACGACCGCGCGGAGCGGCACGAGCACGCCACGCTGGTTGACCTCGCCAAGAACCGCAACGGTCCGACGGGCGAGGAAGTGTTCGTGTTCGAGGGCCGCTTTCAGCGGTTCGTGCCGCCGCACAACCACAAACAACACGATGACCACGACGAGCGCGGCTCCTTCGCGGCGCGGGCGTTTAAGGAGGCCTCATGACCCGGCCCCCAATCCTTGACGCGTGCTGCGGGAGCCGGATGTTTCATTTTGACCGGCTCAATCCTAACGTGTTGTTTATGGATAACCGCAATGAGTCGCACACGCTGTGTGACGGCCGCACACTGACGGTCGCGCCGGATCTGGTCGGGGATTTCACGCGGACAGAGTTTGCGGACGAGAGCTTTCACCTGGTGATTTTCGACCCGCCGCACTTGCTGCGCGCCGGCGTCAACGGCTGGCAGGCCAAAAAGTACGGACGCCTTGATGCGGACTGGCAGGACTTGTTACGGCGTGGTTTCGCCGAGTGTTTTCGCGTGTTGAAAACCAACGGCACGCTGATTTTTAAATGGCATGAGCACGACATTCCAGTCTCACGGATTCTGGCGCTGACGCCGCGCAAGCCCGTCGTCGGCAACAAGTGCGGCAAGCAAAACAAAACCCATTGGCTGGTGTTTTTTAAGGAGTAAAAAAATATGAAAATCGAAGAAGTAGAAAGCACAAAAAAATGGACAAAATACGGTAAAAACTTTGTGGTCGAGCTTGCCCATCGGTTCGACGGAAATTTTAACATCTGGAACCTGTATGCCTACATCTACCCGGAACACAAGCTGTTCAAAAAAATTAGCTGTGACAAAGATGTGGATATGCTGCCCATGCATGGTGGAATAACCTATTTTAGGTTTGTTAGCTGTCACGAGAACAAGGATGTCTTTTCGCATACCGCCATCCAGGTTGGCTGTGACTACCATCACTATGGCGATGACCGCTATCAACGAAAATTTGACGATGACATTACGGTGTTTGCAGGGGACATTGACGCGCTGGTGAATGCCTTAACCGAGACCGATGGTAATGTTGCGGAGGATTTAACCGCCAACTGACCGGTCACATCACACAATATAGGGGTATTCTTAAAGGGGGGTTTGGAAAGTGTGTCAAGATAAAATTGTTGAAATAAGTTCCACGTGGAACAAAAATAATCAGAAGGTCAGATATATGAAAAATGCAATAAACGAGAAGATTAAAAAAGCAAAATCGAATTTTATAGAAATTAGAATTAACTTTACAGAAGGGGAGAAAAAAGGGGAGATTTGCATGGATATTACTGATATGAAATCTGGTTTGCGGATTTTCAAAATTCCAAGTATTGCGGTTAATAAAATCGGTCAGGAAATTATTTCAACCTACTACATTCAAATATGAAAAAGATAAAAAATGGTAGTGGTTCGCGCGCGCGCGCGAAAACTGACGGCGCGGCGGCTTCCTCGGCGGCGGGGGAGGAACATTTGGAGCGGCGGGCGGGGGAGTTGGGGAATCCGGCCAATGTGACGCCGGCGCTGGTGCGGCATTTGGCGGAGCATTTTACGGTGGAACGCATCAGGGGAAAGATTGATGAGTTGTTGGAGGCGACGCACGTGACGCAGGGCGGCAGGGTGATACCGGATAATCGGGCGCGGGAGGCGGGGCTGAAGTTGTTGCTGGCGTATCTCATCGGGCTGCCGGTGCAGCGGCAGGAGATTTTGACCGGGACGGTGGAGCCGTTGGAGACGCTGGAACGACGGTTGCGGAACTCGCCGGCGTTGCGGCAGACGTTGACGCGGATGCTGGCGGAGACGCCGCCTTGTTGACATGTATGCTATGTTGAAATTAAATCAATATGGCTGCCGACCGCAATGACGAGGAGGTTTTTCAACTGGGCATCCGGCGTAATCCGGCGGCGTGGTTCGAGAATTTCGGGGTCATTCAGCGGAAGGGCGGCGCGTTGGCGGGGTTTCCCGACTTGAAGGCGAATTTCATGCAGTTGAAAATCGCGGAGGTGGTGGAGTGGTGCCAGGTCAATCGGGTGCCGTGCCGCATCATCAGTCTGAAACCCCGGCAGAAAGGTTCCTCGACGTTTTATGTGGCGGTCGGGCACCGGCACCTGGCCAATCAGCCGCGGCGCGGGTGCATTGTCGGCGGGGCGCATGAGCAGGGGGAGAAGTTGTTCAAGATGCTGCGGCTCTACGCTGAGCATGACGGGTTTATGGCGCAGCGGGCGAAGGTGCTTGACCGTCACGCGACCTACCCGAACGGCTCGACTTGCACGCGCATCACGGCGGCGAATGTGAATTCCGGCACCGGCGGGACGTTCGAGGTGTTGATTTGCACGGAGGTGGCGAAGTGGGCGGAGGAAGGGGTTGCCAACGCTGCCGAGTTTCTTTCCAATCTGTTGAAAACCGTGCCCAGCACCGAGGGGGCGGAGGAGACCATCATCGTGCTCGAATCCACCGCCAACGGCGCGAGCGGCGATTTTTACGACCGGTATCAGAAGGCGGTGACCTTCGCGGAGTTGAAAGCCGGTCAACGTGGACATTACGTCAAGCTGTTCTTCCCGTGGTTCATGTTTCCCGACTCGCGGCTGACGCCGGCGGCGGAGGGCCTCGTCAGCGTCGAGGATTTGACACCGAGGGAGCGCGAGCTTGCCGCGTTGCACAAACTCGACCTCGCGCAGGTGGCGTGGATGCGCTGGGCGATACGTGAGGAGTGCAAAGGCGACTTCGATATTTTCTGCCAGGACTACCCCTTCGACGACCAGAGCGCGTTTCTAACCAGCGGGCGGCGGCGGTTTAACGTGTCGTGCGTCGCCAAGATGAAGGCCGGCGCGCTGAGTTATCCGCCGGAGTTTGGCATGTTTGAGGAGCAGGGCGACGGCGTGCTCTTCCGCCCCGCGCCGCCCGACGAGGCGCGGGTCATGCGCTGGGAGCAGCCGCGCGACGGTTGCGCGTACCTCGTCTCGGTGGACGTGATGACCGGCGCGAGCCAGACGGGGGGCGATGACCCCGACAATCACGCCCCACTGGTGTGGCGGCGCGGGTTTTTTGAGCACGGGCGGGGCTGGACGCCGCCGCGGTTGGTGTGCCGGCTCATCGGCGACTGGCGGACGTGGGAGCGCGAGCGCAAGTGCGAGTTGCGCTGGGACATTGACGTGCTGGAGGAACAGGTCTGGCGCATGTCGCGGTACTACGGCAATTGTCTCATCGTGCCGGAGGTCAACATGGACCGGGGGTTAATCGAACTGCTGAAGCTGCGTGGCGCGAACATTTATCAGCGCGAGATTTTCAACCGGCGCGAACACACCGTGGACAAGGCGCTGGGCTGGCATACCGACCCGCGCACACGGGAGATGGCGGTCGAGTGTCTGGCCCGGCACATCCGCGAGCACGGGCGCGAGAACGGCGGGGTGGACATTCACGACCCGATTTTGCTGGCGGAGTTGGAGAGTTTTGTGGTCAAGGAAAACGGGCGCAGCGAGGCGATGAGCGGCAAGCACGACGACAATGTGCTGAGCGCCGCCATCGGGCTTATCACCCTGGACGCGGCGACCGGGTACCGTCAGCCGGCGCGGGAACGGCGGCTGGCGGGGCGCATGGGCAATTTTGACGAGGGGAATCCGCGTGCGGCACGGGCGCAGTATTGGTGAAGAGCAAAAATTCAAATTACAAATTAAAAATTATGAGCATGACGAAGAAAATCCAGCGGGCGGAGCAAGCCCGCAATCAGGCGCGGGATGTGGCGCGCAGTTTTAATCTCGCGCTGTCGGTGCTGGCGAAGAAACACGGCGGGACGCTGACGTTGACGGACGCGGACTTGGCACTGTTCACCGAGGGGATGCATGTGCGACCGGTGCCGACGCAGGACGGGAGTATTGCCGTCCGGCTGGTGGAGCCGCAACCGACTTTGGCGGCGGCGTTCCGCTGGCGGTGGTGGCGGCTGGGGTGGGCGTGGTGCGGGGACTTGCCCGCGCTCGGTTGCCGCCGCGTATGGGGGAGGCTTTGGTGGGTGAAGAGATTTGAAACTCAAAACGCAAAGCTCATATCTCAAAACCACAACTGATTAACGTAAAATTAGCTGGCGCTTATCATCTCGATTAGGCGCAGTTTCGGCTTGCATTGTTTTTCCTGAGCGGGAATGTACAAGCCGAAAATATTTTATGAAAAAATATCTGGCGATAATAGTATTGGTGTGTTGCGGCGGTTGGGTGATGGCGCAAACTGACAAGGAGGAATGGTTACAGGATTTGGAGGCGGCCAAAGCCTTGGCGGTGGCGGCTTATCCCGATGTCGCGAACGCCAATTCCGCGTTGGTGGTCAGGATGAACGAACTCGACGGGATGCTGAAAAAGCAGGACTCGCCGCTGACCCACTCGGCCTATTATCCGTTCATGTTGTCCGCCGTCGCCGCATTTCAACTGGGGATGCCGCCGCAACCATCAGCGGCAACAAAGGAAAGTTGGTTTGATGCGGTGTGGTCGTTGGGCGAAGTGTTCCAGGTGGTGACTGCCGCAAAACCGAATGAGGCCGCCATTGCCAAGACTGAACCGCCAGCATGGAAAATCGGCGATACCTGGCCGGAATTGCGTCTTGCAGACGGCACGGTGTACCAGAACGCCCGCTTGACCCGGGTGGAACCCAACGGCATTACGGTCTCGCATCAGAGCGGCTCGGCCAAAATAGCTTACGAGAAACTCCCCGCCGATTTGCGTGAGAAATTTAATCATAATCCGGCGGCGGCAGCGGATTACGCGCTGGAGCAAAAGTACAAGCAACAAATCGCCGTGTTGCAGGGACAGGTCGAGAGTTTGCAAAAGCAGTTGCGGAAGGAAAAGGGATTTTCTAATTTCATGGCGGAAAAATTGGTCGAGGAGGCTGATAGAAACTCTGCCGGGAGTGCCACCACTCCGTCCATCAAGGGTTTTACGTTGTTTAAAAATGAGATGATTAACAAGAGCGGTGTATTGAAGTATAGTCGAACCGCAAGAAGGGAATTTTACAGTTCTGGGCCGCTATCCGGCAAAACAGAGGAGCAGGCTCAGGTATTCCTCCAACAGGAATGGGAAAGAATGGGATTGGATGGTCAATTAGCTTATGAAGAAAAGGCCGCCAAGTTTGGCACGGGACAGGCCAAGAGAGATCCTACGGTTAGGGTTATTCATGGGAATAATTAATCGAAGAGGTCTTTCCCCTATTTAACACTGACAACGCCGACTGATAGACACCTATGTATTTTTTGAAAAATCTGTTGATAAAATATCAACATTGAATTAAAAAATATGGCATGACGCTTTTCAAAAATAATGACGGTGACGAGGAAATCGAGGCGCAACGCCGGGCGGCGGAGCAATCCAATCAACGGGAACAAAACCGAGCAGCCGCGGCGAAGCAGGCGAAAGGCGGCTATGCGGGGCCGGAGCCGCCCAAGTACGGGTTTGAGGCGTTTCTTGAGCAGGAATTATCCAAGGGCCGATTGGACGGACAGAGTTCCGGCGCGAATCGTGGGCGGTTGTTGTTCAAGGGTGGGCCGTTCGCCGGCATGGATGTCAATCAGGCGCGTCAGGCGGCGCGGAAGATGTACGCGGGGATGCCGGATGAGCAGCGGCAACAATTCGAGGACATCGGCGCGGACAAGGACATTCGCAGCGAGCGTGACTTGGCGGCAAAGGCGGAGTATGAGAAAAAGCGGGAGGCTTTTCACAACGCCAGCCAGAACGGAGGCGGTTACGCGGCGGCGGGCAAGGACGGCCAGCCAAGCGAAAGCTGGCTGAACAACGCTATCAACGGGGCCAAGCAAACACCAACCGGCGGCACCGCTCCTACCTCTGCCACGACGCCGACGGTCACGCCAACGAACGGAACGCCGTCAGCCGCCGGAACGCCGGCCACTCCCACTGCGACAACGCCTGTCACCACATCGTCAGCGACTGCACCCGCCGCCGGCTCGCCTCCCGTGTCACCGTCAGTGGTCGCGCCAGGCGCGAGTTACAGCGCGACGCTGCCGAAGGCGCCGGAGGCAAATTCATTGACGCCGGAACAACAAGTCGGCAACGCGGCGCAAGTCGCGGCGGGGCAACGATTACGGAATCAAGGCTACGCGGGAATGTCCGTTGCCGAGGGGACGATTGGCGACACCGGGGTCACGCAGCGTGTCGCCGCGATGCCGTCCGCTAACGGTGGCGCGGGCACGGTGGTGGGGATTGGCAAAGCCGCCACCGGCAGGGTGCCCGCCAGCGCGGACACGGTGGCGAAGCTGGCGCAGGCGCGCGCCGCCGCTGACGCCGCGCAGGGTATCGGCGGCTGGCAGGTTGCCACCGGCGCTGACGGTCAGCCTATCAAGGGCGTGATGACGCCAAAGAAACAGACCGCTTATGCCGGGCCGTCACCGTCAGCGCCGAATCCCGATGAATTGATTTAAGTTCACCGCAGAGGCGCGGAGGCGCGGAGTTTTTTATTTGGAGTTTTTGATATGACACCTAAATCGCCGCTACATTTTCGCAGCAACCGCGTCGCGGTGGGAGCCAATCCCGCGCCGACCGAGCCGGAGGAGGTCGCGCCCCAGCCGGTTGATGTCGAGGATGACGGCGTGGCCGCCGCTGACAATCCCATGCCGGGGGACTACGCCGCGCCGGAACCGGACACGCCGGCGACTTACCACGGCGGCGGCACCGGTTTGAATTGGTCGCAAATTTCCAACACCGCGTTCAGAAGTCGCTTCGCCGGTGAAATCGCCGCCGATGAGCGCCGGCAGCAGCGCGAGGCGGCGGAGTGGCAGCGGTTTTCCGCGCAGCAAAACCGGAATCTGGCGGCGGCGCGGAAGGCGGCGGAAAAACAGGCCAACTCCAAGCGCGAGGCGGATTTTCGGCGGCGCGGGTTGTCTTACTACAAGAACGACAACGGCGAGATTATCGCCGACCAGAACGACGACGGCAGCGCGAAGTTCAAGCCGCTGGATGAAACCCGCTACGACGAGCAGGGCGCCTACCAATACCAGCGCAACGAGCGGGGGGTGATTACGATTAAAGACCCCGACCAAAGCGCCCCGTACGGGAATCACGAAAACGACCCCGAGGGGGTGTACCGGAAGAACAAAAGCAAGCCGTGGGAGCGCATCGGCGACGCCGAGGAAGTGTTGAAAAGCGGCAATCTGGGCGCCGCCGCCGCTGCCGCCAATTATTTGCGTCCTATCAAGCAAGCCGAGCATCTGCAAAAATTGCAAGAGGCGCAAGGGCGCAAGACCGCGCTGGAAGCGGTGGGCGCTGACAAAGTTTTCAATAAATCAATCGCGTTGGACAAGTACGGCGCGACGGAACGAAGCAAGTGGGAGGCGACGGTGCAGGCTGACTCCGAGCCAATCCCCAAGCCGGCGCCGAAGTCCTCCGGCTGGTTCGGCGCCGGGGAAAAACGCATTACCGACACTGATTTGGGAAGGTGGGAGGACAGCGAGGCCGGGCGCAAACAACGGCTGGCGGAGGCGCAAGCCAATCTTGACCAAGCCGACCGGTATAGCGCGGCGGAAAAGGCGGTCGCCGATTTGAATAACGAGGGGAAAATCTACAAAAACAACGCCACCTTTTTGCAGCACGCGCGAGCGCAGGAGCGGCAACGCATCAAAGACCTGCCGCCGATCCGCGCGCGGGCGCGGGCGAACCAACTGTCCCAGGGGTATGAGCAAAATAAACAAGCGCTGGGCGCGGACTTGCAAGCCTTCAACGCCGAGAAACAAATGCTTGAGCAGGAAGAACAGGCATTGACGGCGGAGGCCGCGCAGGGGGTGTCCGGCCCGCAACTGGACGGGTTTAACGCCCGCCGGGCCGCGCTGGCGAGGCGCCGGACTGATTGGCAGCGACAGGGGGTGACGCTGCAAGCGCGGCATGACGAGTTGAACAATCAAGGCCGTGAATTGAACGATTTTTACGCAGGCCGACCGGAGGAGCAAAAACAAAGCCCCGGGCCGGACGGTGGGGAACCGCCCGCCGCCGGTAGCGCGGCGGGGTTGCAACCGCCGCCGCCGACCGCGCCATCGTCAGCGGGGCAAAAACCGGACGAGAACATCATCATCAGCCCCAACACGCAAACCGAGTGGGATGGCAAAACTTCCGCCGGGAAAAATTCCGACGGTGAACTGGAGCTGTACAACGGCGCCAAGATTGCCGGTGTATTGAAAGCCGCCGGTGACACGCCGGTGTACCGGGCGACCGGCGCGAAGGTGGCGCGAAAATCAGGCGGCGAGGTTGACGAACTGGCAAAGGGGCTGAACGACAAGCGCCAGGCGCGGCAGGACGAGCTATCCACCAAGGCGCGGAAACTGTACGAAAGCGCCGGTCTCAGCCTCACGGCGGAGCAAGCCGAGGCGCAGGAGAAGGCGTTGCTGGATGAGTTTAAGAAAAAATACGCCGCTGACGATGCCGAGGCCAACCAGGTGTTGGGCGAGGCGTTGCAGGATTTTCACGAGGGCAAAATCAGCGCCCAGCAGGGTCAGCAAATCGCCTCGGCACTCGGGATGGAAAAGAGTTTCGCCGACCTTTACGCCGATGTGTCGGCGGAGATTGCAGGACCGTCCGAACAACTGAACGCGGCGGCGGATTTTGCCACCAACTTGATTGCAGGTAGCGACCGCGCCAGAGACCACAAGGAATATCACGTTTCAGGTCATTTGATGAAATTCGCCGTTGGCGTGGAGGACGCCATCAAAGCCGCCGGTGGATTGACTGCCGAGCGACGGGGGCTGACGCCGGAGCAATTCGACGCGCGGCGGCACGAGGCGTTCATCACGGCCCAGCGCGTGTTCAAGCAACAGCATCCTGAATGGAGCGCGGAAAAGTTGCGCGCCGAGGCGGAGCGGGACGCTGACCGTCAGCTGGAGGTCAGGCGGGCGAAGTCGGAAAATAGTCTGGAGGTATCGCATTTAGTCAACAAGTTAGACCGGCAAGAGACCACGGAATGGCGCGCGGCCAACCAGCAGGCGGTTGACGCCATCAAACAGCAGCAGGAAAAATTCGACGCCGAAACCGAGCGCAAGGTGCGCGAAAAATTTCCCGACCTGACCGACGGACAAGTGAAGGCGGTCATGTTGCAATCGGTCATGCGCGGCGTTGCCCGGCAAAAGATAAGCGTCGCGGAGATGACCAAAAATCCCGACTGGTGGATTGAGTTGGTGCCTTCAATCGTCGCCGGAGCCACGCCGGGGCCGGCAAAAATCCCAATGATGGCCTTGGCTGGCTTGTTTTCCGGTGGCTCAATGTCTGGCTTGCTGGTTGCCGCGCAAAAGGCGGAGAACGGCACCGCCACGCAGGAGGATTTGGAATTGTTGCAAACGTTCCAGCAGGAAAGCGCCAGAGACAAAACCTTTTGGGCCGGGGCATTGGATCTGGTTGCTCAAAGCATACCCTTTATGCAGAGCTTCAGCGCGACGGCAGGAATTGCCAAGGGCGCCCGCGCCAAGGCGCAACAGGCGGCGATAGCGGCGTTGAAAAAGACGATTGGCGCCAAGGCGACCGGCAATTTGGTTAAACTGGCCGCCAGTGACACGTTGAAGGGCGCGGTAACGCGGACACTGGCAAAAGGATTGAGCGTTAACCTTGTGGAGGAACCGGCGCGGTTACTGTTTGCCTCCGGCGGCACCATCACGAACAACATGGTGCGCGACGCTTTGCCGCAGTTTGATTTCACGCAAAACGAGGCGGGCGAGTTGTCGGCGACGCTGAACACGCCGAGCAAAACCGGACTGGACGCGCTGACGGGCAACCTCAACGACCAGATGATTGAAAACACCTCGGAGCGATTTGGCGGGGTGTTTGGCAATTTGGGGAAGCCGTTGGTCAGGAAAGTGCTGGGCAATAAAAAAATCATGGGCCTGGCGCTGGCGAAGTGGCTGTTTAATCTCAACGATAACGTCAGCAAGAGCAAAATCGCCGGTTTTTTGAAAGCCGCCAATTTTAACGGGCCGTTGGGTGAAATGGCCGAGGAACGCTACGGGGATTTCTTGCGGGCGGTGCAGGGCGTGGCGAAAGGCGAGGGGTTTAACTTAAAGATTCCCTCTACCGAGCAATTATTACAGGAAGCGGTGGCTTTTGCGGTGCCCGGTACGATTGGCGGTGTGTCGGGCCATTTTGCGCGCAAGGAGGAACTGAAAAAAGCCGATGCCGAGGCGCGGCAAAAGCTGACCCAGACGCGGCAGGATTACACGGATTTCCTCGCCAGCGCCACGCCGGAGAGTCTGGCGCAGGAATTGAACATTGATGTCGCCCAGGCGCAAGCCGCCTTGGAATTGGGCGAGACCGGCAAAGGCGCGGCGTCGGTCAAGCTGGCGGAGCAACAGCAAGCGTTACAAGACTTGGCGGACAAGGCGGAGAAAAAGGGCGACTTGGAAGGCTTGGCGTCGGTACGCCGGCAACAGGCTGAATTAACGAACCAACAGCGGGCTGCCGCCGTGGAGGATGTCAAAGCGCAGGTGGCGGCGGTGGCGGAACTTGACGCGGCGGAGCAGGCGCTGGCCGAGCAGGAGGCGCAACCGCCCGACCCGAACGCCACACCGGAGCAGGTTGCGGCGCGACAGCAGGAACTCGCCGACCAGCGGCAGATGGTCACGCGGGCACGGGCGTTGGCAAAAATCGCCGGTGGCACGCAATTAAACACGCTAACCACGGACGAGATGGCGGCGGTCGGGGTCATGGGTGATGGTAAGGGCGGATTCAAATCGGTGGTGAGCGCGCGGGAATTGGCGGGCAACAACACCTTGCAAGCCTCGCCGGTGCAGGTGGAAACATTTTCCCGCCTTTCCGCCGAGGGTGCCAGGGTGGAAGACCGCGCGCCCATCATCACCGATGGCGCCATCAAGCAGTTGCGGCAAGCCTTTCCGAACACGGCGAAGTTGATTGGCACCAATGAATCACAGGCGCGAGCCAATGCCTTGCGGCGGACGGCGGATATGCAGCGGGCGGCGGTGAATGCGGCGAAATTTCAAACTTCAAATTTCAAAAGCCAATTAAATGCCAAATCTCAAAAACAAAATTCCCAAACGAAGACCGCTGAC
This sequence comes from Verrucomicrobiales bacterium, assembly GCA_031265365.1. GTDB lineage: Bacteria > Verrucomicrobiota > Verrucomicrobiia > Methylacidiphilales > JAAUTS01 > JAIRPN01. The sequence goes on from JAISCS010000052.1 coordinate 30,381, forward strand.
GGTCAGCGGCAGTGGACGGGGTATGGGAGGAACGGGACGCAAGTCACGGTCAGCGCGGCGACGCGCAAGGAGGCCGAGGCGGAGATTGCCGCGCGGTTGCCGCAGTGGGAGATGATTGACGCTGACAGTGTGGAGGAAGTCGCCGCGCCAAGTTCCGCTGACGGTGGGAATGACGCAACCAAGCCGGCTGACTCCAACACCCCGGCGGCTACTGTCAAACGGCAGGAAGTCAAACTAGCTTTGCAGAAATTTATTGACCGCACAACCAATCCGCAAACGCGTGAATTCGCGCGACGGATGGCAGAAATTATTGAAAGACAACTGGATGTCTATGAATCACTGTTTCCTAGCATCAACTTAAAATCAAAATTTGGGGGGAGTGGCATCGGATATAATCCGACAACAGCAAGTTTAGAAATTAATTTACGGTCTCTGGCTTTCAATTTAACAAGATCTTCGCGCGACTTTAAGAGTGCCGAAAAAATATTACAAGCACAGTTACGCGAGGAATTAATTCATTTTATTGCCACTGAGGAAATTGACGACAATCAAGTGGTTGAATTGTGGCTTCGGCTACCGGAGCAAATCAAAGATGCGGTGCGTAAAACCTATTTCAATACACTGGTAGATAAAAATCTGGATTTACCGCAAGAAGATGAAAAAATGCAGTATAAGCTCGGTCACGAGTTTTTACGGATGCTGGCGCAGGACAAGTTTTTCCGGCAAGTCACCGAAAGCGTGGACGTGTCGCCGGGGCTGTTGGCGGAGTTGCGCGAGTTGTTGGAGAAAATCGGCGCGCATTTGCGCGGCTTGCTGGCCCGTGACGCCGACGCGGACACCCAGGCGGCGGTGGCGGACGCGCTGGGCGTGATTGAACAGCGGCTGGTGGCCTTGGGCGCAATCGAGGCGAGCAAAACCGAGTCTGCCACCGGTGAACGTCAGCCGACGGCGACCGAGGAGACCGCCCAGCCGCCGGCCAACGCGCCGCCGCGCCGATTTGACTTGGGCGGTTACGCGGATGATGTGCAGCAGGCGGCGACCGAGGCGTTTGCGGGATTGCTAAGCGCGGGGCGGCGGGCGGTGGCGACGCCGGCGGCGGCGCAACAGGAAATTGACTCATGGCGCGAGGCGGATGCGAAGTTTGCCGCGCAGGTGGATGCGGCGCTGGCCGGCGTGTTGTCGCGTTACGACACGGTGCGGCTTGGCGGAACACCAGCGGTATTACTGGCGCTGAACGCGCCGGATTTGCCGGTGGTGATGGCGCCGTCGGTCATTCGCAAGGTGGTGCAGGAAAAACACGCGGTGGCGGTTGATGATTTGAAACGATTGCCGGAGCAGCTACGAAATCCGGTCGCGGTGTTTTCCTCGTCCGGCAAAGCTGATTCGGTGGTGGTGTTGACTGAATTATTTGAGAACGGGCAACCGGTGATTGCGGCGGTGGCCTTGGAGCGTGAGAAAAACAGCGACCACTTCACCGTCAACGAAGTGACCAGTGTGTACGGCAAGCAGAAAAACGTGCTGGCGGATTGGGTGCGGGACGGACTGCTGATTTACGAAGACAAAAATAAAACCTTGGCTTGGTCGCGGCGTGCCCGGCTCCAATTGCCGGGGCGACGCAAACCAATTCAAGGTTCTTATCAGAAGATACTCAGCCCCGCCGAGGTTGTCAACCATCCGGCGCAAATAAAAGCGCTGGCGGAAAATAAATCCGGCGGGCTGAACGCCGGACGCCGTCCCGAAGTTAAAATCCCGACGGCAAAACGCCCGGCGTTTAACCGGCTGGCGGTGGCGTTGCTGAGGGACGGCGTGAGCACCCCGCCGGCGGTGCGCGAGTTTCTTGAGGCGGTGGACAGTGACGGAGGCGCGTTGCCGTATGGAGGGGAATTGTGGTCGCTCATGCAAGCCTTTGACCAAAGGCTGAAGGCGATTCCGTGGGCTGAAAACGACAGGCCGCTGACGAAGGAAATGCCCAAGCCGGAGCCGAACAAGCCGCTGACCTTCAGGGAGCAATGGCAACAAGCCGGTGAATATCAGCCGTCCAAGCGCGCGAAGATGCTGGTACTGCTATTGCGGAACCTGAAAGTGCCGTTGACCACGGCGCAAGTGTTCGCGCGGTGGTTTGACGAGACCAACGGGGAGTTGGCCGGCAACGAGGCGTTGCGCGACGCGGCCATCGCGGCGTTCCGGCAGTGGGGCGGGCAGTTCCGCGACGAGGTGTCGGTTTATTCCGAGGCGGTGGACAGCATTCTCGCCGCCGACCACGCGGCGGGCGGGACGATGACGCGCGGGCAAGCGGAGCAACAGGCCGCTGACGCGCGCGCCGACCGCGAGGCGAAGCAAGCCGCCGTGGACGCGAGCAACACGGCGCTGGCGGAAAAAATTCTTGCTTCCGAGGTTGCCGAAACCGCTGACGGTGAGTATCTGTACCATGATGCGACATCTGGAAACACCGACCGGCGAGGGGCTGCTGCTGAGGGATTACCTCGACCAAGTGCCGCCGACGGTGAATCCGATGGATTTTTACCGGATACTGGACTGGAAAATCAGCCAGGACAACCGGCTGGAACGCAAGAATCGCAACCTGCCGCTGTTTCGGTGGCGGGAAATCAAGTTCGCGGTATTGACGGCGAGGCGGCTGAGGGCGGCGCGGCTGAACCGCTGCCGCCGGTGGAGTTCCCCCAGCTTGGGAACCGAGGCACCGCTTACACCGACAACAACGACGCCGTGGAGTTTCAGTGGGCGGTGATTGACGCTGACGGTCTGCTGACCAGCAACAACGCCGATTTCACGCCCAATCCGCGTTATCCACAAGCCTTGCAACCGCGCGACCGTTCCCGCGCCGCCAGCCGCGAGCAGGTCAACGACATCGCCAAACATACCAACTTCAATCGCCTCGCCGACAGTGACAGCGTGGGCGGCGGCGCGCCCATCGTCGGCGCTGACGGGGTAGTGGAGAGCGGCAACGGGCGGGTGATGGGGCTGCGGCTGGCTTATCAGGAGTCGCGCCCGAACGTGGCGGAGTACAAGGCGCAACTGGTCGCCAACGCTGGCAAATACGGGCTGGACGGCGCGGCCATCGCGCAAATGCGGAACCCTGTGCTGGCGCGGGTGCGACGGACGGAGTTGAACCGGTTGGAGTTTGTCCGCGCGGCGAACGTGACCAATGTCGCCCAGCAGTCCGATGTGGAGCAAGCCCGCGTGGACGCGGCGAAAATCACGCCGGCGATGCTCAACGGTTTTCAGTTGCAGACGAACGGCGGCATTTCCACCGACGGCCAAGACCCGTTGGTGCGGGCGTTCGTTGACCGCGTGGTGCCGCCGAGCGAGCGCGGCGGCGTGGTGGACGGCGCGGGCAATTTGTCCGCGCGCGGGCTGGCGCGGATGCGCAACGCGCTGTTCGTCTATGCCTACGGCGGCGGTGACGCGGCGGGCGTCATGCTCCGGCGCATTGCCGAGGACGTCAGCCCCGACGGAAAGAACATCGTCGCCGCCATGCTGGGCGAGGCGGGGCGCATGGCGAACCTGCGCGCGCGAATCGCTGACGGTGAGCGCTTCGACGTTTCCATTGCCGACGACGTGGTGCGCGCCGCGCAACAATGGCTGGAAATGACCCAGCGCGGCGACCGCGTGGAGGATTACCTGAAACAAGGCGAGATGTTCGGGCGCGACGAATTGCGGGACGACATTTTGCAATTCATTGACGCCAACAAGCGCGGCGTTAACCGGCTGCGGCGGGCGCTGGCCAATTACGTCGCGCTGGCGGACGCGGCGGGCAGTCCCAAGCAGGGCAATATTTTCGGCGCGAACCAAGCGCCAGCGAAAGCCGCACTGTGGGCGCTGGCGAAAAAGGCCGCCGCTGACGGTGAGGTGTTGCGCGCCGGACGCCGCGCCACCGACTTGCGCCCGCGCCTGAAAATTTTCAACCAACTGTTTGAGCGTCAGCGCGCCGGCGAGCGGCTGAATCCGGCGCAGACCGCGTTGTTCAATCGCGTGGAGCGCGAGCTTGGTCAGGCGACGATGTTTGACGAGGACGCGCCGTCAGCGTGGGATTTGACGCTGGAAGGCGAGACTTACGAGGAGGTGGCGCAGACCGTCAGCCCCGCTTGGACGGAGCAAGGCGTGTTGTTCGCGTCGCGCCGCCCGGTCGCCTGGGATTGGCTGCCGGAGGAGCAGCGCCGGAAAATCATCGACCCGCGCGTGCGGGAACTTATCAATGGCGGACATTTGCATTCGGCGGAATGGGAGACCGAGGAGGTCAGGCGCGACGAAAAAACCGGGCGTTACTATTACGAAAAACTTGAACTGGCGCGGCGGCTGTGGATTGAACATTCGCCGAGGGGCGCAGACGGTTATGTCGCGCCGATGGTCACGCTTGACGAGCACGACCCGATTTTGCAGCCCGCCGTCATTAAAAACGCTGACGGTGAGTATGTTTATCAAAAAGAACGGACGCTGGACGGCAAGAACCGAAAAAATTATAACAAGCTGCTGATAGGCTCGCTGGTGGCGAAGTTTCCCCAAACGACGGGACAGCCGGAAATTTTGATGACCCAGGGCGGCGGTGGCGCGGGAAAGTCCACGGCGTTGCGTCAGATGCAGAAAAGGGGGGAGTTGAGCATCGGCAAATTCGCCAAGGGCAACGCGGATGATTTTAAGGAAAATAACATCCAGGAATATGCCCGCATTACCGCGTTGGGCGACCCGCGCGGCACACAGGCGACGCACTTGGAGAGCGCCATGCTGCTCGATATGCTGCTGAACGAGGCGCTGAAACGCAAGGTCAGCGTGCTTTATGACGGGACGCTTTCGTATGTCGAGGCGATTGACCGCATCACCGGTCAATTTGCCGGTTACCGCCAGCGCGGCATCAGCGTTTTTGTCTCACCCAAAACCGCCAAGGTCAGCGCGATAGAACGCTGGATTAGCGAGGGCCGATTTGTGGCCGTTGACGTGCAATTAAAGGCGCATCGCGGCGCGGAAGAAATGCTGGATTATTTCTTCAGTAAAATTTCGTCCGGCGAGGCGTTTTATCGCGAAGGCAAGGATTATCGGAAGTTTTTGGTTAAAAACGAAAATGGCGTTTTACCGATTGACTTGGCGACGTATAATATACTTCGGAGGGAGTATGAAAAAAGAAACGAAACGCAAGGAACTGAGGGAGGACGCGACCTGCGAGGAAGTGGCGGCGACAATCAGCCGGGAGTGGACGGCGGAGGGGTTGGCGGACAGGTGCCTGAGCGAGGACACGTCGCCGGAGAAGCGGGCGAGGTGGACAGAACGAATGAACGAGGCGTCCAGGGACGCCACCTGGGACTAAACGCCGGACGCCGCGCGCGGTCAGCGGAGGACGGGCCGAGTTTGTTCGACTTCCTGACCCCGGCGCAGACGCGGCAGGTCAGGCGGCGCGAGGTGGATTTGTTCGGCGTCCCGACCACGGATGAGGATTTGTTTAGCCTGAATGATTTGGAGGTAAAAAATGAAACAGCAAACCAATTACGAGCGGGTGATGAGCTTCCTCGGCAACAGCGAGCGGGAGGAAATCGTCAAAATCGCCAGCAATCCGCTGACGCTGGCGGAGGCGCTGACGTTCAAGCGGAACTCGGAGGATTTGCAGCTGACGCCGGACACGCCAGAGGCGCTGGACGCGGCGAACGCCAGCGCGGAGACGGAGAACGCGGCGGAGGAGATGATTTATTTGCTGATGGACAGCGCGCCGGAAACGTGGAAGAAAATCAAGGCGGCGGTGAAGGAGTTAGCCAGCGACGGGGTGGCGGATTACCTCGACCGGATAGAACAATCCCACCGGTCAAACGTCAGGCTGAAACTGCTGGAGAAAACGGACGAGTTGACGGAGAAAATAGAGGCACTGACCGAGGATTTGCGGGAGACCACGGGACAGCGGGAACGGGAACTCAAAGAGGAAATAGCGAGCCTGAAAGAGGAACGGAATCGCTTGGAACACCAGCTGGACAAGCTGCAATCCTGAATCGTCCGGCCCCAAATTCACCGGAGCGCAATCACGTCATCGCTGACGGTGACACCCTCGCCCCGCGCGGCGACGCGGCGAAACTCAACGCCAATCTCGCCGCCATCCGCTTGTTGCGGCAACTGGAAACCGAGCGGCGCAATCCCACCGTCAGCGAGAAAAAGACCCTCGCCCAGTACACCGGCTGGGGCGGTTTGTCGCAGGTGTTCGACGACCGCAAGGCGGAGCAATACGCCGACGGTGAGCACACCACCCGCCGCAACACCGCGCGTTCCTACGAGCGCCACGGCGCCACTTACGCGCAACTGGTTGACGATTACCGGCGGCAGGCGGACGCGCTTGAAAACTGGCATCGCAAATGGGGCAAGTGGCACGCTGAATTAAAATCACTGTTGACGCCGGAGGAATACCGCGCCGCCGCCGCGAGCACGTTGAACGCGCATTACACCTCGCCGGAGGTCATCCGCGCGATGTGGCGCATGGTGGAACGGCTCGGCTTCAAGGGCGGCACGGTGTTGGAACCGGCGGGCGGCGTCGGACACTTCCTCGGCCTGATGCCGGCACACCTCGCCGACCGCAGCGTGACCGAGGCGGTGGAACTCGACAGCGTGACCGGGCGCATCCTGGCCAAGTTGTACCCCGAAACCAGCGCGCAGGTGACCGGCTTCGAGGACGCGAGCATTCCCGACAACTCCGTGGACCTGGCGATTTCCAACGTACCGTTCGCCAATGTCACCGTCAGCGACAAAACCCTGGACGCGCTGGGCGCGCCGCGTTTTTCGCTGCACAATTATTTCTTCGCCCGCGCCTTGCAAAAAGTGCGACCGGGCGGATTGGTCGCTTTTATTACCACCAGCAACACGCTCGATGCCAACGCGCCGCAACGCCGTTGGCTGGCGGAACACGCGGACTTCATCGCGGCGCTGCGGCTGCCGAACACCGCGTTCAAGGGCAACGCGGGCACGGAAGTCACCACCGACATTATTTTCCTGCGGAAGCCGGACGGTTCACCGTCAGCGACGGCGGAATCGTTCGCCGGCCTGCAAACCGCCAGGACGCGGCGCGGCGCTGATATTGACATCAACGAGTATTTTGCCCGCCAGCCCGCGATGATTTTAGGCGAACTGGACAATGACGGCTCGATGTACGGCGCGAAGGAGCAGATGACCGTGCATCCGTTCGCCAACGGCGAGCCGCTGACGGTGAGCCTCGACCAGGCGCTGGCACGGTTGCCGGAGAATGTCATCGCTGACAGTGAAGAAGCAAAACCGAGGGCTGAAAGTGGCGGGCGGAAAGTTTCCGCCGGCGGCAAGCTGGGGACGCTGACGCTCAACGACGCGGGCGGCGTGGTGATTAACGACGCTGCCGGTGACGAGGAAATCCTACAACCCAAACACCGCCAACTGGCGGTTGATTTTATCAAACTGCGCGACACGCTGAACGAGTTGTACCGGCTGGAGGCGACCGCCGGCGTCGCTGACGCTGAACTGGACGCGCAGCGGGCGCGGCTCAACCAAGCCTACGACGCCTTCACGTTGCGGCACGGCTTTGTCCACGCCAGCGCGAAGTTGCTCAATGTTGACCCCGACTACTACCGGCTGGCGGGCGCGGAGCTTGAGGAACCGCCGGCGGGCGGCAGTCTCCGCGTCGCGCTGTCGCGCCGGAAGCAATACCGCAAGGGCGACGTGTTCACCAAGCGCGTGCTGACCCCGCGCGTCGAGCCGGTGAAGGCGGACAATCTCACCGACGCGACGGGCATCTCGCTCGGCTGGCGCGGGCGGCTGGACGCCGATTACATCGGCTCGCTGTTGTCCATCCCGCGCGCCGAGGCGGAACGGCAACTGCTTGACAGCGGGCTGGCGTTCCGCAATCCCGCGAGCGGCCTGCTGGAAACCAGCGAGGAATATTTGAGCGGCAACGTGCGGCAAAAACTCGCCGTGGCCGAGGCCGCCGTCGCTGACAGTGACGCCTACCGGCGCAACGTCGAGGAATTGCGGAAGGTGCAGCCGGCGACGGTGAAACTCGCCGACATTAATTTCCACCTCGGCAGCGCGTGGATTCCGGCGGAGGTCGTGCAGTCGTTCGCGCGGGACGTGTTCCAGCAGCCGAATTTGGAGGTGATTTACACGCCCGGCGTCGGCGAGGTGGTGGGGGACAGTTGGACGGTCAGCATCCCGCGCCGGTTTGATTCTTTCTCCAGTGAAAACGAAGGCACTTATGCCGGCGGCGGGTTCAACGCCGCCGAACTGTTGGAAAAGGCGTTGAATTTGCAGCAGCCGGAGGTGTTCAAAAAAATCGGCGACAACGAGCGCGTGTTCGACCAGACCGCCACCACGCAGGCGAAAATGGCGTTGCAGAAAATCAAGGACGCCTTCGCGCCGTGGGTGATGTCCCGCCCCGCCGTCAGCGAGCGGTTGCAACAGGTGTACAACGACACGAACAATTCCCATGTGCTCCGCCGCTACGACGGCTCCCATTTGAAACTGCCGTGGGTGGCGTCCGGCTTTGAGTTGTACTCGGAGAAGAAAAACACGGTCTGGCGCGCGTTGCAGGACGGGCGGATGCTGATTGCCCACGGCGTCGGCGGCGGCAAGACCATCATCGGCACCGCGATTGCGATGGAGTTGCGGCGGCTGGGGCAGGCGCGCAAGCCGCTGATGGTGGTACACAACGCCACGCTGGAACAGTTCGCCGCCACCATCGGCGCGATGGCGCCGACCGCGCGCGTGCTGGTCGGACGCAAGGAGGATTTGGCGGCGGCGAAGCGGAAGGAGTTCATGGCGAAAATCGCCGCCGGTGACTGGGACATGGTGGTGATGGCGCATTCCAGTTTCGACCAAATCAAGGACGACCCGCGGTTTGAGCGACAAATACTCGCGGAGTTGGAGGATGAGTTGACCGCCGCCATCATTGACCAGGGCGGCAGGACGGACGGCAAACTGGAGGGCAAGAACCCGACCGTGAAGGAAATGCAGAAGCAGTTGAAGCGGCTGCGCGAGCGCGTCAAGGATTTGCAGAGCCGCAAGGTGGACGACGTGCTGACCTTTCAGGAACTGGGCGTGGACGCGCTGATTGTGGACGAGGCGCACTTGTACAAAAAGCTCCCGTTCGTCAGCAAACTCAATCGCGTGGCGGGCATTGACGGCGGCGAGAGCTTGCGCGGCACCGGCTTGCTGACCAAGGCGCGGTTTATTCAGGA
>JAISCS010000161.1 GCA_031265365.1 Verrucomicrobiales bacterium
GAGGGCGGCTCGATTGACGTGAACGGCAGCGGCAGCGTGCTCACCACGCGGCAATGTTTGCTCAACCCGAACCGCAACCCGTCGCTGACGGTGACGCAAATCGAGGCCAACCTGAAAAAGTTTCTCGGCGCGCGCCAAGTGCTGTGGCTCGACGACGGCATCGCGGGTGACGACACGGACGGTCACATTGACGACATCACGCGCTTCGTCGGCAAGAACAAAATCCTCACCGTGGTCGAGCCTGACCAATCGGACGCCAATCATGAGCCGCTGCAAAACAATTTGCAAAAACTCAAAACCTTCCGCGACGCCGATGGCGAGCCGTTTGAAATCATCGAGTTGCCAATGCCCGACCGCGCCGTCAGCGGCCCGTTCGGTCGCAGCCCGGCGAGCTACGGGAATTTTTACATCGCCAACGGCGTCGTTTTGGTGCCGGTGTATTCCGCTGCCAATGACCGCCTGGCCCTGGACATTATCAGCGGCTGTTTCCCCGACCGGAAAATCATCGGCATCGAATGTTCCCCGCTGGTGAACGGCCTCGGTAGCATCCACTGTGTCACGCAACAGCAACCGTGTTGCCGCTGACCATCATGTTTTAGTTCCATCCTATATTATCCGTGGAATCGCTGGCGCGAAGTCATGGTCAGCGGGGGGCGGTCGGCGCCATAACGGGGTAGAACCAAAAAACAAGGCGGGTGCATTGCCGCACCCGCCTTGCCAACCAACTAACCAACCAAACCAAAATCATGCCGTCGCCGTCAACGACTCGCGAGTCGCGGCGGCCAGCGCCTTCGACCACGAACCGAAAAAGCGGGGCTTGCACGCCGCGGCGAACAATGCCGGCGCCTGCTTACGCACCTCGCCACTGCGTAACTGCACGCCCTTGCTCCGCAACTCGCGGATGCCCTCGACAATCTTCTCGCTGCTCCAGCGCCGGCGGCGGCGGATGGCGGAGTAATCCAGACCGGCCTTCTCCACGGCGGTGCCCCAGTTGCCGAAACGGCGGCGGGCGGTGGCGATGAGCGGGTTGGCGGACTCGTCCATAGTCTTGGAACTGAGGTCCATCCCCTGCTGGCTCAACTGGCGGATTTCATTCAAAATACTGTCCTCGTCCCACGAGCGATAACGGTAAATCTCGTCGGGAGCCAAGCCGGCCGCAGCCAGCGCCGTTCTCCACGAGCCGAAATGCTTGGGCCGGATGGCGGCGTACACCATGCCGTTGTATTTGCTGAGCATCATCGCGCGGAACGACAAATCCACGCCCAGCTTGAACAACTCCTGAATTTGCATCACGATGCGGTCCTTGCACCAGTGCTGGTATTTACGCACGTCGCTGTACTGGATGCCAGTCTGCTCCACAGCACCGCGCCAGCTACCGAAATAACGGATGCCCGCCGCCAGCAATTCCTGGAATTTTTTGCGCACGTGATGCGAGTATAGCGGCTCGCCGCGCTGGTTCCACTGCCGGATTTCCTCCAGCACCATTTCCCCGGTCCATTTTCTATTTTTACGTGAACGTCTCATATTGCTTAGTTCTTTCTTTTACTGGTTTTGTTGAATGCCTAAAGAATAGTGGAATATTTAACAATTGCAAGCACAGCACCAATAACACCGGTTTTCTTTAATTACAACATGCTTGTTGTCAATCGATTATAAGTGTATTACATTTTCGTAACCAACGTCACCCAAGCCTTCGCCACTTGCTCCGGCGTGATGACGCGCAGGCATTCCATCGCTGCCGGACGCTGACAGTGACGGCGCAAACACGGCTGGCATGACAAACCGGCGGTTAGGATTTTGGCGACGGTCAGCGGCGCGCGCGGGGCGGTTTTGCCTGGGTCGGTCGCGCCAAACAGCGCCAGCAGCGGCTTGCCAAACGCGGCGGCGAGGTGCAGCGGTCCTGAGTCCGTGCCAATCACCGCGCGACTGCCGCCAAGCAGTGCCAGCAAATCCGTCAGGCCAGTGCGGTTGCGGCAGTCGGTTATATTGGGCGCTGACGCTGGGAAAAATGGGCCTTGCCCCGCCAGCACGAATTGTTCTTGCGGCAGCAACGCGGCCAGCCGTTCGTAATTCCGCCACGGCCACAGCTTCGTCGCCCACAGGCTGTAGGGATGCAGCACGGTGTATTCCCCGGCGCGCAAGCCCGCCGGCACCGCGTCCGGCGGCGGCGCCAGCAGCGGGCGGTCCGCCGGCGCGGCAGCGTCAAGGCCGGCCACCAGCCGCGCCGCCGCGAGATAACGGTCAATCGCGTGCCGCTGACCGTCCGCCACCGCCACGTTGTACGCCAGCCGCGCCCCTTCCCGCGCCGAGCGCAACCCCACGCGCCAGTCCGCCCGCACCGCCCGCAGCATCAGCGCGCTGCGCGCCAGCCCTTGCAAATCCAGCGCCACGTCAAACTCATGCCGCCGCAGCGACGCCAACCAGCGCACCCACGCCGACGGTGAGCCGCGCAGCCGCCGGCGCGGAAACGTGATGATTTCATCCACCCACGGGCACAACTTGACCAGCGGCGCGTAATCCTCGTCAACCAGCCACGCCAGCCACGCCGCCCGCTGTTTCAACAACGGCGCCACCGTTAGCGCCTGCGCCACATCGCCCAGCGCCGTCGGCTTGACCACGAGAAGTTTCATCGCACGCACCAACCTAAGGCAACGCTGACCGTGGTCAACTCCCGATTCCGCCGCGGCAAGAACTCGCGCAAAGACGCCAAGCCGCCAATTTTTTATTTAATTTAACTTGGCGGCTTGGCGTCTTTGCGCGAGAACAATGACCATCAGCGCGCCGGCGCAAACAACCGCTCCCCCGCCGGAACATCCAACTCCGCCTCCAAGTCGCGAATGTGCTCCTCCACCACCCCCCACCGGTGCTGGTCCACCCCGTGCTCGCTGACGCTCCCCCACAGCCGCCGCCAATAATCATACGCCTCCCGCCGCCGCCCCGCCTTCTCCAGCGCGAAGCCGACAAACCGCTCCACATACGCCGGGCACCCCGGCCGCTTCAGCGCCTCCTCGTAACACTCCGCCGCCTTCGAGTAATCCTCAAGCCGCTGCCAATGCAAATCGCCCAGCTTTTGATACAACGTCGGCCGCTCCGGTATCACGCGGATGCCGCGCTCCAACAAACTCCGCCCCGCCTCAATCCACCTCATCGCGTCATGCCGCCGCCGGTCAATCCGCCCCATCGGCACCGGCGCGCGCGTCACCGCCTCACTCGCGTTCCACGCCAGATTCCACGCCCCCATCTCCCAGAAAAACACCACCCGCGGCTGCAACAACACGCACACCTCCGCCAGCGCCTGCACCCGCTCCCACTCCTGCTCCTCCCACGCGCCCGTCAGCGAAATCCACAGGCAGTCCGCCGCCAGCCCGCGAAACCCGCCCAGCGCCGCCATCGTCAACCCCTGCCCCAGCCGGTCGCGCAACTGATAACTCATCGGCAGCGTCTCGCCCACCATCACCACCTGCCGCTCCGCCGCCAGCCGCCGCTCCCACGGCAACTTCCCCGCGCCCCACGCGACCAGCAGCGCCAGCGCCAGCAACCGGTACCTCATAACTCGCGCTCCTCGAACACCAGCGCCGCCAGCGCCAGCGCCACCACCGCGTACCCGACCGCGTAACCCAGCACCGGCAGCGTGTTCGACCACAACACCGCGTTGCCGGCGATGATTTCGTCAATCAAATTGAACGTCTGGAAATCCGGCGCGGTCAGCGCCAGCGCCGCGAGAAACGCCCGCGTATACCACGCCGCCGCCACCGTCCCCTCCAGCCAAAACTCCCGCGCCACGCTCTGCAAATGCCCGATGAGATACACCAGCAACGTGCAACACACGATGAACACCGTGGACGACGCCAGCGTTGACAAAAACACGCTAATCACCGTCACCAGGCACAACTTCGCCCACAACAACACCAACGCCTGCACCAGCGCCGGGTCATACGCGGCGGCGCGATACTCGGCAATCATCTGCGCCTGCAACTCCGTCGGCCGCCCCTTGCTCGCCGCGAGGATATCCCCCGTCAACGCGCTCTCATGCCCCCACAACGCGAGAAAAAAAATCCCCGCCATCAACACCACGAACAACGTCAACAACGCCACCAGCCCAAAATACTTCCCCGCGATAAACTCAAAGCGCCGCACCGGCTTGCACAACACCATGTAAATCGTCCGCCGCTCCAGCTCCGCCGGAATCAACAGCGCCGCCCCCAACAACGCCACCAACAACCCGATGACGCTGATGCCCGCGTACGCCAAGTCCTTCATGAACTTGAAATCATCCCCGCGAAAATCAAACTGCGTGCAAAAACTCGACCCGCCCAGCATCACCAAACAGAACACCACCAACACATACAACACCCGCTGCCGAATGGCCTCCGTAAATGTGTTCGTCGCGATGGCATAAATATGCCGCAGGCTGTTGCCCATATCATCTCCTCTTCTCCACCGCCTTGATAAACAGCTCCTCCAACCGTTCCCGCGGATGCGTCACCTCCAGCACCTCCGCCCCCTCCCCCCGCAACCACTCCTCCAGCCGCTCCCGCGCCACCGGCGCCAGCCCGCTGACGGTGAACTGGGTCTGTTCCCGCACCGACAGCAAATCCTCCAACGTCCCCTCCTGAATCACCGTCCCGCGATGCAAAATCGCCACCCGGTCCGCCACCTCCTGCACCTGCTCCAGCAAATGCGACGAAAAAATCACCGTCTTCCCCCGCGCCCGCAGCCCCAGAATCAAATCCCGAATCTGCCGCGCCCCAATCGGGTCCACCCCCGCCGTCGGCTCATCCAACAACAACAAATCCGGGTCATTCAACAACGCCTGCGCCAGCCCGATGCGCTGCAACATCCCCTTCGAGTACGTCTTCAACGGCCGCGCCGCCGCCGCCGTCAACTCCACCAACTCCAACAACTCCTCCACCCGCTTCCACAACTTCCGCTGCGCCAAATCCACCAACCGCCCATAATACCGCAACACCTCGCGCCCCGACAAAAAAGCGGGGAAATACGCGTTTTCCGGCAAAAACCCAATCCGCCGCCGCGCCTCCAGCGTCCCCGCCTCCGCGCCGAACACCTGGACCGACCCCGACGACGGGTTCAACAACCCAAGAATGAGCTTCAACGTCGTGCTCTTCCCCGACCCATTCGGCCCCAGCAACCCGAACACCTCCCCGCGCCGCACGTACAAATCCAGCCGGTCCAGCGCGTGCAAACGCTTCTGCGTCCAATCCACCGGGTATAATTTGCTCAGTTCATTGGCGCAGACCGCCCAGTCCTTCTTCCAATTTTTCTTGAAAATCATGGCCGAATACTAAACCCCCGCAATTTTAAATCAACCATTGTATCAAAACTTTCCACTGTTTTAATCAAGCCGTTCAAATGACTATCCGCGACGGCCCGCTCCATCGCCGCCAACTCATCCGGCGCCCCCTGAATGAACAACTCCACGCGGCCATCCGGCAAATTGCGCACATAACCATTCACCTCAAACCCCGCCGCGATTTGCCGCGCCGAATAGCGAAACCCCACCCCCTGCACATGCCCATGATAAAACAATCTCCGCGCTTTCATTGCTGACAAATGCTAAAATCCGCGCCAGACTCTGGCAACATGAAACCGCCCCCCCGTCGGCCCGCCGTGAAAAAAACCAAACCCGCCGCCAACAGCGGCAAACGCAAAATCCGCGCCGAACTATACCACCCCGCCAACATCGAAAAAGCCCGCCGCCTCGACTACGTCACCCGCGCCTGCTGACGGGTACGGAACACTGAACTACCCCGTCGGCTCCGCCGCCACCCCTTCACGGAAGGGGAATTAACCAACACGGAGATAAACCTCACCACCCCAGCCCCTTGCGCGAGCAAATTCCCCTTCCGTGAAGGGGTGTCGGCGCCAGCCGACGGGGTAGTTCAGCGTTCCGTGCCAATCCCGCGCCCGCGCGACCCCGCGCCAACCGCCTCCCGCACCCCTTCGCGCCCCCGCGCCGAATCACCAACGCCCCCAGTAAAAACTCCGCGCCCGCGCGAAAGACCACCACCCCACGCAACCCCCATCTCGCGCCCGCGCGACGGCCAGCCCACGCCCGCAGGGAACCCATCGCGCCCGCGCGAAAGGGGCGCGAATCACTTGCGCCTGACGGCGCCCCCGGCCTTTTTGGGAACGCGCTCCTCCTTGATAACCACCTTAGCCGGCGCCGAGAGCTTGACATCAAGCTCCCCCACCGGCGTCTCCGGCGCGGGCTGCCCCTTCCCCTGCTCCTCCTGCTCCTTGCGCCGCTTGCTATTGGCGGCGCGGACCTTGATGAGCGTCTTGTATTTGGCGATAAGTTCATTGTAGTCGTTGACAAACTCAACATACTTGCCCTTATAAGTCTCGCGCACAGCGCCGGCGGCGATGGTCTCGACAAGGTCGCCGCGCCGCGCCAACAACTCCGCGCGCGCCGCGCGAGTATCCGTCCGCAACACCGCGGCCTCCTCCTTGCCACGGGCGAGATACACGCGCTCGAACTCGCGGTTAAGGTCATCCGTGGTGGCGAGGAGGTCCGGGTTAAGTTTCAAATCCGAGTAATAACCATCAGCCGGCGGCGTGCGGAGGTCGTTGACCAGATTATGCAACACCCCGGTCTTTTGATTATAGGAAAGATACTTTTTGGTTTGATAAACCCGCACGATGTCCCAGAGCGCGACCGCCTTGGTGTGATAGGACGCCGTGCCCGGAAAGCGCACCGCGTCCCTGATGTCATTGCGGAGCACGGAATAAGCGGCGCTGCGTTGTTTGTCCAACGCCACCAACTCAGCCGTCATGGCGTTTTTGCGGACCGGCTCGAGGGCGTCATCCAAAGCCTTGAGCGCCTTGCGATACAACGTCCAACGACTGGCATCCGCGCCGCAAAGCGCCGCGCCGCCGAGGTCGCTGACAATGGTTTCCAGTTCAACGCCCAACTCGTAGATTTCCTCGTCGCGGAGATGGGACCAAGTGAGAGTGATAAGTTTAGTCATAACCCAGCCACTATGCGCCCCCCCGGCGCGCGCGGCAAGTTTTTTTTGCGGATCAGCAACATTCCCCAAAAACTTTCCCTCCCCCAATAACTCCATGACCTCTTGGTAAAAACATAACGAGAAATCAAACCACAGCGCCACCCGAAATTTACTTGTGGCTTTTCCCGCCGGTCATGGTCTAAACTAACAACCATGCTGCCACTGGAAGACAATTACGGCGACATCATCGGCAAGGCCATGCGCGGCCTCGGCGTCAGTGACGCGGATTTGTCCCGGTCGGCGGGCGTCACGGTTGATGAGGTGCGCGCCGCGCGGCGCGGTGAATACGCCCCCGCCGCCGCCCCCCGCCTCGCCAAGGCGCTGCGCCTCAACCCCGCCGCCCTCGCCGCCAGCGGCGCGCAAAGCTGGCACCCCCACGCCGCCAATCTCCTCGGCGTGCACCAACTCACCACCCCCTACGGCGGCGGCATGACGGTGAATTGCTACGTCATCTGGGACCCCGCCACCGGCGACGCCGCGTTGTTCGACACCGGCACGCAGCCCGCCGCCGTGCTCAAGTTCCTCGACACGAAAAAACTCGCGCTGCGCTTCATCTTCCTCACCCACTCGCACGGCGACCACATCGACTGCTTGCCGCAACTCCAAATCGCCACCGGCGCGCCCGCGTACATTAACCAACACGGCGACATCGGCGGCGTCAGCGTGTTCGACTGGGGCGCGGCGTTTCCGCTCGGCGCGCTGACCGTCGCCACGCGCCAGACCACCGGCCACGCCGCCGATGGCACGACCTTCACCGTCGGCGGCTTGGAAAAAACCGTCGCCGTGGTGGGCGACGCGCTGTTCGCCGGCTCAATGGGCGGCGGCCTGGTCTCGTACCACGAGGCGCTGGCGCTGAACCTGCGGCACATTTACTCGCTGCCGGACGACACCCTGCTCTGCCCCGGCCACGGCCCGCTGACCACCGTCGCGCTGGAGAAGCAGCACAACCCCTTCTACCAACCGTCGTGAAACTCGCGCCGCTGACCCTCGCCCTCGTCGCCCTGCTGCCGCTGGCCGCCCGTAGCGGTCACGCGGACCCCGCCCCCGTCGGCGAGCGCGTGGCCGCCGCCGCCGGCATCTTGCGCGCCAAGCAAAGCTCGCCGCACCCCATCCCGCAAAACGTCATCGACGCCGCGCGCGGCGTCGCCATCGTCAGCCTCAGCCGCGGCGGTTTTATCTTTGGCGGGCAACGCGGCACGGGCCTCGTCATCGCCCGCACGCGCGGCGCGCTCGGCCCGTCGTGGTCCGCGCCCATCGCCTTCAACATGAGCGGCGGCAGCTTCGGCGCGCAAATCGGTTACGAAAAAGTCAGCTACATTTTCATTCTCAACACCGACGCCGCCCTCCAGTCCTTCCTCGGCGACGACGGCGCGTGGTGGGCCGCCGGCACCGCCCTCGCCGGCGTTCAAATCTACACGCAAGCCGACGGCGTGTACGGCGGCGCCACCGTCGGCGGCGTCACGCTACGCCTCGACCGCGACGCCAACCGCCACGCCTACGGCGACGCGTTCAACACGCGGGACATAATCAACGGCCACACTCAACGCCCCCAATCCGCCGCGAAATTGTACGAACTCCTCAACGGCGTCCCAGAGGAATAAGCTCGCGCCAAGCCGCAAAATCAATTGAGTTAAAAACTTGGCGTCTTGGCGCGAGTTCCCAAAATTCCTCAAAGCCCGCGGACACTCACCGCTCACCCTCGACGCGGATTTCCACGCGCCGGTTACGCGTCTGCTCGCTGATGCTGCCCTGCGGATTGACAATGGGCCGGCTCTTCCCGTAGCCGCGGCTGGTGATGCGCGCCGGCTCCAGCCCGGTCTCTTGCAGGAGAAACAACGCCACCGCCTCCGCGCGAAACTCGCTGAGCTTCTGGTTATACACATCCGTGCCGAACGTGTCCGTGTGCCCCTCCACGGTGATTTGCGCGCGCGTGGCGCGGGCCAGCGCGGCGGCGATTCTCTCCAACGCCTCCCGCGCCGCCGGCCTGAGCTGCGCCGAGTCAAACTCAAACAACACGTCGCTCGACAAGCGGATGAGAATCGGCTGCGCGACGGGCCGCGCCACCATCTCCGGCGTCCGCAAATCCGCCAGCGCCGAGATTTCCTTAAACGTCGGCACCTCCTGCGGCGCCAACTCCCCGCCGCCACCGCCGCCCGCCAGATTGCCTTGCGCCAGCGCCGTGTTCGCCTCGCGCAACGCCGCCGTGCTCGCCGCGTCCGCCAGCGCCTGCGCGATTTGCGGCGCCTGGCCGTCCGCCGTCAGCGGCAGCGCGGAAAACGCCTGCGTCGGCACGGCGGCGCTGTCCGCGCTCAGCGAGGCCGGCGGCTGGTCAACCAAGCGCGGCGCGGGGATGCTCGGCACCGTCAGCGGCCCGTCGAACGCCACGATTTTCTCCGCCAAAATCTCCGTCGGCTTTTCGCGCGGCACGCTGCTGGGCACCGGCTTGGGCGTCGGCCCCGGCTCCAATTGCTTCGGGTCGAACGTGGCGCGCTCGACGTGGAACCGCGCCGGCTGCATCGGGTCCACCACCGGCTTGTCGAACCCGACATCCACGCCGCGAAACCACAAGCCCAGCACCAAGTGCGCGAACAACGACAGCGCCACCGCCGCCAGCAACCATTTGCCCGGCGCGAAGTGCGCGTCCTGTTCCAAGTTTCCGGCCCTGTTCATTGCCATTCAGTCTAAAGCAATCCGCCGCGCGATAGCGATAACAATTCCGGTTCTATTCCCTTATCCGTGGAATTGCAGGCACCGCGACAACCCCTGCCGACGCCAATTCCCCTCTCGAAGAGGGGTGGCGGCGCCAGCCGACGGGGTGTTTCAGCGTTAAAGGAAATCAACACAAATGTGGTTAAAAAATCCCGCGCGCGCGACCGTTATTTATAATCGGGATACTGCTGCCGCAACCGCGCCCGTGCCTCGTCCGCCTTCGCGCCGTTGCCCGCCGCGCGCCACGCCTGCGCGGCCTTGGTCAGCGCCAGCGGCGTCAGTTGTGGATGCTCGATGAGCAGCGCCACCGCCGAGTACACTTTCGCCGCCTCCTCGTGCTGACCCTGCGCCAGCGCGAGGTCGCCCAGCAACAGCCGCCCGCGCGCGTTGTACTCGCCCTCGGGGTTTTGTTGCAAAATCTGCTCCGCCAATTTGTGTGCCGGCGCGTAGTTGCCGGTGGCGAGGTACGCCCGCGCCAGCGGCTCCAGCACCGTGCTGCGGTTGGTCTCTTCGGGGAAATTCACGCGGTACGCCGTCCAGTCGCGCACCGCCGCGTCCCAGTTTTGCAGACTGGTCATCAGCAGCGCCAGCCGCAATTGCGCGCGCTTGCGTTGCGCGCCGTTCTTGCTCGACTGCAACACCCGTCGCAGCCACGGCTCACTGTCAGCGGGCCGCGCGCCGTCCATCAACTGTTGCCCCAGCCACTCGCAAACGTCGAGGCTGATGGCGGGGTCTTGCGGATGTTGCTCCCGCCACTGGTCGTACTTCTCCGCCTCGGCGCGCAACTGCGGCACGTCCTGTTTCTTCAACAGAATGCTGATGATGTGCCGCGTGGCCTCGGCGTAATACCGCGCCGCGTCGAGATTGCGCGCGGCCAGCCAGTGCGCCAGCGCGCCGGTGTCATCGCCGGCGGCCTCGCGCGTCACCGCCAGCCAGTAATGCGCCTCCGCGAGGTGTGGCGTCTTTGGAAACTCCCGCGTTAACAACTCCAGCCACGCGCCCATCTTCGCGTAATCCTGCCGACTGCCCGCCAGCAGCGACGCCTGCCACAAAATCGCCTCGCGTTGCGGGAATCGCGGGTATTGGTCAATCAACTGCCCCCAGCTCAGCAACGCGTCCTCGGTGGATTTCGACTCCAACTCCGCCTGGCCTTTTAGCCACAGCACGTTGGGTATCAGCGCACCGTCCTTGAAACGCAGCAGGTAAGAGGTCAGCCACAGCGTCGCGTTCGCATAATCTTTCAGGCTGAAAAACGCGAACCCCGCGCGGAAATACAAACCCGACAGCGCGTCGTCAGCGAGTTGCAATTGGTCGGCCTGCGGCAAAATCGTCACGTACATCGGCGCGGCGACCTTGTAATCAGCGGCGGCGTAATAAGCGTCCGCCCGCATCACCTGCACCAGCGGCAGCCGCGCCGACTTTGGAAACTTGGCGATGAACCGCGCCGTCTCGGCGAGAAATGTCTCGTCATTGGCCGCGTCCTTGAGTAACAAAATCCGCGCCCATGCGCTCGCCTCGGCGTTGGCATCGCCGGGGAACTGGTCGAGCAGGAATTTGTACAAGTCAAGCGCCGGCTCGTTCTGCTTGGCCAGCCGGTATGCCTCGGCGGCGAGGAACAGCACCTGCGGGCGCGCGCCGTCGGGAAACACCGGCTTAGTCTCGTTGTAAACCTGAATCACCGCCGCGTAATTTTTCTCCGCGAAATTCGCCTGCACCAAGCCGAGGTTCGCCAGCTTGCGCCAAAACTCCGGCGCCTCCGCCTGTCGCGCTGAGTTGTAATAATCAATCGCCCCGTGATAATCGCCGCGCCCGTACAAAAAATTTCCCGCGCGCACCCCGGCCTCGCCGCGCAGATTGGCGTCCTTGGCCAGCGTCAGCACCGCCTTCAGCAGCGTCAGCCCGCGCTGACTGTCAGCGCCGGCGGCGTCCAGCAACACCGCCGCTAGCCGCACCCGCGCGTAGTCGAGATACGGATTGTTCTTTTCCTGCGTCACCAAAAACTCCAGCGCGCTTTTCGCCTCCGCCGACTTTTTCAAATTGTCACAGGTCAGCGCGACAAGATAATTGGCGCGCAATTTGGCGTCGGACAGCTTCACCGTCAGCGCCGATTTTTGCAAGAACGGCAGCGCCTCCGCCCACCGCTGGTCCGCCGCCAGCATCTCCCCGCGCAACAAATTCGCCGACGGCTGCCACGCGCCCTGCGGGAAATTCTTCGCCAGCAACTCCAGCGTCGGCAGCGCCTCGTCGAACCGCCCCAAGTCCTTGTAACACGCCGCGATGCGATACAGCGCTTCCTCGCAATAATCGCTCTTGGGAAAATAGCGCAGCAAGTCCGAGAGAAGCATGATGGCGCGCCCCGGATTCCGCCGCTTGATAAACAGCGCCGCCTCCGCGAACATCTCCCTGTCCGTCGGCTGGAACTGCGACAAATCCACCTCCGCTGCTGACGGTGACGTCTGTGCCGGCGCGCTGACCGTCATGGTCAGCGTCAGCGTCAAAAACCAGCCCACCCAGCGCGAAATCATGCGGTTTAACCTAGCACCCCCGCGCAAGTTTGTCCGCTAAATACGCGAAAAGAAACACGCCGCGTCACACCCCGCCGCGCCTCGCGCCCGGCAGGCGGCGGCGGGCATGGCGAATGGCTTGGGCGAGGCGGCGCTCAAGGGCGCGCTTGGGCAACAACTTGGTGAGGTAGGTGGCGACATGGATGCCGCTCTTTTCGAGTTCGAGTAATTCGATATGCTGCGCGCGTTTGCCGGCGCAGAGGATGATGCCGACGGGCGGCGCCTCACCGGCAGCGGCCTCGTGACGGCGCAGCCAGTTGAGATAGAGCTCCATCTGCGCCTTGTCAGCGGTTTCAAAAGCGCCGAGTTTCAGGTCAATGGCGACGAGGCGGCGCATACTGCGGTGGTAAAATAGTAAATCTAAATAATAATCCTTGTCATCAATTTGCATCCGTTTCTGGCGGGCAAGGAAGGCGAAACCGGCGCCAACTTCAAGCAGGAAGGCTTCCATTTCGCGAAGAATGGCGGCCTCGACATTTTTTTCGGAGCGGGTGTCTTGCAAACCAAGGAAGTCAAGCACGTAAGGGTCGCGGAAAACGAGGTCGGGAGTGAGGGTGTTCTTGGCGCGGAGTTGGCGCAGTTCCTTGGCGATGAGTTTTTGCGGTTTTTTGGAAATGGCGGTGCGTTCGTAAAGCATGGACTGGATGCGTTGCCCAAGGGCGCGGGTGCTCCAGTTTTCGACGCGGCACATTTCGGCGTAAAACTCGCGCTGGAGCGGGTCATCGAGGTAAATGATTTGGCGAAGGTGCGACCAACTCAATTTCGCACACAGTGTGTGCGAAATCTTTGCGTCGGGAAAAACCTCGACAAAACGCACCATGTTATCGAGATTGCGATGAGAAAAACCAGTGCCGAATTCGGTGACTAATTTCGCACTCAGTGAGTGCAAAATCTTTTCCCCGTAATCGGCGCGCCTGGATTTGAGAATATCCATGCGGACCCGCCGGCCGATTTGCCAGTAAAGCATGACCAGACTGGCGTTGACGGCGCGGGCAACATTATCGCGGGTGGTGTGGATAAGAACGCGAACGTCTTTCAGCAGGGAGCCGTGACGCTCAGCGGGTAATAGTTGCAGTTTATTCATGATAATTTTCTTGTCAGGAATGATTTTCAAATGGCCGCGGATTAAATTTCGCACACAGTGTGTGCGAAATCTTTCCCTCACGGCCAGCGGCTGAAAATTCGCGGTTATGCATGATGTTTTTTTGTTAGACGTGATTTTCACCACCTCGCCACCATGCGTCAACCGCGTGTTTGTACAACTTTGTTGTCAATCCGCTGACAATGTTGACAAGCACGGGGAGGCTTTAGTGTTTAGTGATTTCCCCCGGCCCGCTTATTGCAAAATATTTGTGGCGCACTCGAACATTCGTGACACGTTTTTAATATTAATCGAAAAGTGTGTTAATGTTATGAAAACGAGCAACGCAACGCTGATAACGGCATACTGCCTACTCCTGCTGACCGTGGGAACCAGGCCGGCGCCGTCCGCTCCCGGGCCGCTGGTCGCCGACGGCACCAGCGTGACCGCCGCGGACGGGGAAACGTACACGGCCTGGCAGGTCAGCAACAGCGGCTTGTTGACCAGCGGCTCGGGCAATACTGTCAACGGCACGGTCGGCGTGGCGAGCGGCACGGTCAGCGCCCATGA
>JAISCS010000176.1 GCA_031265365.1 Verrucomicrobiales bacterium
AAGGTTTTTTGATTTTTAATAATCTTGGCGTCTTGGCGTCTTTGCGTGAGGCTTGCTTTCAACCAAAAAAAACTCCGCGTCTCCGCGCGAACATCAAAAACCTTGGCGGCTTGGCGCGAATAAGTTTTCCCTTTTGCCGTCGGCATTTTCCCCTATGCTTTGCCCATGACTCGCACAGGCATCGGCTATGACGTTCATCAATTGGTGACGGGACGCAAACTCATCCTCGGCGGCGTGGAGATACCTCACGACCGCGGCCTCGACGGTCACTCGGACGCGGACGCGCTCATCCATGCCATCGCGGACGCGCTGCTCGGCGCGGCGGGGTTGGAGGACATTGGCTTTTATTTTCCGAACACCGACCCGCGCTGGAAGGACCAGCCGAGCCGCGTGTTCTTGGAACAAATTCGCGGGCTGTTGCATCGGCAGCGGGCGCAAATTGTCAACGTGGACGCCACGCTGATTTGCGAGGCGCCGAAAATCAAGCCGCACATTCCCGCGATGAAAGCCGCCATCGCCGCCGCGCTGGCCGTCACCCCCGCGCAAATCGGCATCAAGGCGACGACCAACGAGACGCTGGGCTTCGTTGGCCGCCAGGAAGGCATCGCCGCAATGGCGGTGGCGAATTTGGAAATGGCCGGCGGTAACATTTCACCTTAACGCTAATTCGCGCCCTTGGGGTCGGCGGTGAAACGGAATTTTTCCAAGCGCTCGCGCAACGCGGGATATTTCGTCAGTTGCGGGTCGGCGGTGATTAGTTGATGGCCGGCCTCGCGGGCTTGGGCCAGCAGTTGCGTGTCGCGGCCCAAGTTGGCCACGCGCAGCGGGGGGAGGCCGCTTTGCTCGGTGCCGAGGATGTTGCCGGGGCCGCGGATTTTCAGGTCTTCCTCCGCCAGCACGAAGCCGTCCTGGGTGTCTTCCATGATTTTCAGCCGCTGCCAGCCCTCCGGCGTTTTCGGGTCGCCGACCAGCACGCAGTACGATTGTTCCGCGCCGCGCCCGACCCGCCCACGCAATTGGTGCAGTTGCGCCAGGCCGAACCGCTCCGCGTGCTCGATGACCATCATGGTCGCGGACGGCACGTCCACGCCGACCTCGATGACCGAGGTGGCCACCATGACGTGCCGCTGACCGTGGCGGAATTGCTCCATCGCCACGCTTTTCTCATCCGGCTCCATCTTGCCGTGCAACATCACCACCTCGCCCGCGCCAAAAATCTCTTGCATCTCCGCATAGGCCGCGCGCACCGATTTCAGGTCCGTCTTCTCGCTCTCCTCCAGCAGCGGGTAGACGATGTACGCGCGGCGGCCGGCGGCGATTTCCCGGCGGATGAAGCTCCACACCCTTGGCAATTCCTCCGCCGCGCGCAACACCGTGCGGATGCTCTTGCGGCCCGGCGGCAGTTCGTCCAGCACGCTGACGTCGAGGTCGCCGTAGAGGGTGAGGCACAGCGTGCGCGGGATGGGCGTGGCGGTCATCACCAGCAAATCGGGATGGCGGCCCTTGGCCAAAAACGCGCGGCGCTGGTTCACGCCGAATTTGTGCTGCTCGTCAATCACGCCGAGGCCGAGGTTTTCCAACTCGACCTTGTCCTGAAACAGCGCGTGGGTGCCGACGTACACGATGCCCCGCAGACGGTCAAACAGCGCGGCGTCGCCGGTCTTTTTGTTGCGCGTGAAAATGCGCACGCTGACGTCCAGCGGCTCCAGCAGTTTGCGCAAGTTGCGGTAATGCTGCTCGGCCAGCGTCTCCGTGGGCGCGAGCAGCGCGGCGTTTTCCCCGCGTTCCAGCGCCCGCAACATCGCGTACGCCGCGACGAGGGTCTTGCCGGAGCCGACGTCGCCTTGCAGCAGGCGGTTCATCGGGCGCGGCGCGGCTAGGTCGCGGTCCAGCTCCGCGAACACGCGCGTCTGCGCCCTAGTCGGCGTGAACGGCAGCGCGCGCAGGAATTGCTCGCGCAACGGCGCGCGGTCGGCGGCGCGGGTTTTGGCGAACTGGCGGGCCTCCCGCCGGCGCAGCGCCAGCAACACCTGCATCGCAAACAACTCGTCAAACGCCAGCCGCCGCCGGCACTCCTCCTGTTGCGTAAAGCTGGCGGGGAAATGAATGCCGTGCATCGCCTCGTCAAGGCCCGCCAAGCCGTCCGGCGCGGGGTGGATTTCCGGGAACCGCGCGCCGTCCTTGAACAGCAACGCATACACCGCCTGCCGGATGGCGCGCTGGCTCAACCCGCTGGTGGAGGGATAGACGGGGACAATGCGGTTCATGTGAATATCGGCGTCGTCAGCGGTGTTTAACTCAAACTCCGGGTGCACCAGTTTGCGTTTGTTCCCGCTGACGCTGACGCGACCGTAGGCGATGAGTTCGCGGCCGGCGGCGAGGTATTGTTTCAGGAACGGCATGTTGTACCACACGAGGGGGATGGTGTAAGCGTCGTCCGGCGCGCGCAACGTCAGCTCAAAACTGCCGCGCCCGCCGCGCCAGCGCATCGCCCTAGGCGCCTCGATGGTGCCGCGCACCAACACCCACTCGTCCTCGCCGACCGTCAACGGGTCGAGCCAGCGGGTGCGGTCCTCGTACCGGCGCGGGAAATGGAACAGCAAATCCTCCGGGCCGGCCAGCCCAAGTTTGCCCGCCACTGATTCCGCTGATGTTCTGCTCATGTCGGAAAGTTTAACCGTGGAACACGCCAAAGTCATGCGGAAAGCGGCTGGCGCTGGCCCCTCTCCGACCACGCCCATGCCCCTGCGTGAGCTAATTCCCCTTCCGTGAAGGGGTGGCGCGCAGCGACGGGGTAGTTCAGCGTTCGGTGCCAAATGCCCGGTAACGCTGAACTACCCCGTCCACTACGCGGCCACCCCTTCACGGAAGGGGAATTATTATGCGCCCACCACACGTCGCCGCGATTCCACTGATTCGGCCCGGCGCTTAATCAATAGCAATCCACGCGCGGGTTGCCTGGGTTGGTGAGATGTTGCTCCGGCGTCTCGGAATCGAAGGGGGCGTCGCGGTCCAGGAATTTGTCGCAGATTTGGAAAAAATCCAGCTCGCTGTCCGCGCGACGGATTTGGCGCGGGAATTCATCGTCAGCGTCAATTTTTTGCGCGATGAAATTCAAGTGCTTCTTCATCCTTGCCACTTGCAACTTTTCCGTGAAGCCGGCGGGCTTGGTCTCGTGCCAGAGGACGCCGATGTATTCGCGCAGGTCGCGCAAGGTCGGGCGCGTGCGGAGGTGACCGTCGGCGAACAGCTCGCGGATTTGCGTGAAAATCCACGGGTTGCGGATGCAGCCGCGACCGAGCATCAGCCCCGCCGCGCCGGTTTCCTTGGCGACGCGGGCGGCGATGCCGGCGCTGATGATGTTGCCGTTGGCGATGACGGGGCACGGCAGGGTGCGCGCGGCGCGGGCGATGAGGTCGTAGTGCGTCGCGCCGCGATACATCTCGCTGGCGGTGCGACCGTGGACGGTGAGGGCGTCGAGGCCGGCGGCGGCGTAGATGTTCAGCAAATCGTCGAACCCGCCGCTGTCGGTGAAGCCGACGCGGGTCTTGACGGTCAGCGGGATGGAGACGTGGCGGCGCAACGCGGCGAGGATGGCGGCGAGTTCGGCGGGGCGGCGGAGCAGGCCGGCACCGGCGTGTTTGCGGCACACCACCGGCGCGGGGCAGCCGACGTTGAAGTCGAGGGCGAGGAGGTTTTCCCGTTGCAGCGCCTCCGCCGCGCGCAGCAGCGCGGGGATGTCGCGCCCGATGATTTGCGCGATGACGGGGCGGCCGCCGGGCGGGTGGCGGATGGCGTGGAGCAAGTCGCGGTCAAGCCTGGCGGTGGCGTGCGCGCGGAAGTATTCGGTGAACCAGACATCCGGCCCGCCGTAGCGGTGCAGCACGCGCCAGAACGGCAAATCGGTGACTTCACGCATGGGGGCGAGGAACAGCGCGGGGCGACCAGCGGGCAGGGCGGCGGTGAAACGGGTCGTGGTCGGCGAATACATGGCGTGGCTAACTTTGCCAAATCCCGCGCCGGGGTAAAGTTATTTGGAGCTTGGCCGAATAATATGGTTCCTCGTTTAGTGTATGGAGCGCGGACGTCTTGTCTGCGGCGAACGGGATGTCCACGCTCCATATGTCGAACGCTGAACTACCCCGTCGGCTTGCGCCGCCACCCCTTCACGGAAGGGGAATTAGTGGCGCTACGCGCCCCCCGGTGCCACGCGCGCGCCCCGGCCCGACGCGGGGAGGTAATCCGCGCGCTCACAGGCCGGAGGCGTCTTTTTTGCCGTCGCGCAACTCGAGGTAGGTGCGGCTGGCGGAGAGGTCGCAGCCCGGTTGCATGGTGGACATCATCATTTCCTTGATGGTGTAGGCGTTGCCGACTTTCATCACGCCGTTGACTTCGACGCGCTTGGCGAGCTTGCCGTCGGCACCGTGGGCGTCGGCGCGCAGGGTTC
Organism: Verrucomicrobiales bacterium; assembly: GCA_031265365.1. Lineage (GTDB taxonomy): Bacteria > Verrucomicrobiota > Verrucomicrobiia > Methylacidiphilales > JAAUTS01 > JAIRPN01. The sequence goes on from JAISCS010000176.1 coordinate 4,448, forward strand.
GCTAGTCGGCCCCGCGTAGTTGATTTTGCCAATTTTGAGGAGGTTTTTCATAAAGGCTTTTACGCTAACGCAAAGTCGCGGGGACGGCAAAGGATATTTAACTCAGAACTACCACGACCTCCGCAAGTTTTTGAATTTTGCGCTATGATTTTTGAGTTATAATTCCCCGGCCATTACGACGCGGGTGCCACCGGGCCATTTGACTAACACTTTGACCGGACGGCTGGCGTTGATGGTGACGCGCGGCTCCTCGCGCTCGCCGGCGCGCGCGGATGCTGACAGTGACAGCGTGATGTCCGCGCCGAACGGATAATTCCTCACGCCGTGCGCTTCCGTCAGCCGCACGTCCCACAGCAGTGTTCGCGTGGTAAAATCGGGACGCAGGCCGATGAGATATTCCAGCAGCACGGCGATTGGGCCGAGGCCGCTCCAGCCGACCATGTCGGCACAGGCGATGTTGCCGGGCGCGGCGCTATCGGGCGCGTAATTTTCCCACACGGTGCCGGTTTGGTTGAAAACTTCCGTGACCATCGCGACGTGCCGGGCGGCGAGTTGATGCGCGAGTTCGTCGTGGCCGGTGAGTGTCAGCGCGCGCAACGCCATGTACGTGGTCGGTGGCCAGACCCCACCGCGCCAGTATTGGCCAAGCGGATGATAGAGCGGATGGTCCGCTGACAGTGACGGCACGGGATGCGGACGGCCAAAGGTGGCGGGGTCGGTCAGGTGCGCGAGGAGACGCGCCTGTCGCTCCGGCGGGACGAGGCCGGCGAGCAGCGGCCACAGGCCGGCGATGGATTTCACGTCGCTGACGGTGCCGTCACGCCGGCGGTCCACGTACCAGCCGAGACGCTCGTGCCACATGGTGTTGTTAATGGTGACGGTCAACGCCGCGATTTCTTCCCGTAGCGCGCGAACGTCAGCGTCGCGCCCCAACTCGCGCGCGATATTCACCAGCAGCGTCGCGACCAACACGGCTTGCGCGTTCGTGTCAATCCAGCTCAAATGGTCGTGGTCGTTTTCGGGGCGCGCGCCCGCTGACAATCGCGGCTGATTGTCCATGCCGCACGCCCAGCCGGTCGCCCAATATGTGCCGTCGGGCCAAGTGCGGTACTTCCGCATCCATTGGTAATACGCCAGCAGCGGCGGGAACACCTCGGCCAGCCGCTGACGATCGCCGAATTGCAAATAATATTCCCACTCCGGCCACGCCAGCAAACCCGGGCCGGTGCTGTCATGGTCAGCGTAATGAAAACGGTCGCCACCGTCAGCGGGGGAAATTTGCCGGCAGATAAAGCCGTCCACGTGCTGCTTGGCGTAAAAATTATCCAGCGTTTTTTGAAACGGAAACACGCGCTCGCCGTAGCGGGCGAACATCATGATAAACACCGAGTCCCACATGAACAGGTCGCCATTGAACGCCGTGTCAATGAACGGCGCGACGAAACCCGCCGACGGTGACGCGACCTTGCAATTCTTACAAGCCAGCTCCCAGACCTTCCAATAACAGGCCAGCGCAGCGTCATGTCCGTCCCAGAACGGCTGCGGCAGGCGGTCGCGCACCGCTGACAGTGACAACTCCGGCGCGGTGACCGTCAGCGGCGCGCGACCGATGAACGGGTTTTGCGCGACCAGCGGGTTGATGACTTTGCGGTCAATATAACGGGTTTCTTTTGGTGGTTTTTGACCATTATCAACGACAGCGGGGAGGGCCGGGGTGTTCATAAAAAATCCGCGCGCTCACAGGCCGGAGGCGTCTTTTTTGCCGTCGCGCAACTCGAGGTAGGTGCGGCTGGCGGAGAGGTCGCGGCCCGGTTGCATGGTGGACATCATCATTTCCTTGATGGTGTAGGCGTTGCCGACTTTCATCACGCCGTTGACTTCGACGCGCTTGGCGAGCTTGCCGTCGGCACCGTAGGCGTCGGCGCGCAGGACGGCGAGGTATTCGCTGCTGACCCAGAAACGGATTTTGGTGTAATTACTGACCACCGGCGGGGTGCTCTCGTAACACCACGCGGGCAGGGTGAGGATGCTGTCGCCGCCGATGGGGGTGACGGTGCTCCAGCGGCAGAAGTCGAGGCCGAGGTCTTCGTAGGCGATGTCGGAGTCGAGGATTTTGGCGAGGCGGTCTTTGCCGGCGACGGTGGCCCAGTCCGCGGCGGCGCCGGCGCGGCGTTGGATGACGCTGCCGTTGGGCAGGAAGATGACGCGGATTTGCAGGGCGTTGTCGTTGAACTCGAAGACCATTTGCCGGTCTTTGGTGCGCATGGTGACGGGGTGGTAGCGGTCTTTGCCTTTGGCGGGGGTGATGTGGAGGTAGCCGTCGAGTTTGAAATCCTGGAGTTGGCCGGCTTGCCACATGGCGTTTTGCAACAGTTGTGGCGCGGGGACGGGGCTAGAGGTATCGGGAGCCGCTGACAGGTTGAGTGACAGGGCCAGGATGCTGATGGTGAGCAGGGTTAAACGCATGAGGGGAAAACTAGGCGGGATTTTTTGAAATTCAAGCAATCTCGCGCAGAGACGCCAAGCCGCGGAGATTTTTTATTAAATTTAACTCCGCGTCTCTGTGTCTCTGCGCGAGGTTGTGCTTTTTTTTTTTTCGCGTAGATTGCACGGATGATGAACTGTTGGTCAGCGGCGGATGTTTGGGTGTTTCGGTGGGTGAACGAGGGTTGCGCCTGCCCGGCGCTGGATTGGGTGCTGGGGTTCGTCGGTGGCACGGGGGCGATGCATTGGTTGTTGGTGACGCTGGCGGTGTTGTTGGTGACGCTGGGCGGTTTCAAGGGGCGGGTGTATGTGTTGCTGGCGGTGTTGTGCGTGGCGATTGGCGACCCGCTGGTGGTGAACTCAATCAAACGGACGGCGGGCCGCGCGCGTCCGTACGCGGCGCTGGAGCAGGTGCGACGGGTGTCGTGGCAAGACGGGGCGCCGCGGGTGCGATGGGTTTCCAAGGAAACGCGGAAGGCGAATAGTATGCCGTCCGCGCACGTCGCCAATAGCACGGCGCTGGCGCTGGCGGCGGCGCTGGTGTTCGGCTGGCGGCGCTGGCGGTGGTTGTTGCTCTGGCCGCTGTTGATGATGGTGTCGCGGGTGTACACGGGCGACCATTTCCCGGCGGACACGGTGGCGGGGTTTTTGCTCGGCGGCGGTTACACGTTGATAATCTGTCGCGCCGCTGATAAAGTCTGGCGGAATTATGGACGGCGGTTGACGCCACAATTATATGACAAACACTCCACATTACTCGCGTGAGGGAACGGTTGAATTGCGGTTGCCGGGCGGCTGGTCGGTGCCGTGGCATCGCGCGGCGCTGGTGCTCATCGCGCTGGTCGCGCTCTGGCGGCTGTGGTATGTCACGCAGCTCGAGCTTATCGGCGACGAAGCGTATTATTTCCTGTGGTCGAAGCATCCCGACTGGAGTTATTACAGCAAGGGGCCGGGCGTGGCGGCGGTGATTTGGCTGGGGACGCATTTGTTTGGCGACTCGGTGTTTGGCATCCGCTGCGGCTCGGTCGCGCTGTCGGCGGGGACGGCGTATTGCTTGTACCGGCTGGGGCGCAAGTTGTTCGGCGGGCAGACGGGGTTTTGCGCGCTGGTGCTGGCGGCGGTGACGCCGTTGTTCGCCATCGGCGGGGTGTTGATGACGATTGACCCCATCAGCGTGTTCTGTTGGGCGGCGGCGGCGCTGGCGTTCTGGCGCGCGAAGGATGACGCGTCCGGCGGCGGCTGGTGGTTGCTCACCGGCGCGCTGGTCGGCCTCGGAATGCTGGCGAAGTACACGAACATCGCGCAACTGGCGTGTTTCGCGGTGTTCTGCGCGCTGTCGCGGCAACATCGCCGCCACTTGTGGCGCAAGAATTTCTGGTTGATGACCCTGGCGGCGCTGGTGTGTTTGACGCCGGTGATTGTGTGGAATTACCAGCACGACTGGATAACTGTGCAACACCTGTGGCAGCGGGGCGCGTTGGACAGCGAGTGGCATTGCTCATTGGGCGAGCTTTGGAAGTTTTACACCTTGCAGGGCATCGCGTACTCGCCGCTGTTCTTCATGGCCATCGTCAGCGCGGCGGTGGCGGGGTTGTGGCGCGGGCGGCGCGACGAGCGGGTCTTGTACTTGGAGGCGTTGTTCTGGCCGCTGTTTTTGTTTTACTCGGCGCTGTCGTTGCACAAAGCGGCGGAGGCGAACTGGGTGGTGCCGTGCTACCTCAGCGGGTTCATCCTCGCCACGGTCATCTGGCATCATTGGCTGGGCCGGTGGAAATTGCTGGCGGGCGCGTTCGTGACCGTCAGCGTGCTCGTGGCGCTGGTGATGACGGCGGCGCTCACGCTCGGCGCGTGGTGGCGGCTGCCGTTGAAAAAGGACCCGCTGAACCGCGCGCGCGGCTGGGCGAGCCTGGGGGCGCAGGTGTATGAGTTGCAGAAGGAGCACGGCGCGACGTTTGTCATCGGCAGCGATTACGGGCTGGCGAGTTTGGTGTCGTTTTACTTGCCGCGCCAGCCGCAGACGTACTTGGTGACAACGCCGGATGTTGACAACCAGTATTCGTTCTGGTCGGACTACAGCGACGGGTTCGGCAACCAATCGGCGATTTACGTGACGGCGGGCGAGGCGCCGGAGACGTTGCGGCGGGAGTTCGCGCGGGTCGAGTTGCTCAAGGAAAGTTACACGGTGTGGCGCGGGCAAAACATCAAGCAGTTCAAGTTCTACCTGTGCCGCGAGTACGGCGGGGCAGCGGCCGCTGACGGTGAGGCGCAATGATGAAAGTTTCCATTATCATTCCGTTTTACAACGAGGAGGAGAATGTCGCGGCGTTGTTGCGGGAAATCCGCGCGTGCCAGCCGGGGGCGGAAATCATCGCCGTGGACGACGGCAGCACGGACGGGACGGCGGCGGCGATTCGCGGTATCAGCGGGGTGCGGTACTTGGGCAACGGGGAAAATCTGGGGCAGAGCGCGGCGCTCTATTACGGCTTGCACGCCGCCACCGGCGACGTGTGCGTGATGCTGGACGGCGACGGGCAGAACGACCCGCGCGACATTGGCAAATTATTGGCGAAAATCGGCGAATACGATTTGGTGTGCGGCTACCGCGAGAAGCGGCGAGACAATTTCGCGCGGCGGCTGGCGTCGCGCATCGGCAACGGTTGCCGGCGGCTGGCACTGCCCGACCCGATACGCGACACGGGCTGCTCGCTGAAGGCGATGAAACGCGAGTGCGTCCGGCATCTGATACCGTTCAATGGGCTGCACCGTTACATCGCGGCGCTGCTCGGCTCGGCGGGGAAGAAAATTTGCGAGCTGCCGGTCAATCACCGTCAGCGGCGGTTCGGTGTGTCGAAGTACACCATCGGCGGTCGGGCGTGGCGCGGGCTGTATGATTTGATTGGGGTTGGTTGGTATATCAAACGCCAGATACACTGGCGGAAGGAGCCGTATCGTTATGATTAATATTATTGAAAGTATCCGCAATTTATACAACTACGACTTGGGCCTGGCCAATTTGTACATAACGCAAATCGAACTTAACCCCGGCAAACTTATCGGCTATTTTGGCACGCTGATGTTCGGTGGGCGCTGGGCGGTGCAATCCATCATTTCGCATTTCGCCAAGCGTCCGGTGCTGCCGATTATCTTTTGGTACATGAGTTTTACGGGCAGCTTGTGTTTGGTGTCGTACTTCGTCTTCGGCAAAAATGACTCGGTTGGATTTTTTAACACGTTCTTTCCGATGGTGTTCACGATTTACAACATTTTCTTGCATTACGCCTATAAGAAGAAACAAGCGGCCGCCGGCGGTGGCGCGTGATTTTGGCCTTGTTGGCGGCGGGGACGAAACCACTTGCTTTGGCAAAAATAGCCGCTAGGTTTGGCTCATGCAATGTATCCGACAACTTCGCAAAATGGGGCCGATGGTGTACCGAATCACCTCGACGCCGCCAGCGCGCACCTCAGAACAGGCTTACGCCCAGATGGAACGTACCCTGGCGTTTCAGAGTGGGAAACCTGCGAGCACCAATGGCGTTTATTGGAAACTTGGACGGCAAACGCGGAATTAATTCTGCCGGATGATTTTAATCACGACCGCATTGGCGGGCGCGAGCATGATGTTCGTTTCGACACCGTCAGCGCCCGCTGGTTCAAATTCACCAAACCCGCCTCCGCCGGTTATGTCGTTGATGTAATTGACGGTCGGCTGGTCATGACTAACGCTTCGCCGCTGCAATATTTGGAACGCTGGCGGGTGCATAATTATCTTTTCAACGACGATGTCCGGTTGGTTGGATTGAAAAAGGTCAGTCCGGGCATTAATCGCATTGTCATTTCACAAGCCGATGTCATTGGTGAACCGGCGACCTGGGAGCAACTTGAAGACACCTTTGTTCGCAAGGCGGGGATGTGTCGGATTCCGTATGATTACCCGTTGGGCGGCTACGAATCATGCGCTTATTTCAAAGGGCGCATCTGCATTTTTGACGTGCGCCCCGGAAATTGTCTGGTCACCAAAAAGAACGAGGTTTTTGCCATTGATGTAATCCCCCGGTTTTTCTCCCGCACGGACGCCAACGCGATTGAACGGTTGCTTAATTTGAAACGTTAAACCGCCGGCGGTGGCGCGTGATTTTGGCCTTGTTAGCGGCGGGGAGTTTTCTATGCTGGTGACATGAGTGATGCTGTTGCTGTTTCTCCTGAGGCACCTAATATAAAAAATTCACGGCTGGCGATTGCCAGTCTGGTATTGGGGATTTTCTCGCCGTGTTTTTGTTTCTTTTTTACCGGGATTCCGGCGGTGATTTGCGGGCATATCGCGCTGGGCAAAATCAAACGTTCCGCCGGAACGCTGACCGGCAGCGGGTTGGCGGTGGCGGGGTTGGTGTTGGGATACGTGTCATTCTTTTCGTTTTTTATTGTCACGATATTGGCGGGGCTGGCGCTGCCGGGGATTCATGGCGCGCTGAATCATGCGAAGCTCGCTGTGTCGGTGCGTAATGTGCATAAAATTGTCCAAGCCTGCCGCGCTTACGCCGATACCAACGACGGGCAGTTTCCCGATTCATTGGGCGTGCTGATAGAGCAGCAATTAATCGAGGAAAAAATCCTCAACTCGCCGCTGTCGAAGCAAAAAAACGAAACGGATTATGTGCTGGTGACCGGCTACACCATCGCTGACGGTGACAAGGTATTGGTCTATGACCGCAATACCGTCAGGCGCGGCAAGCACGTTTATTACATTTTGGGTTACGTCAACGGCTCGGCGGAAGCGGTGAAAAAAGTGGATGTGGACGCCGTGTTGGAGCTGATTGACAAGGAAGATGACCCAACTCCCAAGCGCTAAAAAATCCCTGCTGATAATGACTGGCGGGGTTTTGTCAATATAATTAAGGGACAGGTTAAAAATCGTTTGCAAAAATAGATATATAACAACCCACATGTTTTTCAACATGTTATGCTACGGCTGGCCAATAGGACGGTTGTCACCGTCAACGGACATGGGGGTGGCTTTGAGTAGCTGGCGGATTTCAAAATAACGCTCGACGCGATTAAACGGGCCGAGGATGGGATGCCCCCCGCTGTCGAGCAATTCCAGCACCAGTTTGTGCTTGCCGACCATCAGGCCGGGCCAGCGGGCGGTACTACGGCCGTCGAGGATGCCGGTGTGTCTTTCCATGATGTAACGCACCTGACAACCGGCGGCTTGGGCGGCGGCGTTGAGCAGCAGGTCAACGTATAGTTGCCCGCTGATGTCGGTGTCATAGCTGTCGCCGGCGGGGAGATTGACGGTGAAATACGGCTTGCCGCGGTCAATGAAGTTTTGAAAATCCTTTTTCCGCAGGAAGAACCGGACCATCGCCTGCGCTTGAGGGCTACGAATGGCAGTGCCGTCAGGCCGGATGAGCCAGGCGCGGATGGTGTGACCGCCATCGGCGAGATTGGTCAGCGTCAGCGGGCGGGCAGTGGAGTAGAGCGTCAGCGGGGGGTGATTGTCGACGATGACGCGCAACGCGCAGCCGCTCTCGGCGAGGATGATGTTTTTCAGGTCGAAGAAAATGTCCACCGGCGGGCTGTCAAGGATTTCATTGCCGCGCGGGGAGATGATTTGCAAACCGGCGGGCAGCGCGGCGGCGACAGGGAGTTCTTCCTCCTGCGCGCTGACGGTCAGGGCAACGGTCAGCGACAGCAGCAAACGGTGGAGGCGCAAAATCATCCGCCAAGGTTAGGCCGCAAACCACGCGAGGCAATGCGAAATATAACGTCATCCTGAGCGGAGCGCCGCGGGCGTGAAGTCGAAGGAGCGGCTTGGTGAACGTCAGCGATTGGGTTGCGACACACCGGTTGGCTAGTGCTTGGCCGGTCCTTCGACTGCGCCCTTCCGGGGCTTCGCTCAGGATGACGGAACATCGCGCTCTTTCGCGTATTTGGCAGACCTAACCGAATCATGCGTTTTGGGCTTTGCGTTTTGCGTTTTTTCCGTTAGCCTCACCACGCATGAGCAAATCTTACATCGGCGCGCTGGGTCTTTGGCTGTCACTGGCAGCGGTGAGTTCGGCGGCCTTGGTCTGGCGTCCGGGCGAGGGTTGGGTCAACGAAAGCAGCGGTGAATCACTGGCGGCGAGCGACGCCAAGGCCGCGCTGCAACTGGCGCGCAATCTGGAGGCCAAGGAGGATTACAAGAGCGCGCTGGACGCTTACCGTGGCCTCGTGCGGCGCTGGCCGCTGTCATCGTCGGCGGGCGAGGCGCAATTCAAGGTCGGCTTCATGATGGAGAAACGCGGCGAGTTTTGGGACGCGTACAAGGCGTTTCAAAAAGTGGTGGAAAAATATCCGGCCAGCCAGTTCTTCGACCTCGCCATCGAGCGCGAATTTGCCATCGGCAACCTCTTCCTCAGCGGTGAGCCGCAGCGGTTGTGGAAAATCCCGCTGCTGCCGTCCATGGACAAGACGGTGGAGATTTTTAACACGATTATCAAGAACGCGCCCTACGGGGTTTACGCGCCGCAAGCGTATTTCAAAATCGGCCTCGCGCGGGAAAAACAAAAGCAGTGGTCAGAAGCCATCGCGTCCTACAACAAGCTGCTGGACAAATATCCGGGCAACGACTTGGCGCCATCGGCGCAATATCAAATCGGCTACGCTTGGTACCAAGCCTCCAGCCAGCCGGATTACGACCAAAGCGCGGCGCAAAAATCCATCAACGCCTTCCAGGATTTTCTGGCGCGCTTTCCCGACAGCGAGAAAGTCGAGCAGGCGAAGATTTACATCAACGAATTGGGCGATCGCCGGGTGCAAGGCTCCTACAACATCGGTGTATTCTACCTCAAGGACAAGACCGACAAGGGCTATCGCGCGGCGCTGATTTATTTCAACGACGTCATCCAACAAGCGCCCAACTCCCCGCTGGCGGTGCAAGCCAAACAACGCATCGAGGAAATCAAAAACCTGCAAAACGGCCAGACGCCCGCGTTCAAAAAACCCCAAGCCGCGGACCTGGCGGAATCGCCCCCCGCCGCGCCGGTCGCTGACCGTGACCGGCAGCAATCGGTTGACGCCCTGCCGAAAAAAACGGATAATCCCTCCGCGTTATGAAACTCCCACCGCAATACTCATGGCTGGCCTTGGCGCTGCTGTTCACCGGCTGCGCCACCGGCTATCAACTCGGCAACATCCCCTCCGGCGACATGGCCGGGGTCAAAAACATCTGGGTGCCTTTGGCAAAAAACGACACCTTCCGGCCCTACGTGCAACCGATGCTCACCACCGCGGTTATCCACGAGCTCGACAACGACGGCACCTACCAAACCAGCCGCGCCGCCGATGCCGAGGCGACGCTGAACATCACGGTGACGAAATTCACGCGTTCCTCGGTAAATCAAAACCCCGACAACTCCACGCAAACCACCCAGTTCCGCTGCACTCTGTACGCGCAGGTGACGCTGACTAACAACTTGACCGGCAAGATAATTTTCAAGAACATTGAATTTTCCGGCTTCACCGACTATTACGTGCCCAATTTCCAACTGGGCAGTGACAATGTCGAGGCCGAGCGCCAAGCGCTGCCGCTAGCCACCCAGCGGCTGGCGCAAAACATCGTCCGTCAAGTCACCGAGGGTTGGTAAAAAATATTGATTGTGGCGATTATTTTTATTTGCATACTGTCAGTGAAAAGTTTATAAAGAAAAACCTGTGAAAATTAAAAATAGAAATAATATTTATGAATAAAATTTTTCGATTGAGTTTGGCGATGGGACTATTGTGTTTGGCAGGGGGAAATTCCCAAGCCATGGATTATTATTGGGATGACCCTTTTGTTGGTACTGGCCCCATACTAATGCCTTGGGATACCATCCGTGGTTATTGGCAAACAACCTCGGGCAGCACCGCCAGCTTTCCCAGCGTGGGAGACAACGCGACAATCCTAGACACTGATTATGCCCAACCCATCATCAGGGGCACCACCATCACAATAAACGAATTTAACATCTTGGCCATTCATTCCAACGGCACCAACACTTTTCAGATAGCTCAACTAACTATTTCCAATAATGGCAAGTTTATCACCACCGGCACCTTGGCGCAGATTACCAGCACCGAGGATTATGCGGAAGGCTTTCTTTCCGTGAGCGGTTCCTCCGTATGGGAGAACGCTGGAGACGTGGTGATTGGCGCAAAATCCGATGGGTGGGAGTATGATGGTTTCGGGAGCATGTCGCTGTATTCCGTCTCCACTGTCACCAATCAGAACGCCACAATCGGGGACACCGGTTATGTCACGGTCAGCGGCTCTTCTAGCTGGCAAAGCTCCGGCTCTTTCTCCAATTATGGCTGGCTCTACGTGTCAGACCACAGCGTCATCGGTAGTAACGGACTACTCTCATACGGCCCAATTTATCTGGAGGATTCATCGGTTTGGAATAATACCGGTGATTTTGCTAATTTTTACACCGTGTATTTAACTCAAAATTCGGTCTTCAATAACACAGGCACACTCACGCTCGCTTCTTCTAGCGGAATTACCATACAAAATTCCATTTTGACCAACGCCGACGCCATCGTCAATGGCAACATCAATCTCGACAACGGCCAATGGCGTTCGCGGGGTGCCGTGAACATTGCCACTGATGATAGTTCATTCGCGACAATCAGCGGCAACAATGAGTCGACCATTAGCACCGGCAACCTTGCTGTCGGCAACGGAGCCAATGCCAATGCAGCCATTTCCCTCAATCATTCCGTGTTAACTAGCCAGAACGCGGTCATTGCTGATGGCGTTGGTTCCAATGTAAGCGTGGATGTGGGACTAGGATCCAAATGGAATACCAGCGGCAGCATAGCCTTTGCCACCAATGGCACGGCTACGCTTCGGATTGACAACGGCAGCGAGGTCTATGTAGGCCAAACCTTGGAACTAGCCGCCAACGCCAATGCCTCAGCCAATCTCTCCATTGGCGAATCTGGACGTCTCAATGTCAGCGAACTGGCCTTGGGTGTAGGCACCATCAATTCCGGCTCTGGTCTCAATTTAACCGGCAATAACAACATCGGCAAAATCACCGGCGGTAAAAAGATTAACGTCACCATCAGCGGCACCACCACGTTCAACGGCAAAAGCGAGTACACTGGCACCACCACCATCGCCTACCGCGCGGCGGTTGTGTTGAACAACAAGGACTCGCAACTCGGCACGGGCAACCTGACCAACGCCGGCGTGATTCATTTCGCGCATGGCGGCGGCTTGGGCACGCTGACGGTGGACGGGACCTACACCGGCGACGACGGTGTCATTTACTTGACCGCCGACCTGAGCAATGCCACCACCGACCAGTTGGTCATCAACGGCGACGCCAAGGGCCACACCACGCTGTTCCTGAACAATGTGGGTAAAAAAGGCGGGCCAACCACGGGCAACGGCATTCAAGTTGTGGATGTCGCCGGCACCAGCGACGCGGGCGCGTTCACCGCAAATGACGGGCGTCCGATTTACGCCGGCTTGTACAAATACACTTTCAATCAGACAGGGAATGACTGGTATTTGACCGGCGTCAAGAACATGGCCGCGGGCAACGCCATCCTCAACACCGCCGGCGCCACTTCCATCACGTGGTTCACCCAACTGGACAACCTCGGCAAACGACTTGGCGAAGTCCGCCAGCAAGCCAAGCAAACCCTGTCCGACTATATTCTCTACGGCAAAAAAGGCGGCGATGCGGGCGTGGACTTCTGGGCGCGCAGCTACGGACGGCAGGCCAATGTCAAACTTGGCATCGAGGGCATCGGCAGCTTTCGGGATTATCTCTACGGCATTGATGTCGGTGGCGACAAGATTTGGACGGTGAACGACCACAACTCCATGTTGACCGGATATTTTATCGGCTACAGCGGCGCGCAACGTGATTTCAAATCCAACGGTAGCGATGGCAAGACCACCAGCTATTACACGGGCGTGTACGGCACCTGGATTAACGAGGCGGGTTGGTACGCGGATTTGGTCGCCAAGGGCCAGTACTTTGACAACAGCTACGACATTTACGGCGACGATTATTTCACAGACCACGGCAAATACAGCAACTGGGCCGCCGGCGTCTCATTGGAAATCGGCAAGCAATTCAGGTTCAACAACGGCCTGTTCCTCGAACCCAGCATCCAAGCCGCCTACACCAGAGTCTTCAACAGCGACTACGAGAGCGACGTGACCACGGTAGAAGCCACTAACGCTGACATCCTGCGCCTGTGGGGCGGCGTGCGCGTTGGCTGGAACATCAAGGTGCATGAAAAAGGCAATATCCTGCAACCGTATCTCAAGGGCGGCGTGCAAGAACAAATCAGTTCCGGCGGCAAAGTACAAATCGGCGGCGACCCGATGGATGTCTGGCGGCCCAATTCGGACGGCCTTTACTATCTGGGCGGCGCCGGCCTGATGTTCCAAATCTCCGAAGTGGACCAATTGCACTTGGACTATGAAGCCACCTTCGGCCATAAGTACGACGTGCCGTGGAACATCAACCTCGGCTATCGTCATCAATTCTGAAGCCACGCGAATGTTGTTTCTGGTTCTATCTCATGAGGACTGCGCGTCAACAATTCCCCTCGCGCAGAAGGGAATCTCTCACACTGAGGCAAGCCTCAGTGTGAGAGATTCCCTTGCCCACGGCGAGGGACAAAAAAGGCGAACTTAAGTTCGCCTTTTTTTAGGGTTGTCGGCATTCAGTGGGTTATTTCAACAACTTTGCCAGCCGCGCTTTGCCACGGTTGGCTTTGTTTTTGTGGATGGTACGGGTTTTCGCCGCCTTGTCCAATTTCGCCTGAACTTGCGGCAAAAGTTTTGCCGCCTCGTCTTTTTTGCCGCCGGCGACCAGCGCGCGGAGTTGTTTTTCAACCTGTTTATAGGATGCGGCGCGAGTTTTGTTCACGGCGCGGCGGCGCTGGCTGTTGCGCGCGCTCTTTGCTGCTGATTTGGTATTTGCCATAATTGAACATAGACTATTCTGAATTTCGCCGATAATGTCAAGCCGTGAAGTTGGTAAAATTCTTGCTGGCGGTGTTTTTATTACCGTCACTGGCGGCGGCGGGATGGTGGCTGGGTGAAATCGTGTGGCTGCACGCGCAACATTGGCGGGCAATTCCGTGGCTGAATCTGAGTTGTTTCGCCGCCGGTTTTTCCTTGATGGCGTGCGTCTATTTTTTTCTGCCACGCTGGAACTGGCTGTACGTTTTCGGCCATGAATCCACACACGCGCTGGCGGTCATGCTCAGCGGCGGCAAGGTCGCGGAGTTCAGGGTCAGCGGCCGCGGCGGCTATGTGGCGACGGACAAGATGTCGGCGTGGATTGCGCTGTCGCCGTACATCGTGCCGTTTTACCCGCTGCTGGCGGGTGTGATGTGGTTCGCGGCGCGCTGGGCGTGGCCGGCGCCGCTGGCGGCGTGGGAATGGGCGTTTGTGGCGGGATGGGGCGCGGCGTGGGCGTTTCATGTGTGCTTCACTGCCAGCCTGTTGAAAACCGACCAGCCGGATTTTGCGTCACAGGGTTGGTTCTTTTCGATGGTGATGATTTTGCTGGGTAATTTGCTCATCGTCGGCGGGCTGTTGTGGTTGTGGCTGGAGCCCGCGGGGTGGCGGGAGGGGTTGGCAGGGTTGTGGGATTGCGTCCGGCAGAGTTATTGGTTTTGTGCGATGCAACTTCGCCGATTATACCAGTTGGCGTTCTGAGCGGGCTACGCTATAGTGACACGCTTTTAGTGAGGAATATCTATGTCATTGTCAGCGCATCTTGAGACGGGGATTCTGGAATGGTTGCGGAACAACAAGCTCGCCGTCAGCGGCGGACCGTGGGTGAAGGTCTGCCAGGATGAGCGCTTCGGGCATTTTCAAACGAACGTGGCAATGGTGGCGGGCAAGATGTTGAAAAAAAATCCGCGCGCGGTGGCGGAGGAATTGCGGCAAAAATTCGTCGCTGACGTTCACCTCGCCAAGGTGGACATCGCGGGGCCGGGGTTTGTCAATTTCACCTTCACGCCGGCGGCGCTGGCGCGGTCACTGTCAATGTTGCGACAGGACCCGCATTTGGGCGTGGCGCAAACGCCGGTGGTCAGACGCGTCGTGATTGATTTCAGCGCGCCGAACGTGGCGAAGGAAATGCACGTCGGCCACATCCGCAGCACGGTGCTGGGCGAGACGCTGACGCGGCTGCTGGCGGCGCAGGGGCATCAAGTCATCCGCGACAATCATCTCGGCGACTGGGGCACGCAGTTCGGCAAAATCATTCTCGGTTACAAGCGCGCGGGCCAGCCGTCGCTGACGATGGACGGCGCGGTGGCGGAGATGGAGCGGTTGTACCAAGAGACCCACCGCGCGTGCGAGGCTGACCCGGCGCTGTTGGAGGCGGCTCGGCTGGAGTTGGTGAAGTTGCAACAGGGCGACGCTGAGAATGTGGCGCTGTGGAAAAAATTCCGCGAGTTGTCACAGGCGGCGTTTGACCAAGTCTACGAGCGGCTCGGCGTGAAATTCGATCGCACGCTGGCGGAGAGCTTTTACAATCCGTGGCTGAACGAGGTGGTGGATGATTTGCTGGCCAAGGGCATCGCCAGGGAGGACAAGGGCGCGGTGGTGGTGTATTTCGACGACGCGGAGTTGAAAGACCATCCGTTTTTGATTCGCAAGTCGGACGGGGCGTCGTTGTACGCGACGACGGATTTGGCGACGATTCGCTATCGCGTCGCGGAGTTCAAGGCCGACGCGCTGGTGTACGTGACGGACGGGCGGCAGCAGTTGCATTTCAAGCAGTTGTTCGCGGCGGCGCGGCGTTGGGGTTACACGGCGCAAGAGTTCGAGCACGTGTGGTTCGGCGCCATCACCGGCAGCGACCACAAGCCGCTGAAGACGCGCGACGGCACGTCGGTGAAGCTGCGCGGGCTGCTGGATGAGGCGGAGTCGCGCGCGGCGGGGATTTTGCGCGGGAAGCGCGCTGACATTGACGAGGACAAATTGCGCGAGATTGCACGGGTGATTGGCCTCGGCGCGCTGAAGTATGCGGACCTGGCGCAGAATCGGAATTTGGATTACGTGTTTGACTGGGAGCGGATGCTGGCGTTCGACGGGAACACCGCGCCGTATTTGCTGAACGCCTACGTGCGGACGCGCTCGATTTTACGCAAGGCGGGAACACTGTCAGCGGCGGCGGGTGAGTTTGAGTTGCGGGAGCAAGTCGAGCAGGACTTGGCGCGCAGACTGCTGGCGTTCGGCGACGCGGTACAGACGGCGGCGCGGGAATACCGCCCGCATCACGTGTGCAATTATTTGTTTGAGACGGCGGCGTTGTTTCACCGTTTCTTCGAGCATTGTCCGGTGTTGAAGGCGGAATCCGAGGGATTGAAAAACTCGCGTTTGCAGTTGTGCCAGTTGACCGGCGATGTGTTGAAGCGCGGTTTGTATTTGTTGGGCCTTGAGACGGTCGAGGAAATGTGACGCTGACGGTGACCTTCCGCCTACTCCGTCATCCTGAGCGGAGCGCCGAAGGCGCGCAGTCGAAGGACCGGTCAAGCGTTGCGAATGGGGTCACCACAATCAAACCGCTGACACTGTGTAAACCGGTCCTTCGACTACTCCCTTTCAGGGCTTTGCTCAGGATGACGAGGGGTGCAGAAGAGGATGCGTCACCCGGTCACGATTTTCGCGTCACGCCAAAGTTTTTCCAAGTTGTAAAAGGCGCGCTTTTCCTCGTGCATAATGTGGACGAGTAAACTGCCATAATCCAACACCATCCACTGACTGCTGTTCCGCCCGTCGGTGGCGACGGCGCGGATGCCGTGCTGGTCCCGCAGTCCGCTGACGATGGACTCGGCAATCGCCTTGAGTTGCGGCTCGGATTCGCCGGAGCAAATCAAGAAATAGGACGCCGGGCCGTTAAGCGCGCTGAGGTCGAGTATCAGCGGGTTGTTCGCCTTCTTGTCCAAGGCAAACTCCGCGCAGAGCCGCGCCAGCCGGATGTCATCATTGTCAGCGGTGATTTTGCGTTTGGCGGCCATGATGACGGTCAGCGAGATTAGAAAACAGAGCGATTGACGTGGACAATATCACCCGCCAACAGCGGCTTGTCCTTGGCGGGGTCTCTCAAAGCTGCTTTGGCGTTAAAGTGATGGGTTTTCCCACCACGAATCAGCCAGACATCAGCACGGTCAGCGTAATCGGTGAAACCACCGGCGCCAGCGATGACCCCCAACACCGTCATATCCTTGCTGTACATCAATCTGGTCGGCGAACGCACCTCGCCACTGACGCTGATGTAACGCTCTTGATAGGAATTGATGGTGATAGTGGGGTTGGTGTAAATCTGGCTGGTTTTGTAGAGGGCTTCAATCTTGTTTTTTAGTTCGGCGGCGGTGATGTCAACCGCCTTGACATTGCCAATGTAAGGCATGGCCACGTTGCCGTCCTCGTCAACCTTGACGGTATAGATATTTGCGTCAGTCGGCGGGACACCGCTGAGCTGAATGGCCAACGTATCACCGATGCGTAACAAATTGCTTTCTGGACCGTACGGATTGGCCACCTGCCCGCCAACGTCAGTGTTGTCAGCCCCCGAACCCAACCCAAAACAACCAACCAACAAAAAACCGCTGATAATGAGCGCGCCAATGGTCAAAAATGAATTTCGCATAACTATTAATATTGCTCCGCGCCGGAATCTGTCGAACCAGAAGTTTCCACGCCGGATTTTTTATTTTGTTTGATTTGCTTGCGGGCCTTCCTGAGTTTTTTCTTGGAGGTTTTATTATACCCGTCCTCGTAGCCGTAATAGGCAGTGTAGTAATAGTAAGAATCGTCACTGCGTAACTGGACTTTGTTCAAGACCACGCCGGCGAAACGGCCCTGCATCTCGGTGATGGCATTCTTGGCGCGCAGGGAAATGTGGCGCGGGTAGCGGCGATGTTGTACCACCAGCAGCGTCATATCCACCTCGTGCACAATTACCGCGGCATCGCTGATACCGAGAATCGGCGGCGCGTCGAACAGAATAACCTCGTAGTACGGTTTCAGCGTGGCGACAATTTCCGCCATCTTGGTCGGACTGAGGGCGCCCATGCAGTGTGGCGGCAACTTGCCGGAGGCGATGATGTGCAGATTGGGAATTTCCGTAGCGCGAATGCAATCCGATAAGGCCGCGTTGCCGATGAGATAGTCGGCAAGGCCGGGCGTGTTTTCTATGTTGAGGATTCGGTCAAGCGAATGGCGACGGAAATCCACGTCCACCAACAGCGTGTTGATACCGCTGTAGGCGCACACGTAAGCGAGATTGAAAATGGTGGTGGATTTACCCTCGCCGGGGCCGCCGCTGACGATGGTCAGCGTGGTGGCGCCGTCTTCCTTGCCCTTGAAGTCAATCTTGGCGCGCAGGATACGATAAGCCTCACCATTGGGCGAATCAGCGCCCTCATTGATTAGCGGCTCAACGTCATCGGGAATGATGCCGACGACCGGAGCTTTCAAATAACGCTCCACATCATCCAGCGACTTGATGCTGGTGTCCAGATACTCGATGAAGAACGCCAGCGAGATGCCCAAAAATAAACCGACACCGACCGCGCCGCCCATGATGAGCGTGAGCTTGGGCTTGACTGGGCGGGGATTGGGTTCAGCCTTGTTGTACACTCGCACCGGAATCACTTGGATTTGGTTGTCAATGACTTCCTGCTGATAGCGCGCTTTCAGCATGTTCAAAATCTGCTGCTGGGAATCCAATTCGCGCTGGGCTTTTTCCAATTCGGCCAAACTGTCGTCGGTGTCGGTCTGTTGCCTTTTGTCCTTATACCCCAGCAATTCATCCTCCATCGCCGCGAGATTTTTCTCGGCAAGCTCAGCGTCGGTTTTAATGCCTTCGCGGGTGCCTTCCAGCGCGGCGTTCAACTGCTTCCGGGTTTCCTGTAACGAGGCCCGCGCCGATTTGATTTGGGTATGCTCCTCGCCCAGCCCTTGCTGTTGCAGCGACACTATCAGCGACTGGAGGGCGAGATAATTTTGCCGGAGCGAGGAAAGATTGGAATCCTCCTTGCCGAGGGAGGGCAGTATGTTTTCCAACTCAGGAAGGCTCAAAGTTTTGATTTTATTGTACAAACCGACTTTGATGGTGACCTCGGTCTTGGCGGAGGCGACCTTGGCCTCGGCGGTCTGGATTTGCATGTCCAGCAGTGTGGCATTGCCGGGGATGTAACTGGCGGTGGCAATCACGGCATTAGGCCCCAGCCTTTTCACACGCTCCCGGCGAATTTCATCCACTTTGGCGGTCAATTCAGCGACTACTTTCCCCTGTTCCGCAACATTTTCCTTGAACGGCTCGACGGCGTTGTCAACTTTTTTCTGAATGTCATCCTTGCGGCATTTTTCGTACTGGGCGGCAATGGTGTTGGCAATCTCGGCGGCTTGGGCCGAGTCGGGACTTTCCACCGTGATTTCAATCAACTTGGTGCTGCGAAACGGCTGCACATTTAGGTATTGCCGGAGAAAAATTTGATAAACTTGGTCGTCGGTCAGGTTGTCGATGTGAGTGCGCTCGGCGATGACTTTTTTCAAGTGCAACTGCTCGATGA
The DNA here is from genome assembly GCA_031265365.1 of Verrucomicrobiales bacterium. Classification (GTDB taxonomy): domain Bacteria; phylum Verrucomicrobiota; class Verrucomicrobiia; order Methylacidiphilales; family JAAUTS01; genus JAIRPN01. The sequence goes on from JAISCS010000176.1 coordinate 23,519, forward strand.
CGGGATTCAGCACGGTCTTGGATTTGATGATTTCAAACTCGGTCTGCAAAAAAAACGGTTCCACACCACGGTCGGTTTCGTGGATATTAAAGATGTTTTTCTCGCGTCCCTCCTTGTCAATTCCTATAGTGGTATACGACGAATAAATTTTGGGCAAACTTTTGCCGTAAAACCAAGCGGTACCGACCACCAAAATAAAAATCGTTAAAATAATCGGCCAGCGATTTTTTACAATCCGCCAGTAATCGCTAAAGTGCAGCGTTATTTCGTCCGTATGGTCATGGTGAGGTTCAGGCATAATGACAAGACCTTAGTATAACAGTAATCCGCCGAGGTTAGCAACCAGCAACTTTCGCATTGCCGTATTTTTTGCCCAAGTCATGCCGGCCAATCATCAATAGGAGGCGCGCACGCCAACATAGAACTGGTTGTCCCAATACGGGCGACCGGGGTCACCCGAGGTGACGGTGGTGTGCATGTAACCGACCTCAAGGGAAAACCAATTGGTAAACTCGTAACCCGCGCGGGCATACGGCTGGAGGGTCGTTTCATGAATGGACCCCTGCGACTGCAGACTCCAGTACTGACTGAGGCTCTGACTGGCGTCAAAAGTGTTGAAAATCAACAATACTCCCGCCGTGGTGTAAAACTTGGGCGTCCAGTAATGGGTAATGTCAAGGTTGAACGTATGCCCCTCGGAAGTGGCATAGTTGCCGTTGTCCGTAATGCCGGTCGAGTATGTGTAACTAGCCTCAAAAGAACTCTTCGGCAGATAATACCACACCGACCGCAAATTGACATACGGATTGATACTAGAAGAAATATCCGCGACCTCATACTCTACCATCTGCGCGCCAACACGACCGCTGAGCAGCCAAGTCGGCATGAGATAATGGTCGGCACCGGCGGTCAGGATGTAACTGTCATAAGTCTTGTAATGTTCATAACCGTAATTGTAATTGTCATAGGTGAAGTTCAGCACTCCCGTGGTCGTATCCAAAAACGCATAACGAAAATCCTGACTAACACCATTGCGAAAATAATTGTTGATGTAGTTGATACTGTGCCCGGCCCACTGGCCGTTGATGTAATGCTCCTCGTTGTCACTGTAATTGTTGAAGGTATTGTTATAGGTGGTGACGGTGGAGAACTGCCTCGTCCACGCATAGGTCAGTGCGGCGGAGGCGTTGTTAATATAGCCGTCGCCCAAGTAGCGGACGATGGAGTTGCCCGAACCGAGTTGCGGGCTTTGCGAAAACACAAACTGGTCGCGCAATTCCAAACTGAGCCGGTCATTGAAATTATGGTTGAAGCGCAAATTAAAATTATGCGAGTAATCCCAGTCGCTCCGGTATGGACCGGGATTCCAATAATGCCGGGCGGTAAAGATGTAGCGGGCTTCCAAGGTGCTGTCGCCCCACGGATACTTCAGCCAGAACTCTGGCGAAATGGTGGTGTACATGCTGCCGCGCTCGTTGTTGGACGAGGTGTAAATATTGTCATCGTAACCCTGCCGCACGTTGGCCGAGATAATAAAAGGTTTTCCCGTTCCCATCTTGCCGGCTGAAACACTTTCCTCGGCTTGAGAAAGCTGAGCATTAAATGAAATTAAAACGGCGCCAGTGGCCAACGCAAACATTTTTTTTGTCACATTCATAAATTTATCTATCTATTTCTGTTTAGCAACTGGTTATTTTCAAGTCCCAACTTAAAAATAGCCCTTACAACAGTTATGTATTTTCTATGCATAGTGGGAATGAAAGTCAAAATATTTTTCAATATATTTAAAAAAAAATTTAGCGGGGCCTTTGCATTTTTTGCAAAACCTCGCGGGTCTGTGTTTTTTTGTAAAAATAATAGTAGTAATCCGTGCCAACCACCGGATATTGGAACAAATACGGCAGCGGCTGCTCCTCGCTCAGCGCCTGGGTCAGACTGTCAGCGATGGTTTTTTGATACGCGGAACGCTCCTGCCGGCCCATGTGCCCGCTGAGGTGCATGGTCGTGTTCACTTGCCCGATGAGCGCGCCCCACTCGGCGTATTCCCCGTTACGCACGTCTTTGTTCATGCTCACCGGCGTCAGCAACAGCGCGCTGATGGGGTACACCTCGTTCAACTCGTCAAAGTCCGCCCGGTTCCGCGGGAGCCACAGCGACAACCGGTCGCAATACCACGCCCCCGCCCACGGCATGTCGCAAGCCTGCAATTCATTCGACTCCAACAACTGCTTGTACAACACCTGCATGATGGGCGGGTAATAAGGCGGATACGCGATGGGCAGCGGGCGGTGTTGCAGCAGTCTCAACCCCAGCGGGTAGATTTGCAGCAGGGCCACCAGCGCGAAGATAGGAATTTGCAACACGTGACTCGGCAATGGCAGCCGCTCCACCAGCACAAACATAAACGCTGTGCCGAAGGCAATCAGCGCGGGAAACAACACGAACAGCGAGTTCAAATCGGTGCTTTCATGGATGTTTTGCGTCTTGACGGTGACCGCGTTAAATACCAGCAACAACACCAGCGCCCCGCCCCAGAACCAGCGCGCGATTTGCACTTGTCCGCGCTTGAACATGTGGAAGAAGCCCAGCAAGAACATCGCCGGCACCAGCAGCCCGCCGAAAAACACATTAAAGTTCACCACGCAGTTGCTCAGTCCATGCAACAACCCGCGAGTCAGCGCGCGGAACCCGACGTAATCGCCCAAGTTCCCGCCATACAACCGCCACAGCGTTGAATCCGCCGCGAAGAGCTGCACCCACGCGTAGCCGAACGGATTGCCGCTGACCATCACATTCCTGATGAACCACGGCAGGCACACCGCCAGCGGAATCAACGCCGCCGCCAATCCGCACCACAACCGCCGCGTGAACGCCAAGTACCCCAACGCCATGAACGGCAGCCACAGCGCCAGCATCGAATAGCGCGTGAGCATCAGCGCCCCCACCGCCACCGCCGCGATGGACATCCACACCACCGACATCGGCTCCCCGTCCACCGTCTCGTCCGCCAGCAGCGCCTCGTTCACGCAATACCCGACCACGCACACCAAAAACACCATGAACAACACCGGCAACCCGCTGATGGCGAACCCCCACAGCAAATCCGTCCCCAAGAACAACAGCGTCGCCAGCGTGGCCACCCGCGCGTCGAACGCCCGCGTCACCCATAAATAAAACACCACCCCGGACAGCAGCAGCAACAGCACATTCAAAATCAAAATATGCACCTCCGGCCGATACGTCTTCAACCCGCCCTTAAACGCGTCCGTCGACACATTAAACTCCGGCGACGTCACCGTGAACAACGCCGCCAGCAACGTCGGATACGCCGGCGGCCGCACCAACTCCGGCATCGGCTCCTTCTTCACCGCGCGCAACAAATCCGCCTGCTCCTTCACAATCACCGGCCGGATGAACTTCGTCGAAAACCCCTTCCCTTCCACGACCTGCCGCGCGACTTGCGCCAAATCCATCGCCTCCGCCGAGTTCAACCCGTTGAACTGCGTCACCGCGTAATACATCCCCACCCCCGCCACCAACACCCCCAGCGCCCCGCGAATAATCCACACCCGCAAACTCCCCGCCTCAACGGCGTACACCCAATCTTGTATCCCCGGCAATCGCATAACTCAAATCTCCAGTTTCTTCCCCGTCAACCGCGCGTACACTTCCAAATACCTCTCCCGCGTCCCGCTGACAATGGTCTCCGGCAACTCCGGCCCCGGCGGCCGCCGGTCCCAGTCCCTCAACCCCAGCAAATAATCCCGCACGAACTGCTTGTCAAAACTCGGTTGCCCCTGCCCCGGCTGATAACCAGCGGCGGGCCAAAAGCGGCTGCTGTCCGGCGTCAGAATTTCGTCAATCAACAACAACTGACCATCAGCGCCATGCCCGAACTCAAACTTCGTGTCCGCGATAATAATCCCGCGTTGCAACGCGAACTCATGCGCCCATCGATAAATCCCCAGCGATAATTCCTTCAACCGCGCGTACAACTCTACCCCCGCCAACGCCTCCGCCTCGCCGACCGTCAGCGGCTCATCGTGACCGGCGGCAGCCTTCGTCGTCGGCGTAAAAATCGGCTCCGGCAACCGCGCACTCTCCGACAACCCCGCCGGCAACTTGACGCCCTGCACCGCCCCCGTCCGCTGATAATCACTCCACCCCGACCCCGACAAATACCCGCGCACAATGCACTCCATCGGCACCGTCCGCGCCCGCCGGCAGACCGTGACGCGCCCGCGCCACTCCGGCCGCTCCAACCCCGCCGGCACCGCAAACGCCACCGCGTGCGACGGCACCCGCAGCGGCAACCGCTCAAACCAAAACCGCGCGAGCTGCGTCAACACCACACCCTTCCCCGGAATCGGATTCGGCAAAACCACATCAAACGCCGAGATGCGGTCCGTCGCCACCAGCAGAATATAATCCCCGAAAGAATACACCTCCCGCACCTTCCCCTGATGAATTAACTTAAGCTCAGCCATATAATACGCCAACAGCTATAGCGCCCTCCGTGCAAATTCCAAGAAAATACGAAATCCTATTTAAATTCCCCTTCCGTGAAGGGGTGGCCGCGGAGCGGACGGGGTAGTTCAGCGTTAAAGGGGACTTAGCACAGAACGCTGAACTACCCCGTCGGCTCGCGCCGCCACCCCTTCACGGAAGGGGAATTATTAAGCGCCCGCCACCCGCCGCGGCAATTCCACGGCTCATGGGATAGAACCAACATCAACCCCCCCGCCACACTGCGGCATTGCGTCCCGCCGCGGAACTGATAAATTATCCACGCACATGAGCAACCGCATCACCGCCCGCGCCAAGTTCCTCTTCGACGGCGACCGCAAATTCTATTTGCAGGGCGTCGCCTACGGCCCGTTCCACGCCGCCTCCCACCTGCCGCCGCCAGACGTCGTCGAGCGCGACTTGCAAATGATGGCCGCCGCCGGCCTCAACACCGTCCGCCTCTACCACAGCCCCCCCGCCTGGTTCCTCGACCTCGCCTGGCAACACGGCCTCCGCACCCTCACCACCATCCCCTGGCCCCTGCGCGGCCTCTTCCTCGACGACAAAAAAACCGCCGCCCAAATCCGCCGCAACGCCCGCGACGCCGCCGCCGTCCACGCCGGCCACCCCGCCGTCCTCGGCTTCTACGTGGACAACGAAATGGCCCCCGACCTCGCCCGCTGGTACGGCCCCCGCCGCGTCGAGGAATTCCTCAACACCCTCGTCACCATCGTCAAAGACCAAGACCCCGGCGCCCTCGCCTCCTACGCCGCCTACCCCCCCACCGAATACCTCACCCCCTGGATGGTCGACTTCTATTCCTACAACGTCTACTTGCACGACCCAAACAAATTCGCCGCCTACCTCGCGCGACTCCAAAACATCGCCGGCGACAAACCCCTCGTCATCGGCGAATTTGGCATGGACACCCTCCGCCACGGCGAAGCCGCCCAGGCCGCCCTCATCAACGCCCACTTCGAGGAAGTCTTCCGCGCCGGCCTCGCCGGCACCACCCTCTTCGCCTGGACCGACGAATGGTACACCGGCGGCCACGACATCACCGACTGGGCCTTCGGCCTCGTCACCCGCGACCGCCGCCCCAAAAAATCCTACGCCACCGTCAGCGCCAAAACCATCCGCCCCGGCGAACGCCTCTGCGACAAATACCCCCTGCCCGTCACCCCCAAAGTCTCCGTCATCGTCTGCTCCTACAACGGCGCCAAAACCCTGCGCGGCTGCCTCGCCGCCTTGGAACAAACCCAATACCCCGACTTTGAAATCGTCCTCGTCGACGACGGCTCCACCGACCACACCCAAACCATCGCCCGCGCCTTCCCCCGCGTCACCAACCTCACCCAAACCAACCAAGGCCTCAGCGCCGCCCGCAACCACGGCTACCGCGCCGCCACCGGCGCCATCATCGCCTACACCGACAGCGACTGCATGCCCGACCCCGACTGGATTTACCACCTCACCCAAACCTTGCTCCGCACCGGCTACGCCGCCGCCGGCGGCCCCAACATCTCCCCCCCCGCCGCCAACTGGGTCCAAGCCACCGTCGCCGCCGCCCCCGGCTCCCCCAGCCACGTCCTCCTCACCGACACCGAAGCCGAACACATCCCCGGCTGCAACATGGCCTTCCACCGCTGGGCGCTCGACCTCATCGACGGCTTCGACCCCCGCTACCGCAAAGCCGGCGACGACGTCGACCTCTGCTGGCGCCTCATGCACCACGGCCACCGCATCGCCTTCAGCCCCGCCGCCGTCGTCTGGCACCACCGCCGCTTCACCATCAACGCCTACTTCACCCAACAAAAAGGCTACGGCGAAGCCGAAGCCCTGCTCCGCTACCAACACCTCAACCTCTTCGACCAAACCGGCTCCGCCCGCTGGCGCGGCACCATCTACGGCACCCCCCTCGCCGACAGCCTCCTCCACCACCCCATCATCTACCACGGCATCTTCGCCCTCGGCCTCTTCCAATCCATCTACCGCCGCCCCCAAGCCTACTGGAGCGCCATCGTCGGCAGCCTGCGCTGGCTGGGCCTCACCCTCTTCATCCTCATCATCTCCACCCAAATCCCCCCCCTGCGCGCCATCCCCCTCATCATGTTCGCCGCCACCCTCCTCGCCGCCGTCACCTACATGACCCGCGCCCAAATCGAACCCCGGCACGACGGCCTGCGCGCGCGCCTGCTCCTCCTCTACCTCGCCCTGACCCAACCGTGGGCGCGCGCCTGGGCCCGCTACTTCACCTGGCTCGGCAACCAACGCACCCCCCGCCCCGACCTCACCCCCCACGAAACCGCCCTCACCCGCACCATCAACCCCCTCACCTGCGGCCAACTCGCCTACTGGGGCGAACACAGCCTGGGCCGCGAAGCCCTGCTGGAACAAATCACCGCCCGCCTCACCCGCGAAGGCTGGCACCACGTCCTCGACAACGGCTGGGGCAACTGGGACATCGAAATCCTCGCCAGCCGCTGGTGGCACATCCGCCTCCGCACCCTCTCCGAACACTACCCCGAAGAAAAACGCCTCACCCGCGTCGCCAACAACCTCCTGGTCAACACCCTCAGCCTCCTGGCCCTGTCCGTCCTCGCCGGCCTCACCCTGACCGCGGGCATCTGGCTCGGCAAACCGCACTGGCCCTGGGCCCTGGCCACCGCCGCCCTGCCGCTAACCTACTGGCTGGCGCGCGGCCTGACCATCCGCCGCCGCATCGCCGAACTAATCCAAATCACCGCCGCCGCCGCCCACCTCATCCCCATCCCCCCCCCCGCCGCGCCCCCCCCGCCCCGGCGCGGGGCGCCCGGCGCCACGCGGCGCCGCGGGCCGG
>JAISCS010000196.1 GCA_031265365.1 Verrucomicrobiales bacterium
CGCGAGATACGGCCCGCTGACAGTCGCGCGCTGGTGTTCGACTTCGACCAGCAATGGGCGCAGGAAAACCGCCCGCAACCGGGGGCGAAATGGGATTACCGTCAGCGGCTCGACGGCGAATGGTTCGGCGCGGCATACGACATGTGGGGCGGCATCCGCGTCAGCCCGTTCGCGGCGGCGCTGACAACCGCGTCGCTGGTACTCGCGCCGCACTTCCAAATGATCCGGCCCGACCACTACGGCGCGCTGGAAAAATTCCTCAAGCGCGGCGGCACCTTCATCACCACGGCGGACTTCGGGCGGCTCGACTGGGAAAACAATGTGCGTCCGATTCCGCCGCTGGGCGGCCTGGCGCCGCTGGGCGTCACCGTGCCCGCCGGCGAGATGCTGCACCTTGCGCCCGACTTCACCATCAGCGGCAAACACGGCGTGAAAGACCTGCGCGGCAAATATTTCTGGTGGGTCCCGGACGACGGCGTGCAGACCTTGCAACCCGCCGTGACGCTCGCTGACGGTGACACCGTCGGCCCCGCGTGGGTGGATTTCGATGTCAGCGGTGGACGCATTCGTATGTTGACCAGCGCGTTCGACCGCGCCAGCCTCGCCGTGCTGCTGGCGGGGTTGTGACGGTCAGCGTCCCCCGCGTCTCCAGTCCGTCCGCGAATCAACGCTATAGCATTTCGCTTTGACATTCCCCTCTCGAAGAGGGGTGTCCGCGCAAGCGGACGGAGTGTTTCAGCGTTTGGGGTGGATTTTCCGATGAACGCTGAAACACCCCGTCGGCTCCGCCGCCACCCCTCTTCGAGAGGGGAATTCCGCGCGAGGGACATTCGTGTTTCGGCGTTAGCGATTCCATTGCTTCCCGCGAGGAAGCTCTAATTATTAGCGCAAATTCGTGTAATTAGCGAACCCAAACGGGTTCTGTCCCCAAGCATCGCATCAAACTTCGCGTCTCCGCGCGAACGTCATTTCGCCTTCGCCTCGAATTCGTCGCGGAACGCGGCGAGGAAACTTTGCACCGGCCACGCGCACGCCTCGCCGAACGCGCACACGGTGCGACCGGCAATATTGTCGGCGACGCTCTTCAGCAGCGCCGGGTCCGTCGCGCGCGCGTCGCCGCCGGTCATGCGGCGCAGGATTTTCTTCATCCATTGCGAACCCTCGCGGCACGGGGTGCATTGGCCGCACGATTCGTGCGCGTAAAACTCGCTGAGGTTGGCGAGGCAGGCCACCAGGTCGCGTGTGTCGTCCATGACGATGACGCCGCCGCTGCCGCTCATGGTGCCGATGGCGGCGAAGCTGTCGAAATCCATCGGAATATCGTTGAGGCCGATTTCTTTATCTTTCAACTTGAAGCGACCGTCAGCGCGCAACACCTTCGACGACGAGCCGCCGGGGATGACCGCCTTCAGCTTGTTATCATTGCGGATGCCGCCGCACACGTCGTAAATCAACTCGCCCAGCGTCAGCGCCCCACACTCGAACTCGTAATAGCCCGGCTTCTTCACGTCGCCGCTGACGCCGATGAGCCGCGTGCCGGTGTTGTTCGGCCTGCCGATTTTCGCGTAAGCCTCGCCGCCCATGCTGACGATGTGCTTGACGTTGCACAGCGTCTCGACGTTGTTGACGATGGTCGGGCACTGATACAGGCCGAGCACGGCGGGAAAATACGGCGGCTTGATGCGCGGGTACGGACGCTTGCCCTCGATGGATTCAATCAAGCCGGTCTCCTCGCCGCAAATGTACGCCCCCGCGCCGCGATGCACGTAAATTTCCAAATCGTAGCCGGTGCCGAGAATATTTTTGCCCAAAAAATTCCGCGCCTTCGCCTCGCTGATGGCGCGCTCCAAAATCCGCGCCCCCTCTGGAAACTCGCCGCGAATGTAAATGTACGCGAGATGCACGCTGTTGGCGAAGCAAGAGATAATCATGCCCTCGATGAGCTGGTGCGGGTCCTGGTGAATAATCTGCCGGTCCTTGAACGTGCCCGGCTCGGACTCGTCCGCGTTGCAGATGAGGTAAATCGGCTTGGTCGTCTTCTTCGCGTCAATAAACCCCCACTTCACCCCGCAACCAAACCCCGCCCCGCCGCGCCCGCGCAACTGCGATTTCTTCACCTCGTCCTTGATAAACTGCGGCTCCAGCGTCAGCGCTTTTTTCAACTCCGCATAACCGCCGTGCTTGAGGTAACAGGCGAGGTCATTGGTGTACCCCGTCTCGTCAATGTGCTTGAACAAAATACGTCTCTCGGTGGCTGGCATAAATTATGAGTACTTGTTGAGGACGGCCTGCGCCTGCTCCTCGGTGTTCACGTTTGAATAAAGGTCGTCGTTCACCATCAGCGTCGGGCCGGAGCCGCAGTTGGCCAGACACTCGACGAACTCGACGGTGAATTTGTCACCGTCAGCGGCGGTCAGCTTTTTCAAAAATTCATGAATAGCGTGCGAGCCGCCCAGCGCGCAGGATAATGTGCGGCAAACCTTGACATGATGCTTGCCAATCGGCGCGCGGCGGAACATCGGGTAAAACGTCACCAGTTCCAAAATGTGAATCGGCTGCACCTCCAGCTTCGTGGCGATGAACTCCACAGCCTCGTCGCTGATGAAGCCGTGTTCCTCCTGCCACAAATGCAACAATGGCAGCGCCGCGCTGCGCTTGGAGACGGGATAGTGGGTTATCGTCTCGTCCAACTTTTTCTCAAACTCAGGTGTCAGGTTCATCGGTCGCATTCTCCCATTACAAAGTCAAAGCTGCCCAACACCGCCGGCACATCGCTGACCGTCAGGCCCGGCAGCAAGCGCGGCAAAATGCCGAGGTTCACAAACGAGGGCGAACGAATCTTCATCCGGTACGGCACCCCGCCGCCGCGACTGTTAATGTAAAAACCCAACTCGCCCTTCGGATTCTCCGCGCCGAAATAAACCTCGCCCGGCACGGCATCCAAACCCTGCGTGACAATCATGAACTGCTGTATCAGCGGCTCCATCTCAGTCAACACCCTGTCCTTCGGCGGCAAAATATTCTTCGGGTCGCTGACCATGACCGGGCCGGGCCGCAGCTTGCCGATGGCTTGTTCGATGATGCGGAGGCTTTGCTTCAGCTCCTCCACGCGGATAAGATAACGGTCGTAGCTGTCACCGAACTCGCCCACCGGCACGTCGAAGTCATACTGCTCGTAGCCGAGGTACGGCACCTTCTTCCGCAAGTCGAACTCCACGCCGGAGCCGCGCAAGTTCGGGCCGCTGAGACCGTAATTGACCGCGTCAGCGGCGCTGATAACACCGATATCCTTCATGCGCGCGAGAAAAATCGGATTGCGATTCAGCAGCCGCTCCACCTCGTCAATCATCTTCGGAAATTGCTTGAGGAACAGCCGCAGGTTGTCAATGAAGCCGTCCGGCAAATCTCGCGCCACGCCGCCGATGCGCGTGTAGCTGGTGGTGAACCGCGCGCCGGTGAGCAGCTCGAACAGGTTGTACAGTTTCTCGCGCTCCGTGAACGTGTACAGAAACACCGTCATCGCCCCAATGTCCATCGCGCAACAACCGATGCCGACCAAGTGCGAGGAAATGCGCGCCAGTTCGCAACAAATCACGCGAATCACCTGCGCGCGCTCCGGCAACTCATACCCCATCAACTTCTCCACCGCGCAGGCATAGGCCACGTTATTCGCCAGCGGCGACAAATAATCCAGCCGGTCAGTGTACGGGATAAACTGGTGCCACGTCATGTTCTCCGCAATCTTCTCGTCGCCGCGATGCAAATAACCCACGTCCGGGTCCGCGCTGACGATGACCTCGCCGTCCAACTCCAACACAATCCGCAAGACCCCGTGTGTGCTCGGATGCGACGGCCCCATGTTCAACACCAACTTCTCACCAACAGCGTCGTCCAGCGCCGCCTGGTCCACCGCCGCCGCTGACCGTGACGCCGCGTCGCCGATTTTGATTTCCAACTTTGAGATTTGAGATTTGAGATTTGAGTTCTCGCGCGAACGCGGTTCGCGCGAGCGCACCTCGCCCGTCGGCGCGGTCACGAACGGCCCGCCCTCCAACGGCGCCGGCGCGGTGAACGCGATGTCCGGCAACTCCGTCGCCTTCCCCGCCAGCGGGAACTCCTTCCGCAGCGGGTGATACGGATACCCCTCCCACATCAAAATACGCCGCAAATCGGGATGACCGCTGAACCTCACGCCCATCATGTCGTAAATCTCGCGCTCATGCCAGTTCGCCGTCCGCCAAATCCCGCTGACACTGGGCACCGCGTCACCGTCAGCGACGCGCGTCCTCACGCGCAAATACCGCGCCGTCGCCAAAGCCTGCAACTCATACACCACCTCAAAGCGCAGCCCGTTACCATCAGCGCCATGGTCCACGCTGCTGAGGTCCACAAGATAATCAAACCCCTCCGCCCGCAACGCGCCCAGCACGTCAAGCACAGCGTCAGCAGCGACCGTCCAAGTGGTCTCCCCGCGAAAGTCGGCGGCAAATTCAATTTTCCCCGCGAACCGCGCCGCGTAAGTTTCATTAAGATTGGCAGAAGAAGTTGTCATGGTCAGCGTCAGGCCACGGCCGTCTTGAGTGTTTTGAAAGATTTCTCGCGCGCGATTTTTTCCTGCAACTTAATCAACGCCTCCAAAAAAGCCTCCGGCCTCGGCGGGCAACCGGAGATGTACACATCCACCGGAATGATATTATCCACCCCCTGCAACACCGCGTACGAGCGATACATCCCGCCGCTGCTCGCGCACGCGCCCATCGCGATGCACCATTTCGGGTCCGGCATCTGGTCCCAAATCCGTTTCGTCGCCAGCGCCATCTTGTACGTCACCGTCCCCGCGACCACCATCAAATCCGCCTGCCGGGGCGAAAACCGCGTCACCTCCGCGCCGAACCGCGACAAATCATACCGCGAGCACGCCGCCGACATAAACTCAATCGCGCAACACGCCAGCCCCATCGGCATCGGCCACAGCGAACTCTTCCGCATCCAGTTAATCGTCGCGTCCAGCGTGGACAGGATGATATTCCCCTCATTCTTGGCGTAACCAAACTCACCGTCATGTGACATACAGCGTGGAATGCTAAGGACTGGCGCTGACAGTGCAAGATAAATGTGGCGCGCCATGCCTGTTGGGGTTTGTGTCATGGCGCGAGTTTACGCGTTTCGGAACCAGCCGCTCAAATATTATAATCCATCCCGTCATCCGCGGCGGCGGGCTTGCGTTTCACCTGCACCGCGCCCTCCTCGTAATACACCAGACTGCGCGGCGGCACGCTGGTGAGCAAAAACACATTCCCCCCGATGGTACTCCCCTCCCCTATCCGCGTCTCACCGCCGAGTATCGTCGCGCCGGGATAAATCGTCACGCCATGCTCAATCGTCGGATGCCGTTTCATCCCGCGCAAAGCCTGCCCGCCCGACGTCGACTTCGCGCCCAGCGTGACACCGTGGTATATCTTCACCCGATTGCCAATGCTCGTCGTCTCACCAATCACCACGCCCGTCCCGTGGTCAATAAAGAAGTGCGTGCCGATTTCCGCGCCGGGATGAATATCAATCCCCGTCCGCGAATGCGCCCACTCCGTCATCATGCGCGGGATGAGCGCCACCCCCAGCCGGTGCAACTCATGCGCCAGCCGCTGCACCGCGATGGCCTCCAGCCCAGGGTAAGCCAGAATGATTTCATCCAACCCCGTCGCCGCCGGGTCACCATCATAAGCGGCGTCCGCGTCCGTCACCAACACCTCGCGCACCTGCGGCAGCTTGCCCAAAAACGCGCGCGTCAACTCCCGCGCCACCCGCTCGAAATCATCATCATACCGCCCCGGCGCGTACTCCAGACTCCGCCGCAACTCCTGCTCCAGCAACCGCGCCGTGTCCTCCAACAGCGCACCGATGCGTCCTGCCAGCTCGTCCGCGCCGCTGACGGTCAAGTCTTGGTAATACCCCGGAAACAACAACCGCAACAACTGCGCGGTAATGCGCCCCACCGTCTGCTTATCCGGCAAATTAGCGCCGTCAATGTGATTAATCGCCCCGATTTCCGCATACGAGTCCAGCAAGCGCGCCGTCAGTTCGTTCAAAGTATTGGTCACAGCAATACACTAATCGCGCGGGGGATTATTTCAAATGCTGTTTTTGAACTTAACAAAGGTTCCTCGCTGTTAGCAGTGGCAGCGCTGACGCCGCCCCCCTCACCGCCTCGGCCTTCTGCGCCAGCAAATTCCCCTTCCGTGAAGGGGTGGCCGCGGGGCGGACGGGGTGGTTTTGCGGTTTCACGGTCCTAGCCCCAAAAGCTGAACAAACCCGTCGCTCCGCGGCAACCCGTCACCGTAGGGGCATTAATCGTCGCTTA
>JAISCS010000022.1 GCA_031265365.1 Verrucomicrobiales bacterium
ACGCGCGCCTTGTCGGTGTCCAGCGTGCGCGAGGTGAACGCGCCGCCGATGGGTTTCAGGCACGACCGCGCCACCTCGCCCGTGCGCGGGTTGGCGCGGCGCGGCGACGCGAGGCTGTAAATCACTTGGTCAACCTGGCCCCAGTCGCGCTTGATTTGGTCAACCACAGCGGCTTTCAACGTGTCGGAAAACGCGTCGCCGTTGAAACTTTTCGCGTAAAGACCGTCAGCGGCGGCGGCCTGCTCGAAGGCGACGGAGTTGTACCAGCCGGCGGTGCCGAGTTTGTCACCGTCGGCGGGCTTTTCAAAAAACACGCCGATGGTTTGCGCGCCGCAACCGAACGCCGCCGTGACGCGCGACGCCAGCCCGTAGCCGGTGGACGCGCCGATGACCAGCACGCGCCGCGGCCCCGCTGACAGCGCGCCTTGCGCCTTCACGTAATTGATTTGCCCTTGCACCTGCGCCGCGCAACCCTGCGGATGCGCCGTCACGCAGATAAACCCGCGAATTTTCGGACGAATAACCATCCGTCAAAACTGGCGGGTGCGCCGCCGTTTGTCCAGCCAGAAGGCAATGCCGCTGACGATGAGCATGGCGGCGAAGACGGCGAGGCATTGCGTTTTGAGCGTGAGTTGCAAAATATTTTCCAGCAACGCGTGAACGGCCACGGCCAGGATGCCGCCGAGGTTGAGGAATAAATTCGCGGCGGCGATGACCCGGCTGCGGCGGTCCTCGGCGGCGTGGTCTTGCAGGTAGGTGTTCAGCGGGACGATAAAGAGGCTGGAGAAAACCCCCAGCACCAACAACGCGCCAATATACCACGCGCCCTCGGGGTGCAGCAGCGCGAGCGTCAGCAGCGCGGCGGACATGCCGAGGGCGCCGGGGGGGACGAGGCCGATGGTGGGGCGATGTTTGGCAATCCAGATGACCAGCAGCGCGCCGAGGATGATGCCGCCGCCCATGATGGCGAGGTATTCGCCGCTGACGAGGATGGCCGCGCTGCTGTTGGGATGCAACTCGCGCCCGACGCTGACCATGATGAGATAGACCAATCCGCCGAGTGAGTAGAAGTACGCGATGCCGAGGGCGGGCAGGAGCAATTCGCGGATACGCCAGAGGTAGGCGATGTCGCGGAAGTGATTCCAGAAGAGCGACAGCGTGAACGGGTCGCGGCTTTGGGCGGCGGCGGTTTTGGCGTTGCCGAAGACGAGGACGGCCAGCACGCAGCCGCCGGTCAGCGCGAGGAAACAGGCCGCCGCGCCGTGCCAGTGGTTGTCGAGCAAACGGTCGAACCAGCGGAACAGACCGCCGCCCACGAGACCGCCGAGCAGGATGCCGGCGATGGTCAGCGACTCCATCCAGCCGACGGCGTGGGTGAGGTGCGCGGAGCCGACCATTTCCTTGAGCGCGCCTTGCTTGGCGGGGGAGAGGAGGCAGGCTTGCACGGCGAGCAGGAAGAAGAGCGCGATGGCGGGCCAGATGAGCCGCAGCCAGAGGGCGAGGGTCATCAACAGCGTGATGGCGACTTGCAACCAGAGGGCGAAGCGGATGACGCGGCGCTTGGGGTAACGGTCGGCGAACCAGCCGCAGAGCGGGGAGAACAAGACGAAGGGGAGGACGAGCAGCATGGCGAGGAGGTCGGTGACCCAGTTGGCCTCGGCGGCGGTGAGCACCAGCGGGGCCAGGCCGATGAGGGCGAGTTTGGCGGCGTTGTCGTTGAAGACGCCCTGCGTTTGGGCGACGAGCAAGCGCCAGAGGGACTGGTGGTCGGGTTGCATAAAAGCGGTTATTTAAGCACGGAAAACGCCAGGCGGGTAGATAAATTCCCCTTCCGTGAAGGGGTGTCCGCGAATGCGGACGGGGTAGTTCAGCGTTAAGGGAAATTGGAAAGCAGAAATTATTTCTGTTTTCAGCTTTCGGCTTTCAGCTTTCGTCTTGCGCCTGTCCCAACGCTGAACTACCCCGTCGGCTCGCGCCGCCACCCCTTCACGGAAGGGGAATGCGCTGGCGCAGAAGGCCGGGGTGGTGGGGCCGGCGTCAACGCTGCCACTGCTAACAGCGAGGAACCAACGGTGGCTTGCCGCCACGCGGAACGCTCCGCGTGATGCCGCTAAAAATCCGCCACGGCGCCGAGCGGCGCGGGCTTGAACCGGCGCGGGGCGCGGAGGCCGCTGATTCTGACCAGACAATCGTGCAGGGTTTCGCCGCTGTTGATGAGACGGATTTCCACCCGCAGGAAATACACCGGC
Organism: Verrucomicrobiales bacterium; assembly: GCA_031265365.1. Lineage (GTDB taxonomy): Bacteria > Verrucomicrobiota > Verrucomicrobiia > Methylacidiphilales > JAAUTS01 > JAIRPN01. The sequence goes on from JAISCS010000022.1 coordinate 2,250, forward strand.
AAATCCTGCCGGTTGACGCGCGGGAAACGCACGGCGTCCTTCTCCGTGGTGACCAGCGCGTGACCGCCGCGCGCGCGGGTGCGGGCGATGGCGTTGCTCACCTCCTGGTCGGTGTAACGGTGATGGTCGGCGTAACTGCGGCGGTAGATGAGGTTCGCGCCGAGTTTGCGGAGCGCGCCCTCGAAACTCTCCGGCACGGCGATGCCGCTCATCGTGCCGATGGCGCGGCCTTGCAGGAAGGTCAGCGGCTGGCGCTCGTTGGTGTAGAGGTCTTGCAGGTACAACGTCTGGTGCGTGCATTCAATCATCTCGGCGTGCTTGTTGAACTCGCGGATGCGTTCCTTTAACCCGCCGAGGTCCCCGCCGTCGCACTTGGTGATGAAGATGACGTCGGCGCGGCGCAAGTGGTCGTGCGGCTCGCGCAACGTCCCGCGCGGCAGCACGTGCTCGTTGCCGAACGGCGCGTGGCGGTCCACCAGCGTGACGTTCAGCCGCTCCTTCAGCGGCAGGTATTGGTAGCCGTCGTCGAGCAGCAGCGTGTCCACGTTGAAATGCTTGATGGCGTACAACGCGCTCTTCACCCGGTCCTTGTCCACGATGACGACGACCTCATGCAGGTTGGTGGCGAGCATGAACGGCTCGTCACCCGCGCGCCCAGAGTCGAGCAACAGCGAGCGTCCGTCGCTGACGACGCGCGGCGGGATGTAATTGGAGCGGCAGGTCAGCCGGTTCCACACGCGCTGCGCCAGCGGGCGCGGCAAACTCTTGTACCCGCGGCTGAGGATGGCGACGCGGCGGCCCTCCTGCGTCAGCGTGCGCGCGAACTGCTCGACGATGGGCGTCTTGCCCGTGCCGCCGACGGTGAGGTTGCCGACGCTGATGGTCAGGCACCCGACCGATTGCCAGCGCGCCAGCCGCCATTCATACAACCGCCAGCGCCACCGCATCAGGCGGCTGTACACCAGCTCCAGGAGCCGCAGCAACCCGCGCAACAACGCGGCGCGCTTGCCGTGCTGTCGTTCGAGAATGACGTCAATGGCGAACTTTTCGAGTTGTTCCAGCGGTTTGTCGGGCACGGGATTATATATAGCGCCCGCCGGGAATGATGACCAGCAGTTTGCCGTTAAAAAGCGAACCAAATAAAAAACTCCGCGTCTCCGCGTCTCTGCGCGAACATCAATGCATGGTCAAAACCAAGGTTCGCGCAGAGACGCGGAGAGAAACTACCGGCGCCGGCGTTTTTCCTTTAATTGAGGGTTAATTGGGAGTTGAAACGGACAAAAACAGGTTTGGAGAAGGCTGCCCTCCGGCTGGAGTAGACCCCCGCATGGGGAACGAAGCGGGTAAAACCAAACGGGGAAATTAGCCGAAGGTGCGAAGGGCTTGCAGTCGCCGCATGTCAATGCACCAATTGCATGGTGCGAAAAATATCAGGTTGAGTGTGGGAGTCAACCAGAAAAATAAAAAAAGAAATGTTTTTATAACGGGAATAAATCAAGGTGGTTCCTCGCTGATAGCAGTCGCAGCGCTGACGCCGGAATACCCCTCACCGCCCATGCCCCTGCGTGAGCTAATTCCCCTTCCGTGAAGGGGTGGCCGCGGAGCGGACGGGGTAGTTCAGCGTTCGGTTTTGGTAGTTCCCGTAACGCTGAACTACCCCGGCGCTCCGCGCCACCCCTTCACGGAAGGGGAATTATGCTGCGCTTACCTCACGCCACTGCCATTCCTCTGTTCACGGGATAGAACCAGTTATGTTAAGTGGTTCTATCCCATGAGCAGTGGAATCGCTGACGCCACAATAAACCCCACTGACCATACCCCCGCGCGAGCAAATTCCCCTCTCGAAGAGGGGTGGCGCGGAGCGACGGGGTGTTTCAGCGTTAAAGGGAATACCCCAAAACCGAACGCTGAAACACCCCGTCCGCTGGCGCGGACACCCCTCTACGAGAGGGGAATTAACGTTGGCGCAAGAGAATTCGCTGACCGTGTCACCTCCCGCCAATCTTCTCGCAACCGGAATTCCCCTCCCGAAGAGGGGAATTTAGCGGGGAGCCTAAAAAACTTTGCGTCTTGGCGTCTTGGCGCGAAATAAATGAACTTATTTATATCCGGGCAAGAATTGCTTCTCCGCCACGAACAGCTCCAGCGTCATCTTTTTGATTTCCGCCGGACTGCACACCGCCGCCGTCAGCGGGTCGAGCATCAGCGCGTGAATCGCGGCTTCCTTGCTGCGTTCCACCGCCGCCCGCGCGCCCAGCTCGAACATCGCCATGTTCGAGCGACAAATCGCCGCCATTTGCGGCGGCAGCGCACCGTAACGGGTCGGCTGGATGCCGTTGGCGTCAATCATGCACGCCACCTCGACGCAGCCGTTGGCGGGCAGGTTGGCGATGAGCGCGCCGCCGCCGCCGCGCTGGTTCATCACGTTGCCGTGGATGCGGAACGGCACGTTTTTCTCGCGCGCCTCGATAATCCAACTGGCGTACTCCCAACTGCGCTCCCAGCCGACGGGCTGCTTGCCGCTGACCATCTCGGCGCGGTCACGGTCGGCGGTCGCGCGCCAGCCCGGCCACGAGTTTGCGTAAAAACTGCTGCCGCCGTCGTAACCGGCCCGGCAATAGCGTTCCAGCAAATCCTTGCGCTTGCGGTAGTACGGCAGGTACTCCGACAAATGTCCGCTCGACTCGGTGATGAACGCGCCGAAATGCAGCATCATGTCCTTCCGCACCAAGTCCCGCTGATGCTCGGGCCGGTCCTGTTCCTCGAGCGGCGTGTAACCCTCGCGCTCCGCCCGCGCCAAATCCTCGCGCGCTTGTTTCATCAACAGCGGGTACAAATCCTTGCCGCCGTGCTCCAGTTTGGTGAACCACGCGAGATGGTTGATGCCGGCGCACTCCCAGCGCATCTCCGCATACGGCACGCCCGCGCGTTTCGCCAGCAGGTCGCTGGTCCCTTGCACGGAGTGGCACAAGCCGACGAATTGCAGGTTGGTCTCCCAGCCGGCGGCGAGGCACATCATGTTCATCGGGTTGGTGTAATTCAGCACGATGGCGTTGGGGCACAGGCGCCCGGCGTCGGCGAGCGCGCCCAGCCACGCCGGAATCGTCCGCAGCGCCTTGAACAAGCCGCCGGGTCCGATGGTGTCGCCGATGCATTGGTCAATGCCGTATCTGGCGGGAATGTCGTTGTCGTGGCGCACGCAGCCGAGGCCGTTGACCTCGATGCAATTGACAAGGTAATCGCTGTCGCGCATGACCTTGCGGCGGTCGGCGTCGGCGAGCACCGACCAGTTTTTGACGCCGAGCTTGGCGATGAGTTTTTTAATCAGCCGTGTCATGGTCGTCAGCCGCTCTTGGTCAAGGTCCACGAGCGCGATGACGCCGCCCTGGTTGCCGCTGATGTTCAGCACGTCGTTGACCAAGCGCGGCGTGAAGCCGCTGCCGGCGCCGAGCATGGTGATTTTAATCGGACGCGGCATCAGGCCGGGCAGGCCGCTGACGGTGGCGTTTTTGGTATGCGCCGCGTGACCGGCGGCGCCCTTGGAGCGAGAGGTTTTTTTCATAAAAACGCTGACAATGCGACTTTTCCCGCAAAAGGCAAGTTTTTTCATGTTTGATTTTTGGTTCCTCGTCGTTAGCAGTGGTAGCGCTGACGCTGGCACACTCCCCACCGCCCCGGCCTCCCGCGCCAGCGAATTCCCCTTCCGTGAAGGGGTGGCCGCGTCAGCGGACGGGGTAGTTCAGCGTTTCGCGCTCTTCCCCCCCGAACGCTGAACTACCCCGGCGCTCCGCGCCACCCCTTCACGGAAGGGGAATTATTATGCGCCTGCCGCGCGCCACGGCAATTCCACTGTTCATGGGATAGAACCTGATTTTTTAACGCACTACCAAATATTGACTTGTGGGAGGAAAAAGCACAAACTGCCCGCATGATGAAAAAAATCGCCATGACGCTGGCGCTGGCCACGCTGACACTCACCACTACCGCCGCGGATGAGGTTCCGTTGGTCGCGGCGCTGACGATGACGCCGGCGGGCCAGCCGCCGTTGGAACTCAAGAACGCGGAGTTGGTGCAGGTCGCGGAACGGGGTGCGGCGCTGCAATTAAACGGGACCGGGTTCGCGGAGGTCAAGCGGCGGGGCTTGATTGACCGGATGGGGATGGAGTTGTCCATCACGGCGTGGATTAAAATGGACCGCTTGCCGGACAAGGGCAAGACTTTCAGCATCACGGCCAAGGGCAAGCAGGGGGATATGCCGTTCCAGCTCGGCGTGTTTGACAACGGCGCGCTGTTTTTCAAGGGCGGCGTGGGCGGTGCCGACCAGATGCTCACGTCGCGCCCAAATATGCTGACGCCGGAAAAATGGCAGCACGTCGCGGTCACTTATAAAACCGGTGACAACGTGATTCTTTACATCAACGACAAGGAGGCCGCGCGCGCCGCCGCCAAGTTTCCGCTGCAACCCAACGACCAGTCGCTGTTCATCGGCAATAATTTCAGCGGCCAAATCGGGGCGCTCACTCTTTACGCGCGGGCGCTGACGGTGGCGCAGCTTGACCAAGACCAAAACGGCGGTTTGGCGACGCGCCCCGCGACGGTGGCTGATTTGCCGCCGGTGCTCTACCGCGTGAAACTTTCCCTCGGTCGCTTTGATATGCCGGCGGCGAACACCATCGGCTACGGGCGCATCCACCAAATTGCGCAACGCCAGGATGACGCTGACGCGGTGGATTGGCCGCAAATCGCGCTGGATGGCGAGTTGTTGTTTCAAGAGGGGGACAAGGCCGAGGAAGTTCGATTCATCCGCAAGCGGACAGGCAAGGAGGCGATGTCGAAGTTCGAGCAAGAGGGCGATTGTGTGATTGAGCCGGGGCATCACTGGCTGCGCCCGCTGGCTTGGCGTTGGGGGCGCAATTATGTGTACACGGACGACCGCTACGCCCGCTCGTGGTCGCTGGATTATGAATTGTTAGTGTTTCCCGTCATCGTCAGCGGGACGGGAGCGGCGGATGTGCGCGATGTTGAGTTGAAATACCAAGGCCGGACGATTTACCAACAGCCCGGCCCGTTCCACTCGCTGACGCTGCTGCTGCCGGCCAGCGCGCCCAAGCAACCTTACACGCTGACCGTGGCGGGGCGCGCGCCGGTTGATTTCGAGGTCGGTTTGCAACCGGTGCAGTTGGGCAATCCCAAGGATGTGTTGCTGCCGCTGAATGTTACCCTGCCCGGCGCCGGTCCGAAAATCAGCGTGCAAAACCTCGACCGGCCCGCGACGTTCCCGCACCAAGCCGACTGGGACAAAGACGTCGCCGCGCTGGACGGTTACGCGCCCGACCCGTTCGACCCCGCGCTGACCGTGACGACCATGCGCTCGCGGCTGGGTATTTCCGTCCCGCGCTCCCCGCTGACGGTGAACGCCATCTCGCTGTCGCACGGCATGAGCGGCGGCTTCTTTTACAACGGCGCCGACGGCCACGGCACCACGCGCGCCTTCGCCGGCACACCGGACGAGTACGGCGCTTACCTCGCTGACACTGGCTACGACCGCGTGTTTGAATTTACCTCGCTGGGCGGCAAGGCACTGCCCGCGGAGCCGCGCAGCCATGACGCCGTGGCCGCCGCCCTTGCCCGCGCCGGCGTGCAACTGGGGTTGGTACCCGGCAACGGTTGGTTCCGGCCTTGCGTTAACCACGCCAATATCAACATCCTCGCGTGGGCGTTGCCGGATTTTCACCAGCCCTTGTACCGCAGCCTCCAAGTGCAAGCGCAACGGTTTCAGCGTTACGGCAATTTCGCCGGCGTCAACATCGGCGCTGACAATGGCGGCTACGTCAGCTACTGGCACTGGGCGCCGCCGATTCCTGACCGCCCGTGGCCGGAGGCGATGAACGCGTTCTTCCAGGGGCAACCGGTGCGTATTCCAGTGTCAGCGGCGGTGACCGACGGGCTGGACACCAAGGAGTACCGCGCGTCCGCTGTCCGTGAGGTGATTGATTACCTCGCCAAGTACGACGAGACCTTCACGATTCTGGGTTACTTTAACCGCGCGCTCAAGGAAGCCGCGCCCGCCGCGCAAGCCACGTGCGGGATGTTCGGCAGCTCGCCCGGCGGCTTGGGGCGGGGCGGCTGGCCGATGGGCACCGTGCCCGGCAAACGGATTTTCAGCGGGCTGGAGGTCATGCAGGCGTATGATTGGAACGAATACACCTCCTCGCTGCCGCTGCACAACGTGGCGCTTTTGGACCGCTTGCGTAGTGATGACCCGCTGAAGCCGACTTGGGCGCTGCTGGATGATTTCAACTTCCTGATGTTAAATCGCGGTCTGCGTCAGCGGGCCTACGCGCTGGCACTGACCAGGGGCGTGCAGGCGGTTGGCACCACCTTCCTGCCCAACCCGACCGGCGACCGCGCGCGGCCCGACATCATCGCCGACCAAAAAGAATGGTACGCGTGGATGCATCGTTACGGCGGCGCTTACGCGATGAGCAAACCGCTGGCCGCGATTGGCATCCTTTATGTTCACCCGCAAAGCCTCCTGCGCGGCATCGTCAGCGACGCGCAAATCCTGCGCGGCTCGCACGAGGGCAAAACCACCGAGGCGCTGTTCCTGTGCCACGCCGCCGGCTGGCCCGCCAGACTCATCACGCCGGATGAGCTTCAGCGGGGACTCGACGCGGGGATGAAAACCATTTTGCTGGTCGGGCTGAATCAGTTTGACGATTCGTGGGTCTGGCACGAGGGCTTGGCCGACGCGCTCAAACAATTCGTGAATGGCGGCGGGCAGATTTTACTCGACGACGAATCGGTCTGCCCCGTCCCCGCCACCGCGACCGACCTGAGCGTCAGCGCCTACGTCCCGCAAAGTTTGCTCGACCCCACGCCGCTGCTGCTCGAACGGAACGCCGCCAACATTGAGAAATTGCGCGCGGTCATGGCGCGGCAAGCCAGGCCCGTGTGCGTCTCAACCGACCCGACCGTCTGGGCCGTCCCCGCGCTGGCGGGCGACGTGCAGTACGTCACCGTGGTCAATCAACTCATGGAAACCGTGCCGCTGACCATCAAGGGCAAACAAGAAGACCGCCGCGTCATGAAAGGCCAAACCGGCGCGGTAACGTGGAACACCACCCGCCCCATTTACGATGTCCGCCAGCGCCGCCAAGTTTCCGCGCGCGACGCGGGCACAGTGGACCTCACCCGCGAGGCGTTCCAATGGTACGCGCTGCCGCCGCGCCCCGTCACCGCGCCGGAGATTGCCTTGAGCGACAGCGCTGACGGTTATCAGCAAGTCCTCGTCACCATCAGCGGCACGGACACCATCAGCGGCATCCCCGTCGAGTTGGTGATTAACAGCGCGCAAGAAACCGTCACCATCCACACCGCGACCGGCTTGCTCACGCGCTTGCCAGTGAAGACCGACGACGCTTTCGGCGCGTGCGCAATCACCGCCACGGAATTACTCAGCGGCCTGTCCGCGCACGCCACCCTGACCGTCAGCGCCGCCGCCGCCGCCGCTGGCAATGACAACGCCACCATCCAAATCAACCAAGCCGGCGACATCAAACAATTCGCCGCCCGCCGCCAACACCCGCTGACCGTCGCCCTGACCGACCAACAAGCCGCCAATCCCGAAATGCGCCGGCTGGCCGAAACCGTCGCCGCGTATTATCGTGACATGGGCCGTGAGGTTGAACTTAGCCGCGCCGAGCCGAATCAACTGGTGCTCAACCGCCAGCCTTATGTCATGACCCAGCCCTATCCGCAATGGAAAACCGCCGAGACTGACCTGGTGCTATTCGGCTCGCCCAACGACAACGTCTTGCTGATGGACCAAGACCGCGGCTACTTGCTACCGCCCGCTGTTGGTCAACTCAAGCCGGCGCAAGGCCTCGTCTGCCTGACTTTCTCTCCGTTCGTCGGCGAATGTCAGGCGCTGAACCTCATCGCCCGCGACCTCAAAGGTCTGCAAGCCGCCGTGTCGTCCCTATTGCGCGCCCAACCAGCCGATTAAAAATAACAGGTTCTATCCCGTTATCAGTAGAATTGCGGTGGCGTGAGGTAAGCGCATAATAATTCCCCTTCCGTGAAGGGGTGGCGCGGAGCGACGGGGTAGTTCAGCGTTTGGTTTTGGCAGTTTCCCTTAAACGCTGAACTACCCCGTCCGCTCCGCGGCCACCCCTTCAC
>JAISCS010000119.1 GCA_031265365.1 Verrucomicrobiales bacterium
GGCCTAATCTGGCAACTCGACGCCCACAACCAACTCCGCCTCGACTACGAATACCGTTTCGGCCCCCACTACGACACCCCCTGGAGCATCAACGCCAGCTACCGTTACCAGTTCTAAAACAACTCCCGCCACGAAGACGCGAAGGAAGAGGAGGGGAGCCAGCCAATTCCCCTTCCGTGAAGGGGTGGCCGCGCCAGCCGACGGGGTAGTTCAGCGTTCGGGGAATTGATATTTTACAATGAGAACATGGAGGAATTGGAGGAAGGCGATTTATGCAAGGCCAAACTTCTCCAATAACTCCATGCTCTCTTGGTAAAAAATGGCATCGTCAACGGCGGCGGTGCAGGAGGGCGAGCAGGCCGGCGCCGGTGGCTTGCAGCAGCCAAGGACGGTCTTCCTACCGCCCTACAGTCCCAAGTTTAAGCCAATCGAAAAGATGTGGAGCAAAGTCAAAACCGTGCGGCGCATCGTACAGGCCCGCAGCCCATTCGCCCTGCGCCGAGCCATTGCCTTGGCGACTGTGACCCTGACAGACGCCGCCGCTTGGTTCCGCTCTTGCGGGTATGCGCCATTAACTAACTGAATCCAGCTAGTTTTGAAATGCTTTACGGCCCAAGCTGAACTGCCAATACTACACTGACCATGACACTACCAACCAACTTCCTTATATTTTTGGGACGGTAAATGTGAAAGATGGAAGTCTTGTCAACCTAATTTTGTCTGTCGAAAATAAAAATATGATTGTAACGGGAGGTGAATATTAAAATCAGGCTTGCTTCTCCAAAGTGGAATGGGTATCACTATTCAATCTGCTTGGCAGCAATCGGCGGGTTGCGGGGTAACTTGACCGGCGGCGTGGTCGGGCTGAAAACAGGAATATATTTATGCATTCGTTCTCATCGTCACCAGTCGTTCCGCTGACGGACGGCAAAATTGTCATCAACGAAAAATTCGGACTGAATCACCGACGGCAACTGGTCACCGTCAGTGTGCCGCCCGGAGTGACGAAATCCACCAAGTTGTTAGGCTGGCGCGACACTAACAGTGGGAAAATTTTGACGGCGCAGCGCTCGCGGGAAAATCCGACGCTGGCGTTCATGTCCGTTGAGTTGTGCGCGGACGAGCATTACCGCCTCGCCGCCGGCGCCGCCGTGCCGAGGCTGGCCGCGCCGCTGTCAGTCAGGCAAAACACTCGCAAAAAATCCGCCGTCATCAGCAGCGACACGTGGGCGGTGGAGGTGTTTCTCGGCGAGTGGAAAAGCGCCGGCGGCGGCGACGCGCCGGCACCCGTGCGGCGGGTGAGCGTCAGCGGCGGGCCGTGGCGCGGGCGCGCGTTTTTCGACACGCGCAAGCCCATCGTCAGCGTCAACGCCCGGTTGGTTGAATACGGCTCGCTGCGGGTGGTCGTGGAACACACCGCCGCCACGCATGACAAAACAATTTACACGGCGCGCCTGACTTTCGACGCTGACAGTGACTTCATCCGCGTGGAGGAAAATTTCGACGCCGGCAGCGGCGACCAAATCGTGTGGGACTTCAGCGGCGGCGACCTGCCGACGCACCTGCACTTGCTCGACCACGGCGGCGGCCACACCACGCTGCCGGTGGAATATTTCTTCGACCGCCGTTTCGCCCGGCTCGCGTGCTGGAACCAGTTTTCGCAGTTGCACGATTTCTCCGACGGCTACGCGCTGAAGTTCGCCGACGCTGACGATGCCATCGGTTTTGTCGTGCTCGGCGGCGGGCATTGGCGCGGCAACGCGCATAACTTCCTTGAGGCGTGGTCGCGCCGCTGGCTGCCGGGTGACGCTGACAGTCGCCGCCTCGTCCCGCCCGACGCGAAGGCCGACGGCAGTCTGTCGCCGGAACTCATCCCCGCCCGCCCCGTCAACAACAACGAGCCGCATTTTTCCGTCGAGGGCTGGCTGCACCATGGTCACCGTTCGTGGGCGCTGGTGCTGACCAAACAGGACGCGCTGCTACCCGCTGACTATGACCCGACGCCGCTCGCGCAATTCGAGCACAAGCCGGCGCATGACCGCTACCGCCGCCAGCAGGGTTTGCTCCGCCGCATTTGGATTCAACACGGCCTGCTGCCGCTGAGCGAGCAACTCGCCATCACCGCCGTGTGGCCGCAGGAACCGGCGCCGGCCAGCCTCGGCGCGTCAGCGCCGTGGCAGCATCCCGACCGGCCGGAGTACGATTTCCCGCGCTCGCTGACGGTGAGCCAGCGCATCGAAGTGCTGATGGACCAGCTCGCCGCGCGTATGTACGGCTGCTGGGAAGGCTCCGGCGCGGCATACAGCAACCCCGTCGTCAGCCGCCGCCTCGCCGGCCAGGAGTTGCCCGACTGGGAATGGCTCGCCGCCAACGGTCATCTCACCGAGGCCCAGCGTCAGCGGGGCCGCGCGTGGTTTGCGTGGTTGTGCGCGCTGTTCCATTCGGACAATTACTACATCGGCGGCCCGTCCATGAACATGGGCGACCCTGACGATTCGCTGGAGCCAACGATGGCCGGCATGGCCAACCAAAATTTTTACACCGACGTGTTCAACTTCCCCGCTCTTGCCGCGCAGATTTTCCCCGGCCACCCCGACGCCCCGGCGTGGCGCGAGAAATTCACAACGATGTGGAACCGGCAGCTGGCATACCACGTGTATCCCGACAGCGGCGTGTGGGAGGAAAGCCACACGTATTATCACCACGTCCTGTTCACCGTATTGCCGACCTTGCTGCGGCGGCGCGATGACGGCGTCGGCGACGGCTTTGCCGACCCGCAATTTCACCGCATGGTCGGCGCGCTGCTGGCCGTACTCTCGCCGCGCGACGCCAACTTCGGCGGCAAACGCCACGCCGTCGCGCTCGGCGACCACGGCGTTGATTTGCGCGACATCTACCGGCTGGCCATTCACGACTACGCCGAGGCCATCGCGCCATCTAACAAGCCGCTGGCGGCGGCGCTCGGCTGGGCGTACCGCGAGATGAACGGCGACCGTCCGCTGACGGTGAAACCCGTCGCCCCGCCGTGGCGCGACAGCTACGTGCGCGGGCTGGGCTACTTCTTCCGCGCGCAAGCCGCTGACGGTGGCGAGACGCTGCTGGTGCTGCGTAACGGCGCGGCGTGGGGGCACCATCACAACGACGAGGGCAGCATCCAGCTCTTCGCGGACGGACGCGCGTGGATTGTGGACTCAGCCTTCAGCAACCCGCAAGCCGGCGGGCGCAAGGTGGCCGCTGACGGTCACAGCCGCTGGTCGCCGCGCGACTTCGCACCGCTGAATTATTTGTGGCAATTCAATCGCGGCTGGCTCACGCAGCACGCTGACGGTGACGCCGCGCTGCCGTTTGCTGTCGCCTACACGCCGGTGTTCATGGCGCAGACCGCCGTGCAACAATACGTCCCGTTGGGCCGCGCGGTGCATCACTGGCGCGCCGTCGTGCGCCTCTCGCCGCTGGCGTTCCTGGTGCTTGACCGCAGCGATTGCGACCTCGCGCAGGTGACGCGCTACCACGTGCCGCTGAACGCGACCATGCACGCGGACTCGGCGGGCAGCCGGCGGTATTTGCGGCTCCAGGCGTTGCGCGGACTGGAGCGGGTGCCGCTGATTCACAGCGACGCGCCCGCGCAGCCGGAGGTCGGCGCTGGTTATGCGACGCAGGAAATCTTGTTCAACGTCAGCGACGCGGAGATGTCGGCGCTGCTCATCCAAGTCACCGACATGCGCGACTCACTGCCGGCGGCGCGTTGCACCGGCGACACGCTGACGCTGACGCACAAGGATTTCAACGTCAGCGTCCGTTTCGGCGCAAGCGGAAAGGTCACCGTCAGTGACCAAAAGAGCGGCAAGAAAGTGGAACTGATGTTGAATCATGCGTGAGCTACGGAGCGCGAGTTTGTTACCCGCGACTGTGCCGCACGCCGCGCCAAATATTTGCGGCTTCGCAGAGAACACAGTCGCGGGTAGTAAACCCGCACTCCGCTGCTAACGCTGGATTATGCCGGCTTAATTTGTGCTGCTGGTGCGGACGCCAATACGGAATCCTTGACAAACGCGTGACATACGGGGAACATTTTACGCGGAGTCGACGGGGATCGAACCAGTTACCGCAGACTCTGAAATTTCCTCATTTTGCCACGAAGGCTGATAGAATGAGGGTTTCATTGTGGCAAGCATTCTAACGCGCTTGGCTGAAGATGGTCACGCTCGGCGGTCAGCGTGGCGATGGAGGCTTCGAGTTCGGTGATGCGCGTGGTGGCGGCGGTGAGTTTTTCATCCGCGCCGGCCAGCGCCTTGATTTTTTCGATGATGGTGGATCCCATGCCAAGGGTGCGATGTCAAAATCCACGCGGCAAAAAATCCCGATAAACACGTGTTTATCGGGAAAAATTATTGCCCGCGCACAAATTTTTGTGCATATTGTTTCCATGAGCAAGGCAAAAAAGTTGCTGGCAAAGTTGCTGTTAGGCCAGGCGGACAAAAGTTTCAGCGTTGACGAGGCGGCGCTGATTCTGGCGCACCAAGGGTTCACCCTGGATTTCATCGCCGGTAGCCATCACACTTTTCGCCATGCTGACGGTCGGCGGGTGACGTTGCCGAAGCACGGCAAGGAAATCAAGCCGCACTATATTAAAACCATACGAGGGATGCTATCATGAAATATCTAACTAAAATTTACTGGAGTGACGATGACGGCGCCTTCATCGCCGAGGCGCCCGCGTTGCGGGGTTGTGTGTCGCACGGCGCGACGCGCGAGGAAGCCGCCGCCAACATTGAGGAGGCCATGACTTCCTGGCTCGGTTCCGCGCGCAAGCACGGCGACCCAATCCCGGAACCCGACCTCGCCGCCGAGGAAATCATGCGGTTGTCGGCGCTGTTGAACGTGTCCAAACTGGCGCGACTGGCCGGGCTAAACCAACACACGCTGGCCAGCAAACTGCGACGGCACAGCCCGTTCACCGCACAAGAGGCGCGGAAAATACTGGCGGTAGTTAGGATGTTTTGATTTGCCCCGATAAGCACGTGCTTGTCGAGAAAACAAAATCCCCGACGCACACGTGTGCGTCGAGGATTTTATGCAACCGGCGGTTGACGGTCACGCTTCGCCCAGCGCCGCACGGCCTAACCCGCCGCACTCCTCTTTTGTCCACGATACATTGGATATCTGTTTGTGATTTTATGGAACTTTGTTCCCGCGCGCTACTGGTTGATTTCCGCGTCAGCGCTTCCCCTTCCGTGAAGGGGTGGACGCGGAGTGGACGGGGTAGTTTGGCGTTGGCCTGTACCCGCCGCGCTCCATTCACCTACAACAACGCCCGAAATTGTTCGGGGGTCAGCCGGCGGCGCGGGCAATCTGCCCCATGGTAAAGGCGTTGACCGGATTGTAGCGGGGAATGGGCAGCGCTTCCGTGCCTTTGCCCATGATGGTATGCCGCCCTTCCCGCAGCACGCGCCAGCCCGCTTGTTCCAAGACCCGGATGGCGTCCTTGTGGGCGATGCCCGGTAACTTAGGCATACGCGCCGACTTCCACGTCAGCCAGTTCCACCCTGGCGCCCTCGGCGTGGAATTGCTCCAACACCAACTCCGCCTTGGCCGCCAACACCTCGCGGATGGCGACCTGAATGTTCGCCAACGCCTCCGCCCGCGTCGCGCTTTGCGACCAGCAACCGGACAGCGACGGGCAACCGGCGGCAAAACCTTCCTCGCTCTGAACCAGAATAACCGGATAATGCATGACTGCGACAAGCTATCAGACCGCCCTGTGCCTGTCAACCGCGCGGTGGGTAAACTTGGTGGTACTTTGTTGCACGGCGTGATGGTGGCTCCCTGGCGGGGGAAAGGCCAAATTTCAAATTGCAAACTTCAAGTAAATTCCAAAGGCCAATTTCTAAATTTCAAATTAACGCTGAACTACCCCGTCGGCTGGCGCCGCCACCCCTTCACGGAAGGGGAATTATTAGCGCCGTCAGCGTTTCCCGCCTCACGCGGCGACGCTCCCCTCATACAACGTGTCGGGGCAAATATCAATCGCGCCGCCCGCCCAGTGGACGGTGCCGTGGTAGGCGGTGACCGCGTTGAACACCGCCGCGTCGCGCAACCGCGCGAACACGCCAAAGTCCAGCAACGGCTTCACGTCATAACGCCGCACCTCGCCGTTGGTGAACGTCAGCCGCAGCGTGTAACCAGCCTCCGGCTCGACGCCGGTGACGCGGGGATTGCGGGGTTGCCTGGCGGGGTGCATAACTTAACGCAACGGTTCGATGTTGACCGGTGCCTGGCCGGCTTTGGCCAGTTCCCAGTCGGTGAGCAAATCCTCGCGGCGCATATCTACCCAGGTCTGCACCATGCGGAGCTTGCGGGCGTCCATGCCGCCGGCCAGCACCTTCCCGTCCTCAATCGCGATGACCACGTCCTCGCCCTGGTAAATGGCGTGAATATGCGGCAGATGGTGCTGCTGGGCATCATTGTAATACATGTAAATCACAATCCCGTAGAACATCGAAATGGCAGGCATAACGCCGCCGACTCTAACCGTGACGCGGGACGTTGACAAGGACAAAGTGGTGCTCCGGTAGCGGCGGATTTTCCCGCGTCAGCAAATGGTTTCGCTCCGCTAAGGTCGTTAGAGGCCGCGTGTAGTTGCGGCCTGGCTAATTCCCCTCTCGAAGAGGGGTGTCCGTGCAAACGGACGGGGTGTTTTAGCGTTTTGGGGCAGGGGACGGAACGCTGAAACACCCCGTCGGCTGGCGCCGCCACCCCTCTGCGAGAGGGGAATTTAATTCCCCTTCCGTGAAGGGGTGGACGCGGAGCGGACGGGGTGGTTTGGCGTTCGGTGTTGAGGAAAGGTCAGCGCGGCTAGAGCAAATTATTATAGTTCTCGTGCGTGCCAATCCAATACCCAATCATCAACTCACCGTGCCGGATACCCACGGCGCGGTAATGGTCGCCGACACGGACGCTCCAGCGGTCGTGCGTCAACTCCTTGAAATCCAGCGACGGATGCGCGGGATTGGCGCGCCACAACAAAAATTTTTGCTCCGCCAAATATTGCGCGTGGTCGGGCAACCGCGCGAGCAACTTGATAAACTTCCGGTCGCGCAAGGATTTCACGGCCACGCCTCGCACTCGCCGCGTTTATACTCCGCCAGCGCCTCCGCGCCAAGCCGGTGCAATTTCCCGCCCGGCTTGCCGTCCTCAATCATCTGTAAATCCCAAGCGTCATATTCCCAACCGATGGCGCGGACGATTTCCGCCTTCTCATCAGGGGTCATGCGGGAGATTTCTTCTTTGATTTCCGCGATGCTCATGGAGGAAACCCTAGCGCGTCCCGCGACGCATGTCAACCGTCCGACGGGTAAACTTGGGATTACTTTGTTGCACGGCGTGATGGTGGCTCCTTGGCGGGGGAAAATTCTAAATTCCAAATTAACGCTGAAACACCCCGGCGCTCCGCGCCACCCCTCTACGAGCGGGGAATTGGAATTTGCTGGCGCAGGGACATTGGTGATGGGTGAGGTCACGGTTAGCGGGGTTGATTTCCGCGTCAGCGATTCCCCTTCCGTGAAGGGGTGGACGCGGAGCGGACGGGGTAGTTTAGCGTTAACGGAAAACCAGCGCAAAATTCCAAATTGCAAACTTCAAGTAAATTCCAATTTCCAATTGCCAAACTTCAAACCAACGCCCGCCTCACGCGGCGACGCTCTCCTCATACAGCGCGTCGGGGCAGATGTCCACCTCGTTCGGCCATTCGGTGGTGCCGTCGCACACGCGCGCGCCGTTGAACAACGCGGGATTACGCAACGCCTTGAACACGCCGAAATCCAGCAACGGCTTCACATCGTAGCGGCGCACCTCGCCGTTGGCAAATTCCAGCCGTAGCAGGTACTCCGGCTCCGGCGTGACGGCAATGACATCGGGATTCATGACACCAGTTTAACGCAACGGCTCGATTTTGTAAACCTCGCCCCCCTCGCGCGCCAGTTCCCAGTTAGCCAGCAACTCGTCGCGATGCAACACCCGCCACGCCTCGACCAGCTTGAGCTTGTTGCTATTGATATTGTCCTCGAGCACGCGCCCGTCACCAATGGCGACCACCGCCTTTTTGCCGCCGTAACGGACATGGATGTGCGGCAAATGGTGTTGTTGCGTCTCGCGATAAGGCATCCGGATGACAATCCCGTAGAACATCGAAATGGCAGGCGTAACGCCGCTGACTGTAACCGTGACGCGGGACGTTGACAAGGACAAAACGGGGCTTCGGTGATGGTGGCTCCCTGGCGGGGGAAAGGCCAAATTTCAAATGCCAAAATTCAAGTAAATTCCAAAGGCCAATTGCTAAATTTTAAATTAACGCAACTCCTAAAGCCGCAATTATACGCGGCTTCCAATGACCTTAGCGGAGCGAATCAAAAACACCCCGTCGGCTGGCGCCGCCACCCCTCTGCGAGCGGGGAATTATTAGCGCCGTCAGCGTTTCCCGCCTCACGCGGCGACGCTCTCCTCATACAGCGCGTCGGGGCAAATATCCGCCTCGTTCGGCCACTGCACCGTGCCGAGCCACGGGCGGACACGGTTGAACAACGCCGGATTGTCGCGCAACTCCCGGAACGGGCCGAAAGCCAGCAGCGGCTTCACATCGTAACGCCGCGTCTCGCCGTTGTTGTATTCGAGCCGCAAGGTGTAGCCGGCTTCCGGCGTGACGGCGATGATTCTGGGTTTGCGCGGGGTCATGACTTATCGCAACGGTTGAATTTGATACAACGCCTGGCCCGCGCGCGCCAGCTTCCAGTCCGCGAGCAATTCCTCGCGGTGGAGTTCCACCCACGCCTGCACCAGCTTGAGCTTGCGCGGGTCAATGCCGCCGCCGAGCACACGCCCGTCCTCGATGGCGACCGACACCTCGGCGTCCTGATAATCAGCGTGAATATGCGGCAGATGGTGTTGTTCCGTCTCGCGGAAACCCACCATGACCGTGCCGGCGCGGTGCGGGGGAACTTTCTTGGCGCCGCCAAATTGCCGGTGCAGCGCGTCGAGCAGGTCGATGGAGCCGTACAAATCAATATCCTTGCTCATGAACGGGCGATATGGCGCCAAGTCCGCGGCGATTTGCCGTTCGTAGTTTAACGCCCAAATGTTGACGGCCTGTCCGCCCACGACCAGCGGCTTCTTGCCGTCAATCGTGGCCTGGATGATTTGCGCGTAATCACGAACCGCTGTGAGAGGCTTGTCCACGGGTTAATAGGAGTAATATTTTAAGGCATTATTCCAACATGCGGGATGTGGCGTCAATCCTGACATTGGCCGGCAGGAAGGAGTTTTCCCGCTGGAGTTGTTCCGGCGTGACTTCGCGGGCGGCGAGCCGGCGGGCGTCCTCGGCGCGCGCGCGCTCGTGCCAGAGGCGGTTGGCTCGTTCAAATTTGGTTTCCTTCGCCGACATGGAATAAAGCTAACGCGGATTAGTTTGAAAAGCAAACGCAAATGGGAATGTAGTTTATCCGTGGAACTCCAGCCGCCAAGGCGCGAAGAATATTTGCAATAGGTTAACCGCCACGCCCGGTCACACAGTTTCCGGGTAAGAGAGTCCCGGATTTGCCTTGTAGCATAATTGCTCGAAAAGTAACGAGGCTATTTTGAAATGTTGCGCCGGCACCGCTGCTGAAAAGGCGTCGACAAAATCAATAAAGAAATGTTTCGAGACCCTGATGTGATGGTTTAGCGACACTTCAGTTTCGTTCTTGTGCAAAACGGCCTTGTGCAAAGCGTCAGCGGCGATGTGGTAGGCAAAAATTACGTTCTGGTGATTGGCGATATTGCGCAATTCGCTTGGAATTACCGAACCGGGCAGCGGGTCAATGACGGGCTTGGCGGCAATAAACCAGACGAAGAAGTAAGCCGCTTTTTTGAACGGGCTGGCTTTTTCCATGCCGTCAACATGTGGAAAGTCGGGACTGGTCAATGCCGTTACCACTTGGTGCAGTGCCGTCAAATTTGTCTGCAAAGAAGTAATACCTAAAACCTTGGCAAATTCATCAATATACGCGGCTAGGTTGTAAATGTCCCGACTCCGCTCGTTGCCAAGATTGTACAAAATCCTAAAGCTCATGACCGTTTTAATTGCATGGCTTGGATAAAATTACGGGCGCTGTGTCCCGCCATCTCGATGACACGGTGGTAACTTTCCGCGCCGTACAATTCACCTTGGGCGTTGCCTTGGGAAACGGATGCGGCTATCTCCAGCGGCTTGCTTTCGCCAAGCACCTCGGCGGATGCCACCTGTAAGACTTCGCACACAATCTTGTCATTTTCAATTCTTGCCATAGCCAAGAATCATAGGCCACGGTGTTAGCGTGTCAACCGGGTAAAATAAAAATATTTCAAACCCGTATTCGCCAGATAAGACTGTGGCCGGCGTCGCTGGGTTTGTTCAATCCGGGGTAGGTCATCCGTGCCGGCAAGGTAACTCCAGCCGCCAAGGCGCGAAGAATATTATATTTCATACGCCATTGCTCCTTACTTGAGGTTCGCGCGGAGACACGGAGACGCGGAGTTTTTTCACCACGAAATTCCCCGCTCGTGGAGGGGTGGACGCGGAGCGGACAGGGTGTTTTAACGTTAAAAGAAATCCAGTGCAAAATTTCAAATTGCAAACTTCAAGTAAATTCCAAACTACAAAATCTAAATTCCAAATTAACGCAACTCCTAAAGCCGCAATTATCGTCAGCGAAGATATGCAGGACAGGCAGTGGTTCGACGCGCTGCGGATGCAGGATATTTTTATTTGATAGTTCATTTTCCCCTTTATCCGATTGTGTTCAACGGCACGTTGGACTAGTCGTCCCACAAGGTTAACAGCTGTTGCAAAAATAGATTTGACTTTGAGTAATTTTACTCTAGTCATTGAGTAAATTGTATGAAGCGCCAAACCATCCATGATACCTTATTGCGTCGCCTTAAAGAGCCGCGTCGCTTTTTGCAAGTGTTGACCGGCCCACGACAAGTAGGCAAAACCACCGTGGTGCGACAAGTCATGACGGCATTGAAATACCCCGCGCATTATGCCGCTGCCGATGACCCGGCCGCGCAGGGCGACCTGACTTGGCTGCGCCAACAATGGGACCTGGCTCGCTTGCTCGCGGGGCAACATCAGGCAGGAGCGTTGCTGGTGTTGGATGAAATTCAAAAAGTCCCCGACTGGGCAACCATGGTAAAATTATTGTGGGACGAGGATACGCGACAAAAAACTCCGCTGCGGGTGGTGCTGTCCGGTTCCTCGCCGCTGTTGGTGCACAAGGGCGTTACCGAAAGTCTTGCCGGTCGTTTCGAGACCGTCACCGCCCCGCACTGGTCGTTCGTGGAAATGAAAAAGGCGTTTGGTTGGAGTTTGGCGCAATACATTTATTACGGCGCGTATCCCGGCGCGGTGGGATTGATTAACGAGCCGGAACGCTGGCGGCGGTATGTGTTGGACTCGCTCATTGAAACCACCGTGGCCCGCGACATCCTCATGCTGACACGGGTGGACAAACCGGCGTTGCTGCGGCGGTTGTTTCAATTGGGCTGCGCTTATTCCGGGCAAATTTTGTCGTATCAAAAAATGCTCGGCCAACTGGTTGACGCCGGCAACACTGTCACGCTGGCGCATTATCTGGATTTGTTGCAAGGCGCGGGGATGCTGGCCGGTCTGCCCAAATACACTGGCCATCAAATCCGCCAGCGCGGTTCCAGCCCGAAATTACAGGCGCTCAACACCGCCATCATCACCGTCAGCGACCCGCGTTCGCCGGACGAGGCTCGCCGGGACGGTGACTATTGGGGCCGGCTGACGGAATCCGCTGTCGGCGCGCATTTGTTCAATTCCACGCTTGGCAGCGACATAAAAATCTCCTACTGGCGGGAACGCGATTTGGAAGTGGATTTTGTCTTGCAGCGGGGGCGAGTCTCCGTGGCCATTGAAGTCAAAAGCGGTCGGCGCAAAGCGGCACTACCGGGCATGACCGCATTCGCCAAATTATTTAAGCCCAAGAGACAGCTATTGGTTGGCGCACAAGGTATTGGTATCGGCGAATTTTTATCCACCCCGGCGGATTATTGGTTGCAATAGCATTTCATTACGCCATTGCTCCTTACTTGATGTTCGCGCGGAGACGCGGAGTTTTTTAACCACGAATGAACACGAATTGACACGAATGTCTAGGCCAACGCCGTAAATAATTCCCCTCTCGTAGAGGGGTGGACGTGGAGCGGACAGGGTGTTTTAGCGTTTTAGGGGAAGGGGAGGGGACGGAACGCTGAAACACCCCGTCGGCTCCGCCGCCACCCCTCTTCGAGAGGGGAATATTCAAGCGGCAATTACACGTCGCTTCCGCTTTCCTTCCGGGAGGAAGGGGAATTAGTCAGGCCGCAACTACACGCGGCTTCTAACGACCTTAGCGGAGCGAAGCCATTTGCTCGCGCGGGGGGAATTTGTTAATTCCCCTGCCGTGAAGGGGTGGACGCGGGGCGGACGGGGTGGTTTGGCGTTGGCCTGTAACCGTGATAAATCTCTACCCAATCTGCGGTCGCCAAGGGTGTCAACGTCAGCGGTGATTTCGGGCTTGCCTTGCCGCCGTCGGCGGGCTACATTATTTCCATGCCCATGACTGTTGAAGAAATTAAAAGTCTGGAACGAATTAACAAGATGGCGCGTGAGGGACGGGAAAAAATCCAAGCCATGAACTTGACCGGAGAACAATGCCGGGAACTCTACCGGCGTGGTCTTGAACTCATCAGGCAAGCCGGTAATGGACATGCCATCAAGCCGTGCAAGTTTGCATACTTGCGTCCCGAGGCGGAGTGACGGGGTGCATAGTCGGCTAAAAAATTCACCAATTTTTTATTGTCAATTGGCGCGAAAGCGTTATTTTTAACATGTCGGGTGCCTCATTTTTAGGCTTGATATGGAAAACCCAGCCTGACCTTGTTTTAGAACCCGTCGGCGCGCGCCGGCGGGTTCGCTTTTAGGTGCAGGTTCCACGCGGCGATAAACGGACTGTCTTCCGGCCAGATTTTCAGTCCGTCAAGTTTATGTTCCGCTGATTGTCTCGCGCTATGAAGATTGGGAATGATGTCGTGGAACGGCTGGTAACCAAAATCCAAATTGCGAAACGCGCGGAAAATATTATAGCCGCAAAGGTCGGCAAGCTGGATGCCGTTGGAGAGCTTGCTGTCGGTGAAAAACGGGTATTCAATGATGCGGTTGAACACCAGGTTGGCGTTGCCGTGCCGTTGAAGCTCGGCGTGTTTGGCGGCAATCAGGCGGTTCAACTTGGTTTGGGTGTTGTCCATGACAATGACCCCGTTGTGTTTGGGCTGATATTCCCTGAGGTAACGGGTGATTCGTTCCAACGCGTATTCATAGGCGATGCGATGCATGGTCTCGCCATCCGTGCCGGAACGCAGCTTGCGTTTGTCAATGATGGTGGCGAAAACACGCATCCGGTGCTTGTTGAGTTGCGAATAATAGAGCTTGGCGATGGCGGCTTTTTGATGCTCGGCAAGGTGGTGGACGAATTTGTTGTAACCGTTTTTTCCCTCGGTCAGCGAGCGGCGCAGGGAATGGGATTTGATTTCACAATCGGCGGGTTGGAGGGTGATATGCCGCTCGGCGGCAATTTTACCGGCTAATTCGCGTTTGAAATCGGTCAATTCCTGGTCGAAAGCGTTCCAGTGTTTTTCATACAACGAAACGGCGGTGAGCACATAAAGATGATTGCCTTCGCGCGGGGTGACATCACGAGTCCCAGTTTCGTCAAAATAGAAAAAGTACACGGTTAATATTCGGGGGTTATCGGCAATGAAGTCAAACTAAAACGTTTCCACGCCTCCATCCTTACGTAAGGATGGCAGAATCCCCCGTCATCCCTTCGGCAAGCTCAGGGCAGGCTCTGAGCGGAGCGGCGTGGGCGCGGAGACGCGGAGTTTTTGCACCACGAATGAACACGAATAGCCACGAATGCCTAGGCCAACGCCGTAAATAATTCCCCTCTCGTAGAGGGGTGGACGCGGAGCGGACGGGGTGTTTTAGCGTTTGGTGCGCTTTTTTCTAAAACGCTGAAACACCCCGTCGGCTCCGCCGCCACCCCTCTACGAGAGGGGAATTTCGCTCTCGCGGGAGAAGTTGGGGCGCGGGGGGATTTATTCGTGGGGATTCGGGTTTATTCGTGGTTAACAACTTTTGGCGGTTATGCTGACGATGGATGTATGGGTTGGGAATAAAAAATATTGAAAATATTGTGGTAAAAATTCAGAAATGATTTTATTATTGCTCGGTTGTAATAAAAATGATTGTGCCATTGGTCAGTTTGATGTTGCTGCGCCTGTTGCGGCCATGCGGCCATGCGGCCATGCGGCCATGCGGCCATGCGGCCATGCGGCCATGCGGCCATGCGGCCATGCGGCCATGCGGCCATGCGGCCATGCGGCCATGC
>JAISCS010000169.1 GCA_031265365.1 Verrucomicrobiales bacterium
GGCGACTTCAACGTCGGCGACACCGGCGAGGAATCACTGTCAGCGATGGTGCAGCGCCAGGCCAAGAGCGGCGTCTTCTTGAACATCTACGGCTTCGGCATGGGCAACTACCAAGACCGTCGCCTCGTCCAACTCGCCGACCACGGCAACGGCGTGTACGGCTACATCGACAGCTACCCCGAGGCGCAAAAAATTTTCTCCAAACAATTGCTCGGCACCCTGGTCACCATCGCGAAGGACGTGAAAATCCAAATGGACTTCAACCCCGCGCGCGTCGGCAGCTACCGCCTACTCGGCTACGAAAAGCGCGCGCTGGCCAACGCGGATTTCAAGGACGACCGCAAGGACGCCGGCGAAATCGGCAGCGGCCACACCGTCACCGCGCTGTATGAACTCATCCCCGCCGGCGCTGACGCAGACGCGCAACGGGTCGAGCCGTCGAAATACCTCAAAGCCGTCGAGACCGTGAAAACCCTGCTCACCGGCAGCGCCGAACTGGGCACCGTCCGCCTGCGCTACAAACTGCCGCAGGAAACCGCGAGCACGCCATTCAACGTCACCGTCAACGCCAGCGCGGGCGACTGGCAAACCGCGAGCGCCGATTTCAAATTCGCCGCCGCCATCGCCCTCTTCGCCGACGCGCTAAAAAACCCACCCGCCGACGGCGACCTGTCACTGGCGCTGCAACTGGCCCGCGCCGGCAAAGGCGCCGACGCCGACGGCTACCGCGCCGAGTTCATCCGCCTCATCGAAACCGCCAGGGAATTAAAACCATAAAAAACTTGCTGTTCGCGCAGGGTCGCGGAGTTTTATAATTCCCCTTCCGTGAAGGGGTGGCGGCGCAAGCCGACGGGGTAGTTCAACGTTGCGGGGGAAGAACGACGAACGCTGAACTACCCCGTCCGCTCCGCGGCCACCCCTTCACGGAAGGGGAATTGGCTCACGCCGGGGCATGGCCTGTGAGAATTTGGGCACGCTGCCGCGTTGCCGAATTTAACGCCAATAATTCCGCCGCCGCGTTTTTGACTTGCTCAATCAGAGCGTCCAACGACCCCGACTCCAACACCAGCCCGGCGAGGTCGTCGGAAGTCGCCACCCACACGGCGGCGTCCTTGTCCCACGTCAGGTTGATTTGATATTTCATGCCGGCAAATTACCATATTTTCGGAATTGTCGCTATCTTTTTGCGCCGCTGACGTTCAGCGCCAGATAATCAGTTGATGTTCGCGCGGAGCCGCGGAGTTTTTTTTGATTTAATAAATTCTCTGCGGCTCCGCAGCTCTGCGCGAGGTTCACATTATAAGTAAATCATCCTGATTAAATGCAACACAAACCGAGATACGTCCATTTTATTTCCGGCGCGTTTCATTACCGTGGTAGCGAAACAACGAAAGAAAATAACATGAATATCATAAAACAAATATTATGCGCCATGGCCGGCGCATGGATGTTAACCTCCGCTTTCGCGGAGACTTATTATCAAACAAGCCCTGATGATAGTAACAATGCGCCTACGTACGGAAAATCCAGCGTCTACGACATTGCTCGTTGGAACACCGAGTACAATGGCTCGGGTAATACGCCAACTTCACCCCCCAACACTGCGATTGGCCCAGAGGTACATAACTATTACATCACCGATAGATTACTGCGTACGCGGTTAAATAGTGATGACAATAATATTTTCTACGCGGACTCACTCACCGTTAATTACCTCAATGCCGATTCTAAAATATTCTTCAAAGGCCAAGCTGACACAACCCTCACTTTCACCGGTTCCCTCATCCTCAACGATGGAGTCGCATTGGACCAAAATACCGGCTCTTCCGGTAGTACTAACGGCCTCACTCAAACCCTCATCGCCACTGCCATCCAAGTTAACGGCACTGTAACTATCCGGCAGTCGCAAGGCTTGAATGGAAACGTTGACCAACAAACCAACAAAATGGTGATTGACGCCCCTTTCACCGGCGGCGGCACGCTGCTCATCACCAACGCCATAATCAACACCTCCTTCCACCTCACCCTGCAAGGCGACAACCACGACTACACCGGCAACGTCACCATTAACAACACCAACCCCACCACCGCCACTCTCGCCCGTGCCACCACGCTCATCATTGAAGCCGGCAGTAATCTCGGCACCGGCATCATCACCTTGGGCAAGGGCAGCACCCTCACCCTCAACTATGCCGACGCCCTCGCGCTTAACTCCGGCTTGGTCATCGGCGACACCATTAGCAAAATCAACCTCACTAGCAATGCTACCTACCTGCAATCATATAAGATGCTGGATGGAGAGGTCTATGACTTAACCAACGCCCTCAACCAAACCATCGGCAGCGCCAGTTTGGGCGCGAACATCGTTGACGAGCGTATCACCGGCGGCCTGTTTATCATCGCCGCCATCCCCGAACCCTCGACCTGGCTCCTCCTGAGCGTGGGCACGGGACTACTAATCTTCTTGCGGCGGCGCAAGTAGACCTCATGCATGTGCTGTTTCTTGGCCGGCGGCGGTCGCACTCAAGAGAGTGGGCCGCCGCCGGTTTGCCTTCACGGCAGGGGCGGCGCTGACGCCGAAACCAACCCTGC
>JAISCS010000025.1 GCA_031265365.1 Verrucomicrobiales bacterium
TCCGCCGGCCACGCTGACGCTGCCGTTGGCAACACAACGCGCGGCGAGAAAACCCCCACCGTCAGCGGCACCGCCGCCTCGTCGCTCACCAACACCCGCCGACCGTCAGCGAACGGTCGTGCGTTTTGCAACAACCGCCGCACCCGCCACCACCCCGCCGTCAACGGCAACAAACACAACGCCGCGCCTGACAGCCAAACCACCAACCACCAATCCACCACCCGCGCCGGCATCAGCGGCAGCGGCACAGCCGGCGTCGCCTCGCTGACCGTCACCGTCTCCACCGCGCCACCGTCAGCGACCACCGCCACCGTTTCCCGTGCCGCCAGCCACGGCAACTCCACCCGCCACGACGTGACCGTCAGCGCCCCGCCCGCCAACACCGCCAGCAGGCCCAACCGCCACCCCAAACACCGCCACGCCGCCGATTTTTTCCGCCACAACACCGTCAGCGCCCAAGCCCCCAACAAACCCGCTGACGATGTCCACCACAACTGCCACAACCAGACTTTCATAATTTTTACCAATAAAATTGATTTCTATTCCACTGTCAGTAATTCCCCCACGCGAGCTAATTCCCCTCTCGAAGAGGGGCATCGCTGACGCTGAGACATCCCTCACCGACCATGCCTCCCGCGGATGCAAATTCCCCTTCCGTGAAGGGGTGGCGGCGCGAGCCGACGGGGTAGTTTAGCGTTTCAGGGGAAAGAACACCGAACGCTGAACTACCCCGTCCGCTACGCGGCCACCCCTTCACGGAAGGGGAATTATCACGCGATAACCACACGCCGCCGCCGTGTTCCTTCCACACGGAAGGAGAATTTACTCGCGTCCATTGATAATAGCGAAAAACCATAAAATTAATCCTGCCGGTTCACCAACCGTACCGTCAGCACCACGCCTGTTTTCTCGGCGGCATCATTTTTTTGGGGAAACCAAAACAGCACACTCTGACCGTCAAACAAGTTCACGCCGCTGCCCACCTTTCTCGCCACCAATATAGGCGTTGTTATCTCCTTGCCCTGCTCGTCCTGGTGTTGGACAAATCCATCAATAACCGTGCTTTCAAGTTTTAATTCCAAGTCAATCTTATCACCTTGAATTTTCGGTTTAACGTCAACCATAGTGCCGACAATGGCGCCAGCTTGACGGGCAGTAAATGATTGCTCATTACCATCAATCCCCCGGAGTTTTGCTCTTTGCCCCGCAAGCAAGGTGATTCTTGGTTCCGAATATAAATCCGCGCCGGCTGCGTACATAATTTTGACTATCTCATCATGAGTGCCCATCCAGCCTTTCTCAAATTCCGCCAACTTCGATGTTACAGTGTCCTTGGGCACATTAAAAAACTTCGCGCTAATTTCCACTTGCTTGGTGTTAGTATTCGCCGCTGACGGTATCGCCGCCCTGTCATCATCAGCCTTCGGCGCCGCCGGCAGCGGGGAGCCGAGCAACGCGGCAATCTTGTCCAACTGCTCCAGCGTGTTCCGTACCACTAATTTTTTCACTTTCGGCAAATAAGTCGCTGTCGCTCCCTTGGCAAACTCAATGCCACGCGCCATGAGATTTTGTCGCGGGTCACCGTCAGCGAGCACGGCGTGCAAATTCTCCGGCACCGCGAATACCCGCACCAACATGACTTCACTGGTTTCAATGTTCGGAAATACATAAATCGCTCGCTCTTCCACCTTGTATTTGTACGGCACCAGCGTTTGTATGAAATCCAAAATTTTCCCAAGACGCACATCAACCAAATTAAGCGTTAATTTTCCCCCGCTATTCCAATCCGGCGAGTCCCCGGTCGGCTCCGCCTTGAACACGATATTTACCCCCACCTTCAGCGGGTCGTGCAACTTGCTCTGTTTTTGCAAATAATTCAACACCTCGCCGACAGCAGCGTCCGTGAACTCGACTCTGGGAATAACAATCTTCTCCAACTGCTCGGCCACGCTGACCGTGGGCGGCTGGTCCACCAAGCGCGCCGTCAGCAGCAGCGCCACCCGCGTGTCTTTGGAAAATTCTGGTATCCATTCCGCGATGCTTTCACCGTCAGCGAGTGTGCGTGACAGCGATTTTTCCCGCTCTTTGAACATCGGAACTTTATCCTGCGTGGTCATGGTCGAATAACTGATAAACCCCTCAAATTCGGTCAACCTCAACTTCATATCAAGAGCGATTTTCCCATCCTTCCAGTCGTTCAACACCTCAATGGTCAGGCCGACATCCTTTTGGGTAAAATAGAGTGGTTGTGAATTCTCATCCAAAGCGACGGGATAACGAAACTCACGTGGCACGTGGATTTTGGCTTTGGTTCCCAATTTCACCGTAATAGCCGGCGACGCAATCACATCCGCATTCTCTACCTCGCGAATGATGGCGAGGATTTTATCAACATCAGCGGACGCCCAGGCTTTCTTAAATTCCGCCGATTGCAACACGGGCGCATCCTTCGGCATATTGAGCAGTTTCGCGCCAAAGTACATCTGCTTTC
Organism: Verrucomicrobiales bacterium; assembly: GCA_031265365.1. GTDB lineage: Bacteria > Verrucomicrobiota > Verrucomicrobiia > Methylacidiphilales > JAAUTS01 > JAIRPN01. The sequence goes on from JAISCS010000025.1 coordinate 2,492, forward strand.
CCTCCGGCTTGTCCGCTTGCGCTGCCGGTGACGCCTGCCGGTCATGGTCGGCGGATTTTATCTCCGTGGCGCGAGTGACGCGCACCACCGTCAGCGCCGCCACCGCTAACAACACGCCAACGGTCAGCGCCCGCGCCGCGCCGCGTTTTACCGCCGCGCGGTCAACGTCAGCGGCCAGCAACGCCACCAGCCGCGCTTGGATTTGCGACGGACGCGCCGCCATCCCCGCCGTCAGCGGCGATAGCAACCCGCGCGGACAAGCCCGTAAAATTTGCACCAAATCCGTCGCGTAATCATCCGCCGCCGCGCCGCCGGCGATGACCGCGTCATCGCACGCCAACTCCGCCTCCACCCGCTGCCGGTGCGCCGCGTACCATGCCAGCGGATTAAACCAGCACAACGCGCACACCACGCGCGCCAGCAGCGCCCACGCCACATCCCGCCGCTGACCGTGCGCCGCTTCATGCGCCAGCACCCGCCGCACCCGTTCCGCCGGCCACGCTGACGC